>NZ_NSKF01000042.1:0-21579 GCF_002287015.1 Kocuria sp. WN036
ACACCGCCCTGCACATGGCCGCCGTGACCCAGCAGAGGCTGGGCTACGAAGGAGCGGACTACGTGGCCAAGCAATTGGCCCGCGGCAAGACCCACACCGAAGCAATGCGACTGCTACGACGGAGGATCTCGGACCGAGTCTTCGCCGCTCTGCGCGCCGATGAGAAGGCCAAGGAGTCACCAATCGACCTCAGGCATCGCCCTGGTCCGGAACCAGTTCTCGAGGTTGCGGCTTGACATAGGAGCATCGCGGAGCTCGACCGCCCACACCACAGGTAGTGGCCTACATCGACGCCCACAAGGGCGAGTACGGGGTCGAGCCGATCTGCAAGGTTCTGCAGGTCGCCCCGAGCACCTATTACGCCGCCAAGACCCGCCCGCCCTCAGCGCGATCGGTCAGCGACGCGGCCACGACCGCGGTCATCGCCAAGGTGCATGCGGAGAACTACGGGGTGTACGGGGTCACCAAGGTCCACGCCGAGCTGCGCCGGAACGGCCATCAGGTGGCCAGGTGCACGGTGCACCGGCTCATGAGGGCGGCGGGTCTGCGTGGGGTCATTCGGGCCAAGGGCCCGCGCACCACGGTGGCCGGCACCGGACCGGAGACCCGCCCGGACCTGGTGGAACGATCTTTCACCGCCGCCGCCCCGGACCGGCTGTGGGTCGCCGACATCACGTATTGCAGAACGTTCGCCGGCTGGGTATACGCCGCCTTCGTCATTGACGTGTTCTCCCGGCGGGTGGTGGGGTGGCAGCTGTCGACCTCCCTGCGCACGGACCTGGCTCTGGACGCCCTCGAGATGGGGTTGTGGACCCGATCCCATGACGGCCATGACACCAGCGGGGTCGTGCATCATTCGGATAAGGGCGTTCAGTATGTCGCGGTGCGCTACACCCAGCGCCTGGCCGAGGCGGGGGCGGTGGCCTCGGTGGGATCCACTGGCGATTCGTACGACAACGCCCTCGCTGAGGCGTTCAACTCGCTGTTCAAGGCCGAGCTGATTCGCAACAAGGGCCCCTGGAAGTCGATCGAGGACCTGGAGATCGCGGTGGCCGAGTACGTCGACTGGTTCAATTACCGGCGCCTGCACGGAGAGATCGGGCTCGTGCCCCCGGCCGAGTTCGAGGACGCCTACTATCGTCACCACACCGCCCCGGCGACCGCCGGAGCGGCACTATCAAGCCTCCACTGAACCCGTCACGGGACACAGCACGGGTTCCCGCTGCCGTGCCTTGGATCGCGCCGCAGTGTGCCTGCGCATCTGCCCGTGGGCCTCTTCGGAGGCGGGCGTTCGTGGGTTTCTCCGGTGATGTGTTGCCTTTGCGACCGTGGGGCGCGCATCCTGAATCGTGGGTGCTGCTACCTGGCACCGGGTCGGCGGTATGGCGTCCCCGGGCGGCTCCCTTCGAGGATTTCGTTCGCGGATCTCGCGGGGGATCCCGGTGCCGACAGTGGAGGGGGAAGAGATGAAGCATCTTGCGTTGGTGTCGGCCGTGCAACTGGGCTTGGGGTTGGCCGGGCTGCGTCAGGCGCTGCGAGACCGCGTCACCTATGACGTCGGGGTCCTACGCGGATCCCCGGAGCGCATCGGTGCCGAGCAGTGGTTGCTCGGCACCGGGCTTTCGGCCTCTGGGTTGATGCTTGCCCTGCAGGCGGTGTGCACGGCTCAGCTGCTGGCGCGGCCCCGGCGGCGGGCGGCCCGGGTGCTGGGTGTGCTGGGCGCGGTGATGGTCCTTGGGTATCCGGCGGAGCGGTCGGTCCGCGCCGCCTGGCGGCAATGGGATCCTCGTCTGGCCCCGATGACGGTGGCGGCCACGGCGCTGGCGGCGGTCATGGCCGTCTTAGGGCTGGGCCGGTTGCCGCAGGATCTGCCGTAGGGGCTGAGAACCTGCCCCTGTGGGCGGTCGTTGCTCACGCGGGGTTCTGGTCGGCCCGGGCGCGCAGGACGAGCTCGAGCTCGAAGCGGGCCTGCGGGTCGTGGAGGGCCTCGCCGAAGATCTCACGCAGTTGGTTGATGCGGTAGCCGACGGTCTGCTCGTGGATGTCCAGCTCGGCGGCCATCACCGCGCGTTGCCCGTGGTGCTTGAGCCAGGACAGCAAGGTGGTGACCAGTCGCTGCTGTTGGGCCGGGCGGAGGTGTTCCAGCGGGGCCAGCCGTTGGGTGGCGAGGTCTTCGAGCAGGGCACGGTCGCTGTGCAGCAGCAGCCGGGTGAGGTGCTGGCGGACCCACAGCGGGTCCTCCCCGTCGTGCTCCAACAGGTCCCGGGCGGCCACGGCCAGGCGCAGCGAGTCCGAGGCGGCCTGCCAAGGCCGTCCCGGACCCACCACCGCGGCGCGCCCGGTCAGGGACCGCCCCAGCTCCCGCCGGGCCGCCGACGTGGGAGGCTCCGGGAGGACCGCCACGACGTCCCCGGGGCGGGAGGTGAGCACTGCCCCTGGCCCCAACCGGGACCGCAGCCCCGGGCGCCGGCCGGCGGGCAGGACGACCACCACCACCCGTTCGGGCAGGATCCAGCCGGCGGCCAGTACCGCGGCGCGCACCGCGTCCTCCTCGGCGTGACCGCGGATGAGCATTTCCGCCACCTGGTCCAGCAACCGGTCGCGTTCCCCGGCCCGCTCGGACTGCTCGGCGGCGTAGCCCTGGGCGCTGGCCGCGGAGAGCTCCTCGATGTAGGCGAACACGGACTCCGCCAGCACGATCAGCACCGAGGCCTCGAACCCGGCCTCCATGGCCACCTTCGACATCGACCGCAAGGTCGTGCGCGCCCCGGAGCGGTAGGCGGTGAACAAGGCGTCCATGGGCCGGCCCTGATGCACCTCGGCCCGGCCCAACCCCTCATAGACCACCCGGTCCACCTCCCGCAGGGCCGGCTGGTCGGTGTCGGCCAGATCCAGGAACCGGGTCAGGGCGGCCTGGACCCCGTGCCGGATCTCCTGGCGCAGCGCACCGCCCAGGGGCGCGGCGTAGACCGGGACATCGTGATGCACCCCCGCCAGCAGCTGCTCGGTGATCACCGGAAGATGGGCGCTGAGCAGCGGAGCGAGGGTGGAGGGCAATCCCGTCCACGGCAGATCGTGATCCGCTTCAGACACCATGCACCTCCTTTCAGGCCTGTGGCCACAGTCTCTCCGCACCTCCCCAGGACGGGCAACGCCGGCCGCCGCGGCCGGAGCTGCCCGTGTCGGCACGCCGGTCCGGTTGTCTCGGCTGTCCTGCCGGGCTCGGGCGGTGTCGGGGTGGATCCGGTGCTCGAGGGCACGCGGTGGGTCTTGGTGCTGGTAGGCCCGGCGCCCCCAGGCGTTGCCGTGCGGGTCTCTTCTGTGTGCCTGTCTCTGGTGCTGGCTTCCGGGGGAGGGGAGGGTCAGTGTCTGAAGAAGCAGGCGTGGCCTGTGACGGGGCGGGCCTATAGACCCCCCTCGTCACAGGAGGTTCTGGGGCCCGTTGGGGCCAGGGAACTGTGTGGCCGTCCCGGGTAGAGTGGTGGCATGTCGACCGGGCGCAGCATCCTCAACGTCGTTGCCGCAGCCACCATGGTGGGAGGGTTCGCCGCGGACTGGAACCGTACCCATCTGTTCAATCCGAATTGGCCTGCGCATGCCCGGTTCCACGATGCGATGACCATCGCCGTGAGCGCGCTCCTGGGGGCGGGCGGGCTTTACGCGCTCAATCGCAAGGGCCTGGACCCGGAGCGGGACACCGCGGTGGGCGCGGTGTTGCCGGCGTTCTTCTGGGCTTCCATGGGGGCAGCCTTCGCTTTCCCCGGCGCCCAGGGCCTTCAAGCGGAATTCCCCAACCTGGTCCCTCGGGTCAGGGGCGTGTGGATCGACGAGCGGTTCGCCAGCGCGGGGATGCTGGGGCTGATCGGCCTGGGCTATGGGCTCGAACGGCGGGCGCGCTGACGTTTTGCACGCCAGGCGCCGGGGGTCATTTCGGAATGAGCGCGGCGTATGCCCCTTGAGGAGCGGCCCGAGCCGGTCTCTGACCGGTCGCCCACGAGTTGTTGGCCCGGTTGCGCGCCGGCGAGGTACTGGGCCTGGATCGTTGGGCGGTGGACGACGCCCGCCTGCGGGCGTTCACAGTGGGGAGCACCTCGGGTCCAGCCGAAGTTGATCAAGGCTTCTCCGGTTTCGTGCACCCTGTGCGTGCCGGGGACCGCCGCTTTGGCCCGTACGTGAGCGTGATCGATCAGAACCGTGCTGACACCGCCTGTGGTCACTGGTGGAGATGCCCGGGACCATTCGATGGCCGACCGGACCCGTTGGATCACCGCACGGAGACCGTTTATGCCCTTTGCCTGATCTGTGTTGCCGGGCAGGGCGCCGGAGGGGCCAAGCCGCTCACCCGCCTCGCGCGACTCCATGTTGTGGTCCGGGTGGCGGTGGATGAGGCCGGCTGGGCGGGCATCGCGCACCGTTCCATCGAGCACATCTTTGGCCTGATCGACCCGCCCGGGGTTCGCCCCGGACGGGTCGATCAGGTCATTGCCGGGCTGGAGCGAGAACGGTTTCTCCAGTCGCCTCTCGCTGAGGGCTCCGGCGGTGGGGGCTGGGCGGGTGTCTCCACCGCCCAGGTATTTCAGGTCCGGGTGCCGGCGCCGACCAGCTCACGTTCCGGTTCCCTCGCGGCGGGTGCGTGTTCGCGCCGGAGGGACTCGCCCTCGACGTCGACGTTGGGCAGGGCCCGGTCGAGCCAGCGGGGCAGCCACCAGGCCTTGTCTCCGAGCAGGTGCATGGCCGCGGGCACGAGCATCATCCGCACCACGAAGGCGTCCACGAGCACCCCGAAGGCCAGTCCGAATCCCATGGGTCGGATCATGGCCGTGTGGGAGAACATGAAGCCGGCGAACACGGAGATCATGATGATCGCCGCCGCGGTCACGACGGCCCGCCCGGCGTTGAGCCCTTCGCGCACGGCCGCACGGGAGGAGGAGCCGTGGACCCAGGCCTCGCGCATACCCGAGACCAGGAACAGCTGGTAGTCCATCGCCAGTCCGAAGAGGATGCCGATGAGCAGGGTGGGCAGGAAGCTGATCACCGGGCCGGGGTCGTGGACGCCGAACAGCCAACCCAGCCAGCCCCACTGGTAGATGGCGACGACTCCGCCAAGAGCGGCGAACAGGGTCAGCAGGAACCCGGCGGTGGCGATGAGCGGGACGAGGATCGAGCGGAAGACCAGCACCAGCAGGAGCAGGGACAGCCCCAGCACCACCGTGAGGTACAGCGGCAGGGCCTCGGCGAGCTTCTGGGACACGTCGATGTTGCCGCCGGTCAGGCCGGTGACCCCGATGCTCACCCCGTGCGCTTCCTCCAGTTCCGGGGAGAGCTCGCGCAGCTCGTTGACGAGGTTCTCCGTGGACTCGTCGGCCGGCCCGCCGTCGGGGGTGACCTGGAACACGGCCGTGCGGCGGTCCTCGGAGAGCCCGGCCGGGACCACGGAGACGACGTCCTGCTGCTCCAGCAGCTCCTGCCCGATGGTCACCTGCAGGTCGGTGGCCTCGGCCTCGTCGGTGTCCTCGGGCAGGTCGGCGACCACCAGCAGCGGACCGTTGGCGCCGGCGCCGAACTTCTCCTCGATGATCCGGTAGGCCTGGTAGGCGGTGGAGTCGGCCGGTTCCGAGGAGGCGTCGGGCAGGCCCAGGCGCATGTCCGCGGTGGGCACAGCGATCGTGCCCAGGACGACGAGGCCGGCCAGCAGGGTCAGGATCGGGTGGCGCAGCGCCGGCCCGTCGCGGTGCGGGGCCGCGTGTGCCGGGGTGCGGGCGGCCCGTTCGCGGGCCCGGGCGCTGAGCAGGCGCTGCCCCATCAGGGACAGCAGCGCCGGGGTGAGGGTGATGGCGATGAGCACGGCCACGGCCACGCAGGTCGCCGCGGCGGTGCCCATCAGGCCCAGGAACCCGATGCCGGTGACGTTGAGGGCGGCCAGGGCGATGATCACGGTCAGTCCGGCGAAGACCACCGCGTTGCCGGCGGTGCCGGTGGCCAGCCCGATGGACTCGTGCAGCTCTGTCCCGGCCAGCAGCTGCTGGCGGTGGCGGTTGAGGATGAACAGGGAGTAGTCGATGCCCACGGCCAGCCCGAGCATGAGCCCGAGCATCGGGGTCACCGAGGCCATTTCCACGACCCCGGAGAACGCCAAGGTGGTCAGCGCCCCGATCCCCACACCCGTGAGGGCGGTGAGGATGGGCAGCCCGGCTGCGACCAGGGTGCCGAGCATGACCAGCAGCACGACGCCGGCCACGATCACCCCGATGACCTCGGCCGGGCCGAAGAGCTGGGAGACGTCCTGGGAGATCTCGGTGGAGTACTCCACCTGCACGCCGTCGATGTCCGCCTCGTTGATGACCTCCTGCAACGCCTCCTTGGTCTCGGCGGTGACGGCCTGCTGCTCGGCGGTGAAGCTCACCACTGCGACCGCGGCGGTGCCGTCCTCGGCCACCGTGCGGGTGTCCTCGGTCAGGGCCAGCAGCTGCTGGCCGCGCTGCAGCTCGGGTGCGGCAGCCTCCAGTTCCTCCCGCTGGTCCTCGAGCTGCGCGCGAGCCTCGTCCAGGCCCTGCTGCTGGGTGTCGAGCTCGCGCAGCGAGGGGGCCGGGGCGTCGGCCTCCTCGGCCCGCTCACGGGCCGCGTCGAGCTTGGCCTGGTTCTCCGCGATCGTCTGCTGGGCCTGGGCCAACTGCTCCCGCCCGTCGGACAGTTGTTCCTGGGCGTCGGTGAGCTGCTGGGCCTGGTCCTGGCGCTGCTGCTGCGCCGTGAAGGGATTGAGCATCTCCTCCACCCCCGAGGTGTTCTCGGTCGCGGCCAGGGCCGCGCCGATCTGCTCGCGCTGCTCGGTGGTGAAGGGCTCCCCGTCCTCGGTGGCGAAGACGATGCGCCCGGTGCCATTGGCGGCTTGCGGCAGCTCGGACTGCAGGCGATCGGCCAGGCGCTGGGTCTCGGTGCCGGGGATGCTCATCGTGTTGGTCAACTGACCGCCGGCCACGGCGAAGGCGCCGCCGGCCAGCATCAGCGCCGCCACCCAGGCGGCGATCACGACCCAGGCGCGGCGGGCGGCGAAGCGCCCGAGTCGGTACAACAGGTGTGCCATGTCTTAGTCTCTGTCGGTCGTAGGGAAACGGAAGAACCGGGAAGGAGGGGCCTCTCAGCCGAAGCCGTGCCGCAGATACCCCACCGTGGTGTCCAGCAACCGCTGCCAAACCGCCCGTGACTGGGCGGTGTCCACCGCACCGGTCTCGGCGTGCCACTGCTCGACAGTCAGCGACAGGGCGTTGAGCAAGGAACTGGCCAGCAGGCCGACGGTGAAGGAATCCGCGGTGGGATAGCGATCGGCGATCACGGCCGTCAGGCGCAGGGTGAGCGTTTGCATCACGTCGTGGGACCACAGCACGGTCGCCGGGTGGTCCTCGTTACCGCCGAGCAATCGAGCCATGTGCGACAACGGCGGGATCAGATCGGCGGTATCGATCGCGGCGACCAGCTGCTCGAACACCGTCCCGATGCTCGGAGTCCCCGTGGGCGGGGCGGCCGCCGCGGCCGCCACGAAATCGTCCACGATCGACCCGAGCAACTCGCTGAACCGGGTGTGGACGGCATCCTCCACCGAGGCGAAATGATTGAAGATCGTCCGCCGCGACACCCCCGCCCGTTCCGCGAGGTCATTGACGGTGAAACCGCCCACACCACGCTCCTCGACCAGGGCCTCGGCGGCGTCGAGAATGGCCCGGCGGTTGAAATGCTTCAACGCCTCCCGCCGATCGACCGGCGGCTGGACCTGGGGAAAACCATGGGAAGACTGCATCGCAGCCACTACACTAAGTGCAGCGTTGCACTGTGTGCAATTCCATCCTCGGCGCCCAGGGCCGGGCCAGCCTGCGGCCTTGTGGTCCCGTCCGGTCCAGCCACGGCCCGGCAGCGCCCCCAGGCCGCGACGAGACCCCCCGTCGCTGTCGCACTGTGCGGCCCCCGCCGTCATCTCCGCCGACCCAGGAGGATCCCAGCTGTCGGGCTCGCGCACAGAGCACCCCCCGGGGGCGTCTCCCGCTCTTCCGCGGGGCATCCGAGGCCGTGAGCTCGGCCCTGGGCCAGATCACACCACGGGGCATCCTGCACCGGGGCAGAGTCGAGGGCCACCCCCCTGCCACGGCTGCGGGGCAAGGCTGGGGCGGTGAGGACCGGCCCGGTCATCGCGGCCTTGCCGTAGACCCGGATCACCTGGACGCCCGACGCCACCTGCTGGTGGAACACCCTCTGCGCTGCGCGGCAACACCATTTGCGCACCCCCGCGACCCCTGCGACCCCCGCGGTCCCGGGCTATCCGGGGGCGGGCGAGTGAGCAGCGTCACCTATCCCTGTCGCGGTCAACACACCGCGACAGGACCCGCTCAGCGCGCTCTGGCGGCACCCCAGAGAAGTGCATCACTACATAAGTGCATTTGTGCAATACATGCAGTGGTGCAATAATAGGGGTATGACTCAGGCCCCCGTGTCCTTGCGTGAACGCAAGAAAGCCCACACGTGGACGGTGATCCACGAGACCGCCGCCGAGCTGGTCCTGGAGCGCGGCCTGGAGCGCACCACGGTGGAGGCCGTCGCCGAGGCCGCGGGCGTTTCGCCCCGGACGTTCTTCAACTACTTCCCGTCCAAGGAGGACGCGGTGCTCGGCCTGCGCGCCCCCGCCCTGGACCCGGCGCTGCTCGAGGGGTTCTCCCTGGACCGCGATGTGCTGGAGCAGGTCTCCCGCCTGCTGCTGGCGGTGGCCCGCAGCGCCCACGCGGGCGGTGACGCCCAGCGGCGCCGTGAGCTGATGGGCCGCTACCCCCACCTGGCCCAGCGCCGCCGGGAGCTGATGTCCCAGGCCGAGGATTTGGTCCACCGGGCCGTCACGCACCTGCTGGCCGAGCACCCGGCCTGGTCGGCCGGTGTGGCCGGGCACGACGTCGCAGAAGCCGCCCGGATGCTCGTGATGCTCGCCGGGGTGCCGTTGCGCTTCGCCCTCACCCCCGGTGGCGCAGCTGCCGCCGCCGCTCCCGAGGCCCCGGACCTGGCCCCCGCCTTCCGTCTCTTCTACGACCTGCAGAGGAATCTTTCATGACCCGTACCCCTGCCCACCGGGCAGAACCGGCCGAGAAGAAACAGCACCTGATGCTGCTCTTCATCGGCCTGATGCTCTCCATGCTGCTGGCCGCCCTCAACCAGACCGTGCTCAGCACCGCCCTGCCCACCATCGTGGGCGAGCTCAACGGCGTGGACGAGATGGTGTGGGTGATCACCGCCTACATCCTGGCCTCGACCATTACGATGCCCATCTACGGCAAGCTCGGGGACCTCATGGGCCGCAAGCCCCTGCTGATCGCCGCGATCGTGCTGTTCATGGCCGGCTCCGTCGTCGGCGCCCTGGCCGGCACCATCGAGGTGCTCATCCTCGCCCGGGTCTTCCAGGGCCTGGGCGGTGGCGGGCTGATGATCCTGTCCCAGGCCACCATCGCCGACGTCGTCCCAGCGCGGGAGCGCGGCAAGTACATGGGCGTGATGGGCGGGGTCTTCGCCCTGGCCTCGGTGGCCGGGCCGCTGCTGGGCGGGTTCTTCACCGAGGGCCCCGGCTGGCGCTGGGCCTTCTGGATCAACATCCCGCTGGGGCTGCTCGCCCTGGCCGGTGCCGTGCTGTTCCTGCACCTGCCCCGGCGCCCCGGGCGCCCCCGTCTGGACGTCGGCGGGATGGTCCTGCTGGCCGTGGCCACCACCTGCCTGGTGCTCTTCGCCACCTGGGGCGGTAGCAAGTACGACTGGACCGACCCGGTCATCCTCGGTCTGATCGCCGCCACCCTGGTGGCCGGGACCGCCTTCGTGGCCGTGGAGCGGCGCACCGCCGAGCCGATCATCCCGATGCACCTGTTCGCCGAACGCAACTTCAACCTCACCACCGTGGCGGGGCTGCTCATCGGCGTGGCCATGTTCGGGGCCATCGGCTACATGCCCACCTACTTGCAGATGGTCCACGGGGTCGACGCCACCGACTCCGGGCTGCTGATGATCCCGATGATGGGCGCCCTGCTGGTCACCTCCATCGTCTCCGGGGCGCTGGTCAGCCGCACCGGGCGCTACAAGTGGATGCCGATCGCCGGCAGCGTCGTGGTCGCCGCGGGCCTGGTCCTGCTCTCCACCCTCACCGCCGAGGCCCCCTTGTGGCGCCTGTGCGCCGACCTCGCGGTGCTGGGCCTGGGCCTGGGGCTGTCGATGCAGATCCTGGTGCTGATCGTGCAGAACACCTTCCCGCTGCGCCAGGTCGGCACCGCCACCGCGTCGAACAACTACTTCCGCCAGATCGGGGCCACCCTCGGCTCGGCGGTCGTGGGCAGCGTCTTCGCCGGGCGCCTGGCCGACCTGCTGGCCCAGCGCCTGCCCGCCCAGGCCGGCGGCGCCACCGGCGGCACGAACTCGCTGACCCCGGCCGTGGTGGCGTCGCTGCCCGAGGCCATCCGGACCCCGATCATCACCTCCTACAACGACGCCCTGACCCCGATCTTCCTGTGGATCGCGCCGCTGGCCCTGCTCGCGGCAGTGCTGCTGTGCTTCGTGCAGGAAAAGGCCCTGGCCACCACGATCGAACGCGACGTGGTGCCCGAGGCCGCCGGCGAGGGCAACCTCCTCATCACCGCCGAGGACCCGGAAGAGACCGAGCCGGCCGAGCAGGACCAGCACCGCACCCGGTTCGAGGACAGCGCAGCCGTCGGCGCCCGATAGAACGGCAACCGGGTGGCCCCTCG
The DNA here is from genome assembly GCF_002287015.1 of Kocuria sp. WN036. Classification (NCBI taxonomy): domain Bacteria; kingdom Bacillati; phylum Actinomycetota; class Actinomycetes; order Micrococcales; family Micrococcaceae; genus Kocuria; species Kocuria sp. WN036. Next base: position 10,758 of record NZ_NSKF01000042.1, read on the forward strand.
CCCTCGGCGGGGTGCCCCGGGCACCAGCCCTACACGTCGAGCTTGTCCAAGATCCGCTGGCACACGCCTCCGACGCCAGCCGCGCGCAGGGTCTCGTTCAGACGCGATGTGGTGGTCATGGTCGTCTCTGCGTTTCGTTGTCGTCGTCCTCGGCGCACCGTGGGTTCACCGGCGCTCAGGTGGTCGGGCGGGAAGCGGCCATGGTGCTCTGGCGGGGCCGGGTGGCGGTGTACGACCCGGTGAACAGCAGCACGATCAGGATGATGTCCACGACATCACCGCCGTAGTACATCAGTTGCGCCCCGACCTGGGCCTCAGGGGCCTGGACCCCGGCCGGCGGGTGGGCGTAGAGCCACTTGGCCAGGATCGAGTGGGCGGCGATGAAGACGATCAGCACCACCGAGCGCACTGGGAGGGAGGCCCGGTGCGGGTCCGGGTCCACCCCGACCAGGGAGGCGGTGAAGAGGTAACCGGCCACGACGATGTGGGCGTGCACCAGCCCGTGGAGCAGCACCGAGGTGTGCATCAACTGGTACAGGTCCGTGGTGTAGAGAACCCACAGGCCCCCCGCGTTGAGCCCGGCCGCGACCACCGGGTGGGTGCCCACCCGCACCACGGGGTGGCGCAGCAGGCGGGTCAGCGACCGGGCCTGGGCCACGGGCAGGGCCCGCAGAACCAAGGTGATCGGGGCGGCCAGCACCAGCAGCAGCGGGGCGATCATGCCCAGCAGCAAGTGCCCGGCCATGTGGGCGGCGAAACTGGTGTGCGCGGCCGTGGCGACCGGACCGATCAGACCGGCCCCGGCGCAACCCAGACCTGCGTACCAGAACATGGTGCGGTGGCCCGGGACCGGGCTGCGATCCCGGGCCGCCCACAGGGCCACCGCGTAGCTGGCCGCGGCTGCGGTCAGGGCCAGGACGACCAGGACGTCGAAGACCACCCACCCGAGTACCTCCACGCCCTGGGCTGGGCTGCCTCCGGTGATGTCGTGGTCGGTGTGGTGCTGGTGGTCCACGGCGTGCCTGCTCAGCCGGTGGCGCGGGCCGGGCGGGTGCGCCAGAGGATGAGCGCCCCGATGCCCAGCAGCAGCACGGCCGAGCCGATCCAGGCCACGTCGTAGGGCAGCAGCTCCACGTCGTAGCGGACCTGGTGGATCCGCAGCACCTTGTGGTCGATGACTCCGTCGAAGAGCTGGAAGAACCCGACGCCGGTGACCACCGCCCCGGCCCAGCGCTTCCAGGCCACCTCGGTGCGGCGGCGCAGATCAGCGAGCAGGAACAGCCCCCAGATGGTGATGAACCACCCGAAGGCGTGGAAGAACCCGTCGGCGGTCAGTGCCACCTGCGTGGTCGACAGGTCGTAGAAGTGGTGCCACTGCAGACCCAGATGGAAGACGAACAGGTCGATCATCGAGGCTGCGATCCCGCACCCGAACAAGAACCCCGAGACCACCGTGCGCCGATCCAGATTGACCCCTGGCTTCGTGCGCGGATCGCTTCCGGGGCCCCGACCAGCGCTCGTCTCAGCGGAAGACATCAGGAATCTCTCACATCGGCGTGGCAACCCATGCGCCCATTGTTTCTATCGCGGGCATGCTGGGCAACGTCCCGGGTCCCTGCGCGCTCCTCCGCACACCGCCAGCAGCGGCTTCCGAGCACCCCACCGGAGCGGTGCATGGATTCGCAGGACAGGCCATAGGTCCCCGGCGGTCGCAGATTCCGACACCTCCGGGGCGAGGTCGCCGGCAGGCACCGGAGGGGTCTCCCACCGGGTCGTGCGGGGTGTCGGCCACACCGCGGATCTGGCACCCCGGGCGGGGCGAGGGCGATCTTCGACAAGGCGGGCCTCAACCCCGAGGCGGCGGCTCTTCCCGGATGATGGGGTCAGGGCAGCACCGCGCGCAGGGCGTGTTCGAACTCCGCGGCGTGTCGGGGGAGGGTGAACTCCTCCAGGTTCAGACCCCACTTCACCCGGAACCGCGCACCGTCGGGTGGTGTGGCATGGACGTTCAGCTGCGAAATGCTCCGGAGCGCGAAGACTCCCTGGGAGGAGGACTGCTCGAGCTCGGGGTGGATCAGCAGCAACCGCGAGGTGGTGACCACGGCGAGACTGCGGTGACCACGCCACCAGCCCGGCGCCAGGGCTTGGACGGTCTCCGACGGATCGAGCCACGATTCCGCTGTCCTCAGCTGCTGCCGCCACACGAACCGTTCGCCCAGACCGAGGGGCCGACAAGCGGCCTTGAGATCTCCACGCACGGGAAAAGCCCTTTCATCGGCATCAGGCGGATCATACGACCGGACGGGCCAATGGCTGCGGCCGCAGCCGGCTCGCCCGAGGTTATCAGGCCCGTCATGATGAAGATGTGAGCCCGGTTGGTCCGGCCCGTCCCAGAAGAGCCCCCTGTGGGAGGGGGCTTGTGAACTGTAAAGGCCCTTGTCACCTCGACTGTCTCGCGAGGGTGTCGGTCGAGGATCAGCAATGTCGTTCGAGTACTTCGGCGGTGCGTCGGCATCCAGTGCCCGCGCGATCGTCTCCGAGGGTGACATTCTCCTCCCCGCCGACGACTCCGAGAGTCAGGGCCGCGGCCCCGCCGGCAGCCGCCGTTGGCCCCGTCCGCGCCTCCACCCCGCACAGAGTTTTGCCCCCAGTGCAAGTTTGCACGTAGTGTAAGGATTTGTGATTCCTGTTGAGGAACCTTCCGCGGTGCCGGCGTCCCGGCGGGAGTTGAACAAGGCGGCCACCCGCAGGGCCATCGCCGAGGCGGCGTTGGCCCTGTTGCGTGCCCGGGGCGTGGGACGGTTCACGGTGGAGGACATCGCCTCGGCGGCGGGGGTGTCGCGCCGGACGTTCTTCAACTACTTCCCCAGCCGTGAGGCGGCGTTGGCGGTGAGCGTGGATGAGTTCCTGGATCACGGGGTCGAGCAGTTCCTCGCCCGTCCGGCCGACGAGCCGCTGGTGGAGTCGATGCATGAGCTGCTGATCGCATTGGCCGACCCGATCCATCTGGCGGCGATGGCCGAGGTGTACGGCACGGCAGGCGCTGATCCGCAGATGCACCGGTTCCAGCTGGAGGGGTGGGACAGCTGCGCCGACAAGCTCGTCGAGGCCATCCGCGGGCGTTCGGGCCCGGAGATGGACTCCCTCTACGTCGGTGCCCTGGTGGGCTCGGCGCTCTCGTGCGGCAAAGCCGCCCTCAGCGAGTGGTTCCACCGCTGCGGCGGCGAGGTCACCGAGGAGTCCTTGGACCTGTTGCGGCAGTACCTGATCGACGTGGTCGGCTATCTGCGCCAGGGCTTCACCCGCTAGACCTTCCCTCCCTTCTTCATCTTCCTTGTCCTCCTTTTTCGAGAACGGTGAGCGCCCATGGCATCTGTGCTGTATCGACTGGGCCGGTTCTGTTACCGGCGTCGCTGGTGGGTCACCGCCGTGTGGGTGGCCCTGGTGCTGGGGGTGGGCGGGGCGGCGGTGGCCTTCCACGGCACCTTGAGCAACAACTTCACCCTTCCCGGCACCGAGACCCAGCGGGTCCTGGACCGGCTGGAGGAGGAGCTGCCCGAGGCGGCCGGCGGCAGCGGATCGGTGGTCTTCCACTCCCCGGCCGGGGAGTTCACCGACGAACAGGAAGCAGCGGTGGGCCAGGCCCTGCAGCAACTGGAGCAGATGCCGGAGGTGGAAGCAGCCGCCGATCCCTTCGAGCTCCAGCGCCAGCTCCAGGACGGGGCGCAGCAGGTCTCCCAGGGGCAGGCCCAGCTGGAGTCGGCCAAGGAGCAGATCGCCGCCGGGCGTGAGCAGATGGCCCAGCAGCGCGAGCAGCTCCAGGCCGCGGCCGCGGCCGGGGCGCCCGGGGCGCAGCAGGGCCTGGAGCAGCTCGAGACGGCCAGTGCGGAACTGGAGGCCCAGGCGCAGGAGATCACCGACAACGAGGAGTCCCTGGCTGTGGCCCAGCGCCAGGTCGGCGCCGCCCAGGACATGCGCGTCGTCTCCGAGAACGGGCAGGTCGCGCTGAGCCAGGTGCAGTTCAGCGACTCCATCTACAACGTCCCGGCCGAGATCCGTGAGCAGGTTCAGACCACCCTGAACGCCGCTGAGGAGTCCGGGATCGAGGTCTACATCAGCCAGGACATCACCCAGGACGTCTCCGAGGTCATGGGCAGCTCCGAGATCATCGGGGTGGCCGTGGCCGCCCTGGTGCTGATCATCATGCTCGGCACGCTCATCGCGGCCGGTCTGCCCCTGCTGATGGCCATCACCGGGGTGGCTGTGGGGGTGGGGGCGACCTTCGCCCTGTCCGGGGTGGTCGAGATGTCCACGGTCTCCCCCTTCCTGGCCCTGATGCTGGGCCTGGCCGTGGGCATCGACTACTCCTTGTTCATTGTCAACCGGCACCGCACCCAGCTGATGCACGGGATGGACCTGGAAGAGTCCGTGGCCCGCGCCAACGGCACCTCCGGCAACTCGGTGCTGTTCGCCGGGGTGACCGTCGTCGTCGCCCTGGCCGCCCTGGCGGTGCCAGGTCTGCCGTTCCTGACGATCATGGGTCTGTCCGCCGCGGCCACCGTGGCCCTGGCCGTGCTGGTGGCTCTCACCCTGACACCGGCCGCCCTGGGCTTCATCGGGCCGAAGGTGCTCTCGTCCCGCGCCTGGGCCAAGGCCCGCGCGGCCCAGACCGCCTTGACCCGCGACGCCGAACGGGCCGGGACCTCGGCCGAATCCGTGGAGGAGGCCGCCGACCAGGAGCACAGCCGCCACGGCTGGGGGGCGTTCGTCACCAACCATGCCGGGATCGTCCTGGCGCTCAGCGTGCTCGTTCTGGCGATCATCGCCCTGCCCGCCCAGCACCTGCGCGTCGCCCTGCCCGACGGCGGCTCCGAGTCCCCCGAGTCGGAGGCCTATCAGGCCTACACCCTGGTGGGCGAGGCCTTCGGAGAAGGCGTCAACGGGCCCATCATCGCCGTGGGAGAGCTGCCCGGCGGGCTCAGCGACACCGCCTCGCAGGACCTGCAGTACGACGTGGCCGATCAGCTGCGCGCCGTCGACAACGTCACCGCCGCCCTGCCGGCGATCGTCAGCGAGGACGGGCGCACCGTCGTCTTCCAGGTCGTTCCCACCGAGGGCCCGGCCAGTGCCAGCACCGAACAGGTCTTGGCCGACCTGCGCCAGCGCGCCACGGCCATCGAAGCCGACACCGGTGTGAGCATCGGGTTGACCGGACAGACCGCGGCCAACATCGACGTGTCCGAGAAGCTCAGCACCGCCCTGGCCCCCTACCTCGGCATCGTCGTGGGGCTGTCCCTGATCCTGCTCATGCTCGTCTTCCGCTCCATCCTGGTCCCGCTGCTGGCCACCGGAGGGTTCCTGCTGTCGATGGCGGCGACCTTCGGGGCCATCGTGGCCGTCTACCAGTGGGGCTGGCTCGGAGAGATCTTCGGGGTGCACAACCCCTCGGCCGTGCTCAGCTTCTTGCCGATCATCCTCATCGGGGTGCTCTTCGGCCTGGCCATGGACTACCAGGTGTTCCTGGTTTCGGGCATGCGCGAGTCCTACATCCACGGGCAGGACCCCCGCACCGCGGTGCGCACCGGCTTCAGCCACGGCGCGCGGGTGGTGACCGCGGCCGCGATCATCATGACCTCCGTGTTCGCCGGGTTCATCTTCTCCGAAATGGCCATGGTCCGCCCCATCGGCTTCAGCCTCGCCTTCGGAGTGCTCGTGGACGCCTTCGTGGTGCGGATGACCATCGTCCCGGCCACGATGCACCTGCTGGGACGCACCGCCTGGTGGATCCCTCGCTGGCTGGACCGCATCCTGCCCGACGTCGATGTGGAAGGCGCGAAACTGCCCGCACCCGCCGGTACCCGCCCCGCACCGCACCGCGATACCGTTGAAGCACACGCCTGAACCCCCATACCCCCACCCATCGACGCAGGGGCGCACAGACCCCGGCTCTGCCGGGCCCGGGGTCCTGGAGCAGCACTGATCAGGAAAGGACGGCACCACCATGAAGCACGTCACTTTGGGCACCGCAGGGCTTGAGGTCTCCCGCCTGGGGCTGGGATGCATGGGCATGTCGGCGTTCTACACCGGCAGCGGCGCCAATGAGTCCGAGTCGATCGCCACGATCCACCGGGCCCTGGATCTGGGCATCACGTTCTTCGACACCGCGGAGATGTACGGCCCCTACGCCAACGAGGAACTGCTGGGCAGGGCCTTGGGCTCCCGCCGCTCGGAGGTCGTGGTCGCCACCAAGTTCGGCACTATCTCCCACCGCGCCGGCGACAGCCCCGGGTTGGACGGCAGCGCGCAGAACGTGCGGCTGTCGGTGGAGGGCTCGCTGAAGCGGTTGAACACCGACTACATCGACCTGTACTACCAGCACCGCATGGACCCGGCCACCCCGGTGGAGGAGACCATGGGGGCCCTGGCCGAACTGGTCCAGGAGGGCAAGATCCGTCACATCGGGCTCTCCGAAGCGGCCCCGGCCACGATCCGCCGGGCACAGGCGGTGCACCCGGTGACCGCGTTGCAGACCGAGTACTCCTTGTGGTCCCGGGAGCCGGAACACGAGATCCTGCCCACGGTGCGGGAACTGGGTATCGGGTTCGTGCCGTACTCCCCACTGGGCCGGGGCTTCCTCACCGGCACCATCCGCTCCATCGAGCAGCTGGACGAGGGGGACTTCCGTCGCAACAACCCCCGCTTCGCCGGGGAGAACCTGCAGCACAACATCCGCATCGTGGAGCAGGTGGACGCGGTGGCCGCCGAGCTGGGCGCCAAGCCCGGGCAGGTGGCCCTGGCCTGGCTGCTGGCCCAGGGCGATGACATCGCCCCGATCCCGGGCACCAAGCGGGTGAGCTACCTGGAGGAGAACGCCGCCGCGGACGCGATCGAGCTCACCAACGAGCACCTGGCCGCACTAGACCAGGTCGCCGCCCCGGCCGGTGACCGCTACGAGGACATGTCCGCGGTCAACCAGTAGGGACCCGGCCGCCGCTGAGAAGAAACGCCAGAACGCCATGAACGCCGGCTCCTGAGCCTTGGGAGTCGACCTCGGCGCCGGAACCCATGGCGCCCCTGACAACGTCGGATCCCGCTGCTCCTAAGCTCCTCCATCCCGGGCAGCAGGACGATCAACCAACCGGCGCACAGAATCAGGGCACGGGTGTGGTGGGGAAACCCATACGAAGCGGGGCCCTTCTCACCCCGCCTTCCCACGGCGCCGGCCCCGGTGGCTTGCCGCCCGTCTTGGGGGCAGTCCGATGCTGCGCATTGGTCCGAAGTCCGCAGCGCTCTGCAGCTCCGCAGTGGAGCCCCTGACAGTGGTGTAGCGCGGTGACCGCGGTGACCGCGCTCTCGTCCGGAACGACGAACAAGGCCACCGCGCTACACCACCCGGGACCCGACTTCGCCTGATCATTCTTCCCTGACCGCATCAACGAGGACCCGAAGCGGCAAGGCCTGGCAGGCCGGGGTCAGTCCCGCACGTCCAGAGTCAGCAACCGCCGGCCAGCTCCTGATCACATCACCGGAAAACCCACGTCGGCGGATTCAGGCCCAGCTGCCCCGGAACGTCATCCCTTCCGACGTCCAGCAACCCGTGGGGCGGCTGGTTCCCCCCGCTGCCGGTCCTCGGCAGTAAGCATCAACGCGATCCTGCCCAGGATCGCCCTGTCATCGTCCGAGCCGGGCCCCGGTGACGGTACCGCCGGGCCGGGACCCGCTTCGCAGCATCCGATCAGGTGCAACTGCTAATTTGCAGCGAGTACATCAAATCTTGCAGTAACTGCAGATATGTGACGGGGAGAGGTTGGCGCAGCATGAGGACAGACCAATGGTGACCGGGAAACTAGTGGTCGACGCCCAGGGCATCACTAAGTCTTACGGGTCAGGGGCGACGCGTTTTGACGCGTTGAAGGGGGTGTCGCTGCAGGTGGCCGCAGGGGAGAGCGTGGCCATTGTGGGGAAGAGCGGTTCGGGCAAGTCCACGCTCATGCACATCCTGGCTCTGCTGGACGAACCGGACGCCGGCTCGCTGCGGGTCACCGGGCTGGATGCGCGCAAATTGTCGGCCAAGCAGCTCAACACGCTGCGCAACCAGCAGTTCGGGTTCGTGTTTCAGCAGTTCTTCCTCACACCGAACACGTCAGTGCTGGACAACGTCGTGCTACCGCTGAAAATCGCCGGGGTCAGCGCGGCCGAACGGCGCCGGGCGGGTATGGCGGTGCTGGAGCGGATGGAACTGGCGGACAAGGCCGGGAACAAGGCGACGGACCTCTCCGGCGGGCAAAAGCAACGAGCCGTGATCAGTCGTGCGCTGGTGAACGAGCCCAGCATCATCTTCGCTGACGAGCCGACCGGAAATCTGGACACGGCCACCGGTGCCACCGTGGAGGACATTCTCTTTGGCCTGAACAGGGACAAGGGCATCACCCTGATCGTGGTGACCCACGACGTCGACCTCGCTGCCCGCTGCGACCGGCAGGTCTTCGTGCGCGACGGGCTGATCGAACGCACGACTCCGTCGGCCCACGACAGCGCAACAGAAGCGAGCCAGGCATGAACGCCCCGGACCTGATCTCCTCAGCGGTGGCCAACACCTTCCGCTCCAAGCTGCGCACCACCTTGACCGTGCTGGCGATCTTCGTGGGAGCATTTACCCTGACCTTGACGAGCGCAGTGGGGGCGGGTGTCGCGCAGTACGTGGACAAGCAGGTCTCGGCCATGGGGTCGGCGGACATGCTCTTCGTCCAGAAGACGTCCGAGGACACAGCCGCCGGTGAGGGCCCTGCGGAATACGACCCCGAGGCAGCACAGTCTCCTGCCGGACCACCTGTTCCGGGCCGGGGCGTCCCTGACCCGCTGACCGCAGAGGACCTCGAGGTGATCCGGGACACCGAGGGCGTCCTCGACGCGGACCCGTTACGCATGGTGGCCCCGGAGTACATCTCCTTCGACGACGGGACCGCCTACGAGTTCACAGCGAACCCTGTGGGCAGTATCGCCCGGGCCGACCTTGAAGCCGGACGGCAGCTCGAAGGGGGCTCTGCCCAGCACGAGGTCGTCCTTCCGTCTCCCTACGTGGCACCGCTGGGCTTCGACTCCGCCGAGCAGGCCCTCGATTCGACCGTCCGACTCGGTATCACCGACGTGCTGGGCGAGCAGCACACCGTGGAGGCGACCGTGGTCGGGGTCGCACGGGAGAGCTTGCTTGCCTCCGGGGCGAGCATGAACGAGGCCCTGCTCGCGGAGCTGTCAGACATCCAGTCCGCCGGCATCGGCACCGGCACCCCCGGTTTCGTCGCCGCCATCGCCCACTTCGACACCTCCTTGGCCGAGGAAGAGGTCGATGCCCTGAAGTCCTCCCTGGCCGAGGCCGGGCTCACGGCCCAGACCACCGAGGATCAGCTGGGGATGATCCAGACCGTCATCAGCGGCATCGTGGGCATTCTCAACGCCTTCGCCGTGATTGCCCTCGTCGCGGCCAGCTTCGGGATCATCAACACGTTGCTCATGAGCGTGCAGGAACGCACCCGAGAGATCGGGTTGATGAAGGCCATGGGCATGAGCGGAGGCCGGGTCTTCGCCCTGTTCAGCCTCGAGGCCGTCGTCATCGGATTCCTGGGCAGTGCGATCGGTGCCGGTGCGGCCGTGGGCCTCGGGTCGGTCGTCAGTTCGGCGCTGGCCGAGGGAGCGCTCTCCGGGCTGCCGGGATTAAGCATCATGCTCTTCAAGCCCACCACCGTGGCCGGGGTGATCCTGCTGATCATGGCGATCGCCTTCCTGGCCGGCACCCTGCCGGCCCGACAGGCCGCCAAGCAGAACCCCATCGACTCCCTGCGCTACGAATAGCCTCCGAAAGGACGGGACCCCAGGTGCCCAGCAGCCACGGGACCACCGAGCGGAAGCGCGCCCGAGCCCTCATGATCGAGCGCCACACGGTCGCACTGGTCCAGGAACACGGCCTGGACCACGTGACCGTGGAGATGATCTGCGAGATGAGCCACATATCGCAACGGACGTTCTTCAACTACTTCAAGACGAAGGACGAGGCTCTCATCGGCACCCAAGCCCCGCGGATCCACGAGAGACTAGCCCGCGAGTTCCTCGTCTCGGACGGGACGAACCTTCTGGCGGAAGCCCTCGAACTTGTCAGCAACAGCCTCACCACCAGCAACCCTGAACCCGATCACGCGCTGATGGCCGCCCGCATGCAGATGGTCCTGCGTTACCCGCAGATCTTCCGCAAAGCGATGGAGGCCATGAATGCCACCCACGACGATCTGACGGAGTTGATCTTCCTGCGACTGCGCAGGAACCACGGCACCTCGACGTCCCTGAACGACCTGCGAGAACAGGCCGGGCTGATGGCCCATCTCGTTCTCGGAGCCCTGCGCTTCACCATGGCCACCTGGACGCAGAGCAAGTCGGCGCATCCACGTCCGCCGGTGGAGCACACCGTAAACCTTCTGACCAGCATCATGGCCGCCTCCACGGCCCATCCCCATGCCACAGATCCGAATGATCCCCCCGCGGAACCGAAACCGGGACTGTCGCTCTAACGGTGTAAGAGGCGTTTCCATGGTTAGTGGTTCTCCGCCGCCGGCATCCGGTCGGCGAAGGTGATGGCGAAGGCGTTCAGCGCCGGCTTCCACCGTGTGACCCATCGTGTCTGCCCGGTGCCCTTCGGGTCCAGGGATCGCACGACCAGGTACAGCGTCTTCATCGCGGACTGCTCATTCGGGAAGTGGCCACGTGCCCGCACCGCCCTGCGGAACCGGGCGTTGAGGGACTCGATGGCGTTGGTCGAGCAGATCACCCGGCG
>NZ_NSKF01000043.1:0-20140 GCF_002287015.1 Kocuria sp. WN036
CGCCTGGCCCGCGGCCTGCTGGACGGCGCCCACGCGGTGGGCGCCCGGCCGGCGGCCGAGGTCGTCGCGATGGTCTCGGACGACCACCGTCCGCCCGGCGGGGACCTGACCCGCCTGCTCGCCGAGCTGCGCGCCGGGCGGGCCCCGGAGGCCCGCCGCTGGGCCGACGAGGCCCGCCGGCTGGAGCGGATCGCCACGGACCCCGCGTTCTCCGCAGCGCCCGCGCCGCCGGCGGCCGGGGACGTCCCGGCCGATTCCGTGACCGGTGCCGTCGTGGCGCTGGCCCTGCCGGAGCGGGTCGCCCGGAAGGTGGGGGACACCTACCTGCTCGCCTCCGGGACCCGTGCGGGACTGGCCCCGGGGAGCGGCCTGGCGGGCCACGAGTGGCTCGCCGTCGCGGACGTCACCCGGGCGTCCGGCCAGGCCGCCGCCGGGACCGGGGCGGTCGTGCGCGCCGCGGCGGCGCTCGACCGGCCCCTCGCCGAGCGCTGCGCCGAGCACCTGCTCACCGACGAGGTCCGCACCCGCTTCGAGGACGGGCGGGCGAGCGCCCGCCGGGTCCGGGCCCTCGGGGCGATCGAGCTGTCCTCGACCCCGGTGCGGCCCACCCCGGCGGCGGCCCGCGAGGCGGTGCGCGCCGCCCTGGCCGAGCAGGGCCTCGGCCTGCTCGGCTGGTCGGACGGCGCCGACCGGCTGAGGCGCCGGCTCGCGCTGCTCCACCACCGGCTCGGGGACCCGTGGCCCGACGTGTCCGACGCCGCCCTGCTCGACCGGCTCGACGAGTGGCTCGCCCCCGAGCTCGACGCCCTCGCCGCCGGCCGCCGGGTCGACCTCGCCCCGCCCCTGCGGCGGCTGCTCCCGTGGCCGGAGGCCGCCCGCCTCGACGAGCTCGCGCCCGAGCGGCTGACCGTGGCCAGCGGCTCCCGGGCCCGGATCGACTACCCGGCCGCCGACGACCCCGCCGGCCGGCCCGTGGTCAGCGTCAAGCTCCAGGAGTGCTTCGGGTGGGCGGCGTCCCCGGCCGTGGCCGGCGGCCGGGTCCCGGTCCTCTTCCACCTGCTTTCCCCGGCGGGGCGGCCGCTGGCCGTGACCGACGACCTCGCCTCCTTCTGGTCCGGCCCCTACGCCCAGGTGCGCGCCGAGATGCGCGGCCGCTACCCCCGGCACCCCTGGCCCGAGGACCCCTGGACCGCGCCCGCGACCGCCCGCACCGCGCGCCGCTCCTGAGCCCGGACCCGTGCCCGGGCACGGCGGGTGGCGTCCCGGTGTGATCTGGGTTACGGTGGAGTCACCGCACCTGCCGAGCGCGTTGATCCAGCGCGCACGGACCGGCTCGCCCACCTCGCGATCCCCGGTCCGGGGCACGCACCGGCCGGACCCCCGCGACGCGATCGTTCCCGCGGGCCCGGCACCGGTCACGGTTCCGCCGGGCAGCACCTGCCCTCCCAGCACGGGTGCCCCGGCACATCTGTCACACCGCAGCTCGCTGCACCTCACGGAGAACGGGTACGCCCTCATGACTGCCACCTCGATCGAGACCACGCCGACGACCCCGACCACCTCGTCCCTGCCGCTGGTTCCCCAGGTCGCCGCTCCCGCGGTCGGCCCGGAGCTCGCCCGCTCCTGGCTGCTCGTCAACGGCGCCCAGGCCGAGCGGTTCGCGGCGGCCCGGGCGAGCGCGGCCGACGTCGTCGTCCTGGACATCGAGGACTCCGTGGCGCCCAAGGACAAGGAGCGCGCCCGCCGCAACGTCATCAGCTGGCTGGACGCCCGGGACGAGCACGGCGAGCAGCACCACGCATGGGTGCGCGTCAACGGCTTCGGCACCCAGTGGTGGGAGGAGGACCTCCGGGCCCTCGCCGGCGTCCGCGGCCTGGACGGCGTCATGCTGGCCATGGTCGAGTCACCGGAGCACGTCACCCGCACCGCGGAGCTGCTCAAGGACACGCGGATCGTGGCGCTCGTCGAGACGGCCCGCGGCGTGCAGCACCTGCAGGCCATCGCCGGCGCTCGCTCCACGTACCGCCTCGGCTTCGGCCTGGGCGACTTCCGGCGCGACACGGGCTTCGGGGAGAACCCCATGACGCTGGCCTACACGCGCTCGCAGTTCACGATCGCCTCCCGGGCGGCCAACCTGCCCGGCCCCATCGACGGGCCCGCCGTCGGCGCGCTCGGGCCGAAGCTGGCCGAGGCCACGTCCGTGACCCTGGAGTTCGGCATGACGGGCAAGCTGTGCCTGATGCCTGAGCAGACCGCCACGGTCAACGAGGGCCTGAGCCCGTCCCTGTCCGAGCTGTCCTGGGCCACCGAGTTCCTCCAGGAGTTCGACGCCGACGGCGGGGAGATCCGCAACGGCTCCGACCTGCCGCGCCTCGCCCGCGCCAAGAAGATCCTGGGCCTGGCCGGCGCCTTCGGCCTGAGCATCCCCGAGGGCTACGACGTCCACTTCGAGGCGCCGACCGACACGTACCACTGCTGATCCGGTGGTGAGGGGCCGGCACCCGGCCCCGCCCCCGCGCGGGAGCGCACCCCCTCCCCGCGCGTCCGACGGACCGGTGGGTGCCGTGCAGACACGGCGCCCACCGGTTCTTCCGTGTCCGGATCCCTCCGCCCCGGCCTGTCCCGTCCGGGGCGGGACGGACTAGATTCGACACCGTGCAGACTCCCCGCCCCGCCCCGCAGCCCCCGGCGTCCCGGCCCCGCCCCCGGCGGCCGAGGGCGGCCCTCCCGGTCGCCCTCTCCGCGGCCCTCCTCGCCACCGGCTGCTCGGCGCTCGCCCCCGACGGCGGGCGGGAGACCGCCGACCGGGTCGCCGCGGCCCTGGGCGCGGGCAGCGTCCAGGAGCTGTCCTTCGGCGACGTCGAGGGTCCCTCCGCCCAGGAGCAGTACGAGCGGATCACCGCGCCGCTCGGGGAGGCCGCCCCGGCCGTCGAGGTCTCCGCGGTCGAGGACACCGGGCAGGAGGACCGCCGCGAGGCCACCCTGTCCTGGTCGTGGGACCTCCCGGGCGTGGCGCAGGACTGGGCGTACGACTCGGTCCTCCCGCTGGTCCGGACCGGGTCCGGGGACTGGTCCGCCGAGTGGTCCCCGGCCGTGGTGCACCCGGGCCTGGCGGAGGGGGAGGCCCTGCGCGCCCGGACGGTGGCCGCGGACCGCGGGGACATCCTCGGGGCGGACGGCGAGACGCTGGTGACGGAGCGCCCGATCCGGCGGGTGGGCATCGACCGGTCGCAGCTCGACGGGGCGGACCCCGAGGAGGCGGCCCGCCGGCTCGCCGAGGCCGTGGACATCGACGCCGACGCCTACGCCGAGGCCGTCGGACAGGCCGGGCCTGAGGCGTTCGTCGAGGCCGTCCCGCTGCGGCTGGAGGACTTCCGGGAGCTGGACGCGGCGGAGATGGAGGCGGTCCCGGGCCTGCTCGTGGTCGAGGACGAGCTGCCGCTGGCGCCCTCCCGCGGCTTCGCCGCCGACCTGCTGGGCGGGGTGGCCGAGGCGACGGCCGAGGACGTGGCGGACTCCGGCGGGGAGCTCGCCCCCGGGACGGCGATCGGCCGCGGGGGAGTGCAGGAGCGCTTCGACGACCGGTTGCGCGGCACGCCCGGCGTCGTCGTCGAGGAGGTCGGGGACGAGTCCGCGGCCGGCGAGCCGCTGTTCGAGGTCCCGGCGCAGGCCGGCGAGCCGGTCGCGGTGACCCTGGACCGTGGGCTCCAGGCCACCGCCGGTGAGCTGCTGGCCGGGATCGAGTCCCCCTCGGCGGTCGTGGCCGTCCGGCCCTCCACGGGCGAGCTCGTCGCCTCGGCCAACGGGCCGGGCTCCGAGGGCTACTCCACCGCGCTGCTGGGCCGGTACGCGCCCGGATCCACCTTCAAGGTGGTCACGGCCCTCGGGATGCTCCGGCAGGGCGACACCCCCGGGACGGTCGTGCAGTGCCCGCCGTCCACGACCGCCGCGGGCGTGCGGGTCGACAACGTCGAGTCCTATCCGGCCGAGTTCACCGGCTCGATCACCCTCACCGAGGCGCTCGCCCACTCCTGCAACACCACCTTCGTGGACCAGTACGACCGGATCGACCAGGCGGAGCTGGCCGAGGCCGCGGCCGCGCTCGGGATCGGGGTGCCCGCGGAGCTGTCCGTGCCCGCGTTCTGGGGTGAGGTCCCGCGGGAGGAGCCGCCGGCCCAGCACGCCGCCGCGATGTTTGGGCAGGGCCGCACGCTCGTGTCCCCGCTGAGCATGGCCGGGCTCACCGCCTCGGTCGCCGCCGGAGAGCTCGTCACCCCCCGGCTGGTCAGCACCGAGGGACTGCTCGACGAGGACGCCGCGACCCGGCCCGGACCGGAGGAGCCCCTGACCGCTGAGGAGGCGGAGCAGCTGCGCACCATGATGCGGGCCGTCGTCTCGTCCGGGCACCTGGGCGTGCTGCAGGGGCTCGAGCCGGACACCGCGATCGGCAAGACCGGCACGGCCGAGTTCGGCGACGAGGACCCGCCCCGGACCCACTCGTGGGTGATCGCCGAGCACGAGGACCTCGCCGTGGCGGTCTTCGTGGAGGACGGCGGCCTGGGCTCGGTCACCGGCGGACCCATCATGCGGGACTTCCTGGCCGCGGCCTCCGCGTCCACCGCCGGCTGAGCCGCGACACGGTGGCCCGGGCCCTTCCGCGGCCCGCGCCGCTGGCCCAGGATGGGAGCACACCGTCCGCAGCCGCGGACCACCGGACCACCGAGGAGTTCCCCGTGCCCGAGACCGTGCCCACCACTACCGCGAGAACCAAGATCGGCGTGGTCGGCGCCGGCTCCGTCGGCTCGTCCCTGGCCTACGCGGTCCTCATCAAGGGCGTCGCCCAGGAGGTGGCCCTCTACGACCTCGCCGGGGACCGGGTCCGCGCCGAGGGCCTGGACCTCGCCCACGGGGCCATGTTCACCCCCAGCTCCCGGGTGACCGGCTCCGACGACGTCGCCGTGCTGGCGGGCTCGGACGTCGTCTTCGTGACCGCCGGGGCCAAGCAGCGGCCCGGCCAGACCCGGATGGAGCTGGCGGGCGCCAACGCCGCGATCCTCGAGCAGCTGATGCCGCGGCTGGTGGAGCAGGCGCCCGAGGCCGTGTACGTGCTGGTGACCAATCCGTGCGACGTGCTCACGGTCATCGCGCAGAAGCTCACCGGCCTGCCCACGGAGCGGGTGATGTCCTCCGGGACCGTGCTGGACACGTCCCGGCTGCGGTGGCTGCTGGCCGAGGAGGGCGGGGTGTCCACCACGAGCGTGCACGCCACGATCGTCGGCGAGCACGGGGACACCGAGTTCCCCCTGTGGTCGAACGCGAACATCGGGCAGATCCCGCTGCGGGACTGGACCGTCGAGGGGCGGCGGCCCTTCACCGACGAGCGGCTGGACGAGATCACGCACCGGACGATCAACGCGGCGTACACGGTGATCCAGGGCAAGGGCGCCACCAACTACGCGATCGGCCTGGCCGGGGCGCGCGTGGCGGAGGCCGTGCTGCGGGACGAGCACGCCGTGCTGCCCGTCTCCACGGTCCTCGACGACTACCGGGGGATCAGCGGGGTCGCCCTGTCCGTGCCGTCGATCGTCGCGCGGCGGGGCGTCGTCGAGCGGCTGGCCGTGCCCATGGACGAGCAGGAGCTGGCCATGCTGCACCGCTCCGCCGAGGCGATCCGGGCCACCCTGGCCTCGATCGGGTACTGACCCCGGACGGCGCCGGGGCCCGACGGCGCCGGGGCCCGTT
Source organism: Kocuria sp. WN036 (assembly GCF_002287015.1). Classification (NCBI taxonomy): domain Bacteria; kingdom Bacillati; phylum Actinomycetota; class Actinomycetes; order Micrococcales; family Micrococcaceae; genus Kocuria; species Kocuria sp. WN036. The sequence continues at coordinate 5,743 of NZ_NSKF01000043.1, forward strand.
CCGGCGTGCGGAACGGGCCCCGGCGGAGCGGTGCGAGAGGTCAGCGGGCGGCCATCTCGTCCTCCGCCGCGTGGGCGAGGCGCACGGCGTCGTCGAACTCGCGCTCGATCTCCTCGTCGCGCCGATAAGTGGCCTTCGAGACCAGCACGGCGGAGACGAGGCTCACGAGGAAGCCGGGGATGATCTCGTAGAGGTCGGCCCACGGGGTCACGGTCCACGCGAACACGGTGACCGCGCCCAGGAGCATTCCGGTGATCGCGCCCAGGTTCGTGAGCTTGCGCCAGAACAGGGACAGGATCACGATCGGGCCGAACGAGGCGCCGAAGCCGGCCCACGCGAACGCCACGAGGCCGAGGATCGTGTTGTTCTGCTCCCAGGCCAGGAACGTGGCGACGAGGGCGACGAGGGCCACGCCCGCGCGGCCCATCCACACCTGCTTGCGCTCGGAGGGGGACTCCTTGACCGTCAGCTTGTACAGGTCCTCCACCAGGGCGGAGGAGGAGACGATGAGCTGGGAGGAGACCGTGGACATGATCGCCGCGAGCACGGCCGCCAGCACGAAGCCGGCGATCACGGGGTGGAAGAAGACCTGCGCGAGGTCCAGGAACACGGACTCCGGGTCGGTCGGGCTCTCGTCCGGGCGGTTGCCGTAGTAGGCGACGCCGACCAGGGCGGTGGCGATCGCCCCGATGACGCTGAGCACCATCCAGGTCAGGCCGATCCGGCGGCCGGTCTTGGCGTCGGCGGGGGAGCGCATGGCCATGAAGCGGACGATGATGTGCGGCTGGCCGAAGTAGCCGAGGCCCCACGCCAGGGCCGAGATGACGCCGATGGCCGTGGCCCCGGACACCATGGAGAGGGCGTCGGGCTGGACGGCGCGGATGTTCTCCGCCATCTGGCCGAAGCCGCCCACGTTGATCACGCCCACGACGGGGACGAGGAGCAGGGCCGCGAACATCAGGAGGCCCTGGGCCACGTCCGTGTAGGTCGCACCGAGGAAGCCGCCGAAGAGCGTGTAGGCGATGGTGACGCCGACGACGAGGAGCAGCCCGGCGTGGTACGTCGAGCCGAAGGACGACTGGAAGAACAGTCCGCCGGCCACCATGCCGGAGGAGACGTAGAACGTGAAGAACACCAGGATGATGAGCCCGGAGACGATGCGCAGCAGCCTGCTGCCGCCCTTGAGCCGGTTGTCCAGGAAGGACGGGATCGTGATCGAGTTGTGCGAGACCTCGGTGTAGGAGCGCAGCCGGGGCGCGATGAACTTCCAGTTGACCCACGCGCCGACGATCAGGCCGACGGCGATCCACGCCTCGACCAGACCGGAGAGGAACACCGCGCCGGGCAGACCGAGCAGCAGCCAGCCGGACATGTCGGAGGCACCGGCGCTGAGGGCGGCGGTCCCGGGCTTGAGGTTGCGCCCGCCGAGCATGTAGTCGTCGAGGTTCTTCGTCCTGCTGTTGGCGTAGAGGCCGATCCCGATCATGGCGGCGAAGTAGATGACGATCGCGATCGTCTGGGCTATCTCTTGGGGCATGGTGTCCTTTCCGCCCGGAGCCGGCCCGGTGGAGCGCAGCGTCCAGGGGGGTGGGTGGAGCAGAGGTCCCACAGAACTTTACGCCCGCTCCCGGGCAGTGGCCAGCCACTACGGGTATAGGGAGGCGGTCCCGGGGGTGCGGGGAGACCGCGCCGGCGGCCCGCGGGGCCGGCTCAGGCGTCGTCGTGCGCCTGCAGGAACTCGTAGACCTCCCGCTCGTCGACGCCGGGGAAGGCCCCCTCCGGGAGGGCGGCGAGCACGTGCGAGTGGGCCCGGGTGTTGGGCCAGGCGTGGCCCGCCCACACCCGGCTGAGCTCCTCGGGCGGGCGCCGGCAGCACGAGGGGTCCGGGCAGGTCGACACCGTGCGGTGCGGGGTGTCGCGGCCGCGGAACCAGCGGGCGTCGGTGAACGCGACGCCCACGCCGATGGAGAACGCGCCCTGGCTCGAGAGCTCCGTGCGCGTGGAGCACCAGTACGTGCCGGAGGGGGTGTCCGTGTACTGGGCGAACGCCGTGAACTGGTTGGGCTGGTCGAAGACGGTGCGCCCGGACCACTTGCGGCAGGAGATCTGGCCCTCGATCGCCCCGGTGTGGTCCGTCGGGAACGCCAGCCCGTTGTTCTCGTAGGCCTTGTGGATCACCCCGGACGAGTGCACCTTGTGGAAGTGGGTGCGGATCCCCAGGTGCCGGGTGGCCAGGTTCGTGAAGCGGTGGCCCGCCGTCTCGTGGGAGACGGCGAAGCGGTCCTTGAGGTCCTCCAGGAAGAGGTCCCGGTCCTTCTTCGCCTCGAGCAGGAACGGGACGGTCTTGTCCTCCGGGAGCATCACCGCGGCGGCGAAGTAGTTGGTCTGCACGCGCTGGGCGAGGAACTCGGCGTAGTCCTTGGGCGGCTCGTGGCCCAGCACCTGGTGCCCCACGGCCTGGAGCAGCACCGCGCGGGGGTCGTGGTCCGCCCGGGGGCTCTGCACCAGGTAGATCCGCCGGTTGAGCAGGTCGGTCACCGAGCGGGTCGAGTGCGGGAGGTCGGTGACGTGGTGGATGCTGTAGCCGAGCCTGCCCACCATCTCGGAGATCACGGAGTTGGACACGGGACCCGAGGAGTAGCCGCCCAGGGTCAGCAGCTCCTTGGCGGCCTGCTCCAGGTCCGGGAAGTAGTTGTCCTGCGCCCGCATGAGCCGGCGCAGCTGCACGTTGGCCCGGCGGGCCTCCTCCGGGGTGGCCGAGTTCTTCTCGAGGGCCTCGGCCAGCCGCTCCTGCAGAGCCACGAGCGCCTCGAGCACCTCGGTGGACAGCGCGGAGCTGACCCGGACGGTCGGCAGCCCCAGCTGCTCGTAGAACGGGGAGCGCTGGGCGCGCTCGAGCTGGATCTCGAGCGCCTCCCGCCGGGTGCCGGGCTCGGCCCCGAGCAGGGCGTCCACGCTCGTGCCCAGGACCTCGGCGAGGCGCCGCAGCAGGCTGAGCCGGGGCTCGCGGCGCCCGTTCTCGATCACGGACAGCTGCGAGGTGGCGGTGCCCGCCCGGTCGGCGAGCTCCGCGAGCGTCATGCCGCGGTCCTTGCGCAGCGAGCGGATGCGCCGGCCGAGACCGATCAGGTCGGTGCTGCCGGCCGGCTCCGCCGCCGTCGGTTCCTCGGTGCCCCACGCGCTGGTCGTCATTTCTTCACAATAGACGAAAAACGGCGAAAGTTCGACGAGAAATGTGGGGTTGATCCGCCTTGAACTGGGGCAAAGTGGGATGTGTCACCACGGAGGAGCGAACTTCCCGGTGACCCCGAAGCCGAAGCACCCGTTCTCGGACCACTCAACGAGGAGCCGACATGTCCTACCCCAACGCCCCCAAGACCGCCGACGAGATCCGCCAGGAGTGGGACGCCGATCCCCGCTGGGCGCAGATCACCCGCGACTACACGGCGGAGGAGGTCGTCCGCCTGCGCGGCACGGTGCAGGAGGAGATGACCCTGGCCCGCCGCGGCGCGGAGCAGCTGTGGGAGAAGCTGCACACCGAGGACTTCGTCAACTCCCTGGGCGCACTGACCGGCAACCAGGCGGTCCAGCAGGTCAAGGCCGGTCTCAAGGCCATCTACCTCTCCGGCTGGCAGGTCGCCGGCGACGCGAACCTCGCGGGCCAGACCTACCCCGACCAGTCGATCTACCCCGCGAACTCCGTCCCGGCGGTCGTGCGGCGGATCAACAACGCGCTGATGCGCGCCGACCAGATCGAGCACTCCGAGGGCACGAGCACGGTCGAGGACTGGCTGGTCCCGATCGTGGCCGACGCCGAGGCCGGCTTCGGCGGCCCGCTCAACGCCTACGAGCTCATGAAGTCCATGATCGCCGCCGGCGCGGCCGGAGTGCACTGGGAGGACCAGCTGGCCTCCGAGAAGAAGTGCGGCCACCTGGGCGGCAAGGTGCTCATCCCCACCCAGCAGCACGTCCGCACCCTGAGCGCGGCCCGGCTCGCGGCCGACGTCGCCGACGTCCCCTCGCTGATCATCGCCCGCACCGACGCGGAGGCGGCCACCCTGATCACCTCGGACGTGGACGACCGCGACAAGCCGTTCGTCACCGGCGAGCGCACCGCGGAGGGCTACTACAAGGTCCGCAACGGCCTCGAGGCCTGCATCGCCCGCGGCAACGCGTACGCCCCGTACGCCGACCTGCTGTGGATGGAGACGGGCACCCCGGACCTCGAGCTGGCCAAGAAGTTCGCCGACGGCATCCACGCGGAGCACCCCGACCAGATGCTCGCCTACAACTGCTCGCCGTCCTTCAACTGGAAGAAGCACCTGGACGACGCCACGATCGCCAAGTTCCAGCGCGAGCTGGGCGCGATGGGCTTCAAGTTCCAGTTCATCACCCTGGCCGGCTTCCACGCCCTGAACTACTCGATGTTCGACCTCGCCCACGGCTACGCCCGCAACCAGATGACGGCCTACGTGGAGCTGCAGGAGCGGGAGTTCGCGGCCGAGGAGCGCGGCTACACCGCCACCCGCCACCAGCGCGAGGTCGGCACCGGCTACTTCGACCTGGTCTCCACCGTCCTCAACCCGCAGTCCTCCACCACGGCGCTGGCCGGGTCCACCGAGACCGCCCAGTTCTGAGCCGAACGGCCCTGAGCCGAACGGCCGTGACCGGCCGGGGGCCCGACAGGGTCCCCGGCCGCGCCGCATCCGACGACGACCCGCTCCGGCGCCCTCCGGGGCCGCCCCACCCGAACTCCCCAGGACACTCTTCAGGCGAGGACCCAGCCATGATGACCATGACCAGCAACCCCGTGACGATCAACGGCGTGACCCTCACCGGTCACCACGTGCCCCGGCAGAACAGTGTGCTCACCCCCGACGCGCTCGGCTTCCTCGCGGCGCTGCACCGCGAGTTCGAGCCCCGCCGGCGCGAGCTGCTGGCCGCCCGCGAGGAGCGGCGCAAGGCGATCGCCCGCGGCACCGACCCCACGTTCCTGCCCGAGACGCGGAGGATCCGGGAGGACGACTCCTGGCGCGTGCCCCCGCCCCCGCCCGGGCTCGAGGACCGCCGCGTGGAGATCACCGGTCCCACCGAGCGGAAGATGACCATCAACGCCCTCAACTCCGGGGCGAAGGTGTGGCTCGCGGACATGGAGGACGCCAACACCCCGCACTGGACGAACGTGGTCACCAACCAGCTCAACCTCATCGACGCGCTCGAGGGGACCATCGAGTTCACCAACCCGGACGGCAAGAAGTACGCGCTGAAGAACAGGGACGCCCGGGCCAACCCGACCATCGTGGTGCGGCCCCGCGGGTGGCACTTCGAGGAGAGGCACCTGTCCGTGCGGGACGAGCCCATCGCGGGCGCCATCGTGGACTTCGGCCTGTACTTCTTCCACAACGCGCGCCGGCTCAAGAAGCTCGGCCTGGGCCCCTACTTCTACCTGCCCAAGACCGAGTCCCACCAGGAGGCGCGGCTGTGGCACGACATCTTCAGCCGGGCGGAGTCCATGCTGGGGACGGACCGCGGCACCATTCGCGCCACCGTGCTGATCGAGACGATCACCGCGGCCTTCGAGATGGAGGAGATCCTCCACGAGCTCGGGGAGCACGCCGCGGGGCTCAACGCCGGCCGCTGGGACTACATCTTCTCCATCATCAAGAACTTCCGGACCCGCGGGCCCCGCTTCATCCTCCCGGACCGCAACGCGGTGACCATGACGCAGCCGTTCATGCGGGCCTACACCGAGCAGCTCGTGCGGGCCTGCCACCGCCGCGGGGCGATGGCCATCGGCGGGATGGCCGCGTTCATCCCCTCCCGCCGGGACGAGGAGGTCAACCGCACCGCGATCGAGAAGGTGCAGGCCGACAAGACCCGCGAGGCCGAGGACGGGTTCGACGGGTCCTGGGTGGCCCACCCCGACCTGGTCCCCGTGTGCCGCGAGGTCTTCGACGCGGTGCTCGGCGACCGCCCGAACCAGCTGGACCGGCTCCGCGAGGACGTGGTGCCCGACGACAAGGCGCTGATCGACATCGCCTCGGCCGAGGGGAGGATCACCGAGGTGGGGATCCGCAACAACGTGGAGGTGGGGATCCGCTACATCGAGGCGTGGCTGCGCGGCAACGGCGCCGTGGGCATCCACAACCTGATGGAGGACGCCGCGACCGCGGAGATCTCCCGCTCCCAGATCTGGCAGTGGGTGAACACCCGCGCCATCACGGACGAGGGCGAGGAGATCACCCGGGACTGGGTGCAGGAGCTGCTGGAGGAGGAGTTCGCGAGGATCGAGCGCGCCGAGGGCGACCGCTTCGACGACGCCCGCGCCATCTTCGAGGAGGTGGCCCTGGGCGACGACTACCCCGCGTTCCTGACCACCCCCGCCTACGAGCGGTTCCTGGCCGAGCCCGAGGACCCGCACGCCCCCGAGGAGGCCGGCACCTCCGCGTCCTCGCGCGCCTGAGCGGCCCACCGGGCCGGGTCCACGACCCAGGGCGCCCGGGGCAGGACGTCCTCGTCGAACACGGCGAGGACGTCCTGCGCCGACCGGACCGGGCCGGGGAGGCCCAGCGACGCGGCCATCCAGCCCAGCACCTCCTCGGCGCCGTGCCCCGCCGCGGCGAGCTCGGCGAGGGTCACGGCGCCGTCCCGCTTGGCGAGGCGCTGCCCGTGCGCGTTGAGCACGAGCGGCACGTGCACCCACTCCGGCTCGTCCAGACCGAGCACCGAGGCCAGGTACGCCTGCCGGGGGGTCGAGGGCAGCAGGTCGTCGCCCCGGACCACCTGGTCCACGCCCTGGTGGGCGTCGTCGAGGACCACCGCGAGGTTGTAGGCGGGGCGGCCGTCGTTGCGCAGCAGCACGAAGTCGTCGACGAGCCCCGTGAACGCCCCGGCCCAGCGGTCCACGACCGTGCGGGAGCGCACGTCCGCGCGCAGCCGCACCGCCGGGGGCCGCTCCCGGCGGCGCCGCGCCCGCTCGGCGTCGCCGAGGTCCCGGCACGTGCCCGGATAGGCGCCCGGGGCCCCGTGCGGCGCGCTCGCGGCCGCCTGCACCTCCCGGCGCGTGCAGTAGCACTCGTAGGTGCGCCCCGCCGCGGTGAGACGCTCCACCACGGCCCGGTGCTCGGCCTCCCGCGAGGACTGCAGCAGCGGCGGGCCGTCCCAGTCGAGGCCCAGCCGGGCGAGGTCCGCGAGCTGCCGCTCGGCCGCCCCCGGCCGCACCCGGTCGATGTCCTCGACGCGCAGGACGAAGCCCCGGCCCGTGGAGCGCGCGAGGGCCCACGCGAGCAGCGCCGTGCGGAGGTTGCCGAGGTGGAGGTCCCCCGAGGGGGACGGAGCATAGCGGCCGGCGCCTCCGGCCGCACGGCCCGAGGACGGAGCGGTCATGGTTGCCAGGATAGCCAGCGGCGGTCGGTACCCTGGTCGGGTGGCGCGCATCAACGAAATCCGCGACGGCGTCTTCGCCGTGAGCACGGACAACTGGAGGCTGAACTCCGGGGTCGTGCTCGGGTCCCGTCGCGCCCTCGTGATCGACACGGGCGCGGGCCCGCGCCAGGCCCGCGAGATCCTCGAGGCCGTCCGCTCGCTCACGGGCCTGCCGCTGACGGTGGTGAACACCCACGCCCACTACGACCACTTCCTGGGCAACGCCGTGTTCCAGCGCGCCGGGGCCGAGGACTTCTGGGCGCACCGCGGCTGCGCGGCGGCGATCCAGGCGCACGGCGACTTCCAGCGCTCCTTCGTGGGCACCCACGAGCCCGAGATGGCCGCCGCCGAGGGGCCGGACACCCGTCTCGTCGTGCCCAACCGGCACCTGCCGGGCACGGGCCGGCGCCCCGCCCTGACCCGGGTGGACCTGGGGGAGCGGGCGGCGGTGCTCTTCTCCTTCGGCCCGGGCCACACCGACAACGACCTCTGCGTGGGCGTCGACGACGTCGTGTTCACCGGGGACCTCGTGGAGCAGGGCGCCGACCCCAGCTTCGACGACTCCTACCCGCGGGGCTGGGCCACGGCCCTCGAGAGCCTGGCCGCCCTCGACCGGTACCAGGTCTTCGTCCCCGGCCACGGCAACCCGGTGGAGCGCAGCTTCGTGCTCCAGCAGGCCCGGCTCATGCGCACCGCGATCGAGCGGGTGGACGCGAGCGAGGCCGCCGCGGCGCAGCCGGACGGCATGCGGCCCGTGACGGCCTCGATGTTCCGCCTGCCCTACAACCCGGGGGCGGCGCGGATCCTCCTGGACCGGCTCGAGCGGATCAGGGCCGAGGACGCCGCGACCGAGGAGCTTGCAGCGCTGTCAGCGCCGCTGCCGCCAGGAGACTGACCCCGAGGATCGCCGCGCACGCCGCGACCGCAGCCCAGCCCCCGCCCGGCACGCGCAGGGCCGCCCACAGCGGCAGCAGGCCGACCAGCAGGGCCCCCGCGCCGGAGGCGGCCAGCAGGGCGGTCAGGCCCCCGCCGGGCGCGGGTCGCTCCACGGGCCCGGTCAGGCGCAGCACGAGCCCGCCCAGGGCGGCCCAGCCCGCTACGACCAGCAGGGACGCCACGACGTCCGAGGGCCGGTGCCAGCCGTTCAGCAGCGTGGCCACCCCGGTCGCGGTTGTGGCGGCCGCCCCCAGCAGCCCGACCACCGGCCGGGAGGGGGCGGGGGCCGCGAGCAGCACCACCGCCACGGCGGCGGCCGCGGCGGCCGTGTGCCCGGACGGGAAGGAGTTGACGGCGACCTCCTGGATCCCGAGGTCCGGCTTCTCCAGCAGCACCCGCTTGAGCAGCTGGACCGTGAGGTTGGAGAGCACGACCACCGCCGCCCCGACCACCGCCGGGGCGAGGCGCCGGGAGCGCACGGCCAGGACCGCGAGGCACAGGGCGGAGACGGCGCCCACCACCCACGGGACCGAGTCGAGCAGCTGGGCGGCGCGGTCGGAGAGGTCGGGGAAGGCGCCGCTCGCCTGGCGCAGGGCCAGCTCGTCGAGCCACTGCCCGGTCGCGGTGGTGAGGGCCACGACCCCGACCAGCGCGGCCGACGCCCACAGGGCGGCGGCGCCGAGCAGGTGGCCCAGGACCTGCAGGACGGTGGGTGCGGGGCGGCGGGCGATCGTGGTCATCGAGCTCCTGGGCGGTGGTGCGGATCGTCGGGGCGCGGGCACGGCCGCGGCCGTGCGGGCACCCGCGGAGCCCTCATCATTCCACGCACGGATCGGAGCGGGCTGAGAGGCGCCGCCTAGGCTGGGGAGCATGCTTCCCGCCGTGGTCCTGCCCCCGCTCGACGACCTGCTCGCGCACGCGCACGTCGTCGCCCTGCCGATGCGGGTGCGCTTCCGCGGCGTCGACGTGCGCGAGTCGGTGCTCCTGCGCGGCCCGGCGGGGTGGGGGGAGTTCGGCCCGTTCCCCGAGTACGGGGACGCCGAGGCCGGCGCCTGGCTCCGCGCCGCGGTCGACGCCGCGTGGCACGGCTTCCCGGCGCCCCGGCGCACGCGCATCCCCGTGAACGCGACCGTGCCCGCCGTGCCGGCGGCCCGGGTCGGGGAGGTCCTCGCCGGGTTCGGGGGCGGGGTGCGTGCCGTGAAGATCAAGGTCGCCGAGCGCGGCCAGGGGCCGGGGGACGACGACGCCCGGGTCGCGGCCGTGCGGGCCCTGCTGCCGGAGGCCGAGCTGCGGGTGGACGCCAACGGCGGGTGGGACGTGCCCACGGCCCTCGCGGCCCTGGAGCGGCTCGGGCGGCACGGGCTCGCGTACGCGGAGCAGCCCGTGCCCACGATCGAGGGCCTCGCCGCCGTCCGGGAGGGCCTCGCCGACCGGGGCGTGCCGGTGCTGGTGGCCGCGGACGAGTCCGTGCGCAAGGAGGACGACCCCCTGGCGGTGGCCCGGGCGGGCGCCGCCGACCTGCTCGTGGTCAAGGCAGCTCCGCTGGGCGGGGTGCGCCGGGCCCTGGACGTGGTCGCGCAGGCCGGCCTGCCGGCGGTGGTCAGCTCCGCCCTGGACACCTCCGTGGGCATCCGGGCGGGTCTCGCGCTCGCCGCCGCCCTGCCCGAGCTCCCGTACGCCTGCGGGCTCGGGACGGTGTCCCTCATGCGGGCGGACGTCCTGCGGGAGCCGCTGCGGCCGGTGGGCGGGATGCTCGAGCTGCGGGACGCGGTCCCGGACCCCGAGCTGCTGGCGCGCCACGCCGTGCCCGCCGACCGGCGCCGGTGGTGGCTGGAGCGGCTGCGCCGCGTGCACGCCCTGGCCGGGGTCGCGCCTCACCCCTGAGCCGCGACCCCCAGGACCTCGGCCCGGAGCCGGTCCAGGTCCACCGGCTCGCCCTCGTGCAGCCCGTGGCCCCGGACCCAGGCCCGGGCGGCGCGCCACACGTCGTCGCAGCCGAGCTCCATGTCGGGGTGGGCGGCGCCGATCCGGGTCTGGGCCGTGTGCTCGGGGTCGTCGCCCGTGAAGGAGAAGACCGCCACGGGGCTGCAGGCGAGCCCCACCACCCCGCGGACGGAGGCGATGATCCGTCCGTGCAGGCAGTCCCCGGGGTGGAGGTCCCACGCGCGGTGGACGCTCAGGCAGTCCACGGCCGCACGCCGGTACCCGTGCGCGCCGTGCTCGTGCGGAACGTTCCCCCCGTGCTCCCGCGGGGACAGCAGTCCCCCCTCTGGTTCGGTGTGCATCGCGCGCCTCCTCCGCCGGTGTCCCGGCCGGCTCCGCCGCCGCGGCGGCACGGCCCGTGGGCGGATCGAGCAGAAGGAGGGGGGTCTTCCGTACGTTCCCGGTCACGGTCCGGGGCGCTGAACGGATGGGACGGCCTGACGCCTCGAGCATCCCAGAACCGGGACGGCCGCGGAATCCGCCGGCGCATTGTTTCTTTGAGTGAACTCGGCCCGGGACGGACCCGCTGATCAGGGGCGGATGGGTCCCCGGCCGGTCACTGCCCGTTCACCTGCGGTTCGCACGGCCGCCCCCGGGGCCTCACCGGGCGGTGGTGCAGTGGCGGAGCACCCGTTCCCCGACCGCGGTCCGCCGCGGGCCCCGTCCCCTGGGAGAGCCATGACCGACACCGCCAAGCGCACCGTCCTGCCCCTGCTCGGCCACACGCGCGGCAAGCGCAGCCCCGTCACGTGCCAGCTCAAGTGCGGCAGCGCCTGCGCCGGACCGGAGTGCAACACCTCCGGCAACGGCTACTTCCGCGACATCGCGAGCGCGGCGCTGTCCCGCCGCTCCGCCCTGGGCCTGGGCGCCGCGGCGGCCGTGACCGTCGGCGTCGTCGGCGCCACCCCGGAGGCCGCCCAGGCCCACGGCCGCGGACGCTCCGGGCTGTCCTTCGCGCCCATCGCCCCCGTGCCGAACACCGTGGACGACCTCACGGTCCCCGAGGGCTTCGACTGGTCCCCGATCATCCGCTGGGGCGATCCCCTGTTCGAGGACTCCCCGGAGTTCGACCCCCTCCGGCAGACCCCGGAGTCCCAGGCGGCCCAGTTCGGCTACAACAGCGACTACCTGGACATCCTCCAGGACCGCGGCGGGCGCAGCGGAGTGCTCGTGAACAACCACGAGTACACCAACGAGAACCTCATGTTCCCCGCCGAGCAGCAGGACGACCTCCAGCGGGTGGCCCGGGTGGCCATGGCCGCCCACGGCATGTCCGTCGTGGAGATCGCCCGCACCGGCCCCGGCCGGCCCTGGACCTACGTCCGCGGCGGAGCCCGCAACCGGCGCATCACCCTGAGCACGCCCTTCGCCGTGGACGGCCCGGCCGCCGGCTCCGCGCTGCTGAGGACGCAGGACGACCCGACCGGCACCGTGGTCCTCGGCACGCAGAACAACTGCGCCGGCGGCACCACCCCGTGGGGCACCGTCCTGTCCGGCGAGGAGAACTTCAACCAGTACTTCAAGGGCAACGGCTCCGCCGAGCAGAAGCGCTACGGGATCGCCGCCGAGGCCCCGAGCCGGCGCTGGCACGAGGTGGACCCCCGCTTCGACTCGACCCTGCCGGGCTACGAGAACGAGCCGAACCGGTTCGGCTGGGTCGTGGAGCTCGACCCCCAGGACCCCGCCTCGACCCCGGTCAAGCACACCGCACTGGGCCGCTTCAAGCACGAGGGCGCCAACGTGCGCGTGGCCGAGGACGGCACCGTGGTGGCCTACTCCGGCGACGACGAGCGCTTCGACTACCTCTACAAGTTCGTCTCCGCCCAGAAGTACGTCGAGGGCGACCGCGCCCACAACATGACGCTGCTCTCCGAGGGCAACCTGTACGTCGCGAAGTTCACCGGGGACACCGCGGCCGAGATCGACGGCTCCGGCCGGCTGCCCTCCGACGGCGCGTTCGACGGCTCCGGCGAGTGGCTGCCCCTGGTGGTGGACGGGGAGTCGGCCGTGGCCGGCATGTCCGTGGAGGAGGTCCTGGTGTTCACCCGCCTGGCCGCGGACCAGGTCGGCGCCACCAAGATGGACCGCCCCGAGGACGTCGAGCCCTCCCCGCACACCGGCAAGGTCTACGTGGCGCTGACCAACAACACCGACCGCGGCACCCCGGGCAAGGCCGGCCCGGACGAGGCCAACCCGCGCACCCAGAACCGCGACGGGCACGTCATCGAGATCACGGAGCGCCACCACCGTGCCGACGCCACCGAGTTCGGCTGGAACATCCTCCTCGTCGCCGGGGACCCGGCGAAGAACGCCTCCACCTACTTCTCCGGCTACCCGGTGGAGAAGGTCTCCCCGATCTCCTGCCCGGACAACCTGGCCTTCGACTCGGAGGGCAACCTGTGGATCTCCACGGACGGCGCCCCGGGGACCATCGGCTACAACGACGGACTGTTCAAGGTGGGACTGTCCGGGCGCGAGCGCGGCAACGTCGAGCAGTTCCTCGCCGTGCCGCAGGACGCCGAGACCTGCGGGCCCGTGATCCACGACCGCGAGCGCATGGTCTACGTGGCCGTGCAGCACCCGGGCGAGGACGGCTCCTTCGAGGAGCCCCGCTCCTACTTCCCGGACTACGTGGTGGAGACCCGCCAGGGTGAGGGCGAGTGGTCGCTGCCGCGGCCGTCCGTGGCCCAGGTCTTCGCCGTGGACCGGGCCGGGGAGCCCGAGTTCCCCGGTGCGATCCACGACCGGCCGGGCCACGGCCGCAACCAGCACAAGCGGCGCAAGAACGGCGAGCGCGGGCCCCGCTACCGCGGCTACAAGGGCAAGGCCACCGCGGAGACGAAGGCGGCCGCGAGGACCGCGTCCCGCTCCTACTGAGCCCCGCCTCCGGAGGCGTCCGGAGCCCACCGGTCCCCGGCCCGCCCCGCGGCGGGCCGGGGACCGCTGCGTTCCCGGACTACCCTGGTCTCCTGTGACCACACCCTCTCTCGACACCGCCCGCACCGTCCTGGAGGAGCTCGTCGCCGCCGGGATGCGGCACCTCGTCGTAGCCCCCGGCTCCCGGTCCGCGCCGCTGGCCTACGCCGCGGCGGCCGCCCAGGCCGCCGGGGCCCTCGAGGTCCACGTGCGGGTGGACGAGCGGAGCGCGGCGTTCACCGCCCTCGGCATCGCACGGGCCACCGGCCGGCCGGCCGGGGTGCTCACCACCTCGGGCACGGCCGTGGGCAACCTGCTCCCCGCGGTGCTGGAGGCCGACCACGCCGAGGTGCCCCTCGTGGTGCTCTCCGCCGACCGCCCGCCGGAGCTGCGCGGCACCGGCGCCAACCAGACCACCCGCCAGCCGGGGATCTTCGGCGACCACGTGCGCGCCGCCGTGGACCTCCTCCCGGACGACGACGTGCCCGCCCGGCTCGAGGAGGTCCTCGCCGCCCTGGCCGGCCGTGGACCGCAGGGGCCCCGGCCGGCGGGACCGGTCCACCTCAACGTGGCCCTGCGCGAGCCGCTGCACCCCGCGCCGGAGGACGGCCCGGTGCTCGCGGCCCGGGCCCGGCTGCTGGCCGCCCGGACGGGGGCACGGCCGGACCCGGGGCCGGCCGCGGTGGCGGCCGGCCCGGTCGCGGTCCCGCCGCCGGACGCCGGGACGGCGCGCTCCGTCGTCGTCGCCGGGGACGGCGCCGGACCGGACGCGGCACGCTTCGCCGAGGCGTGCGGGCTGCCGCTGCTCGCGGAGCCCTCCTCGAACGCGCGGAGCGGCCCGCACGCCGTGGGGGCCTACCGGCTGCTGCTGGACTCCCCGCTGGGCCGGCGGATCGAGCGGGTCCTGCTCGTGGGCCGGCCCACGCTCTCCCGCCCGGTCGGGGCCCTGCTCGCCCGGGAGGGCGTCGCCACCGCAGCCGTGCGGCCGGCACCCGTGGCCTGGTACGAGCCCGGGCGGCGCCGTGAGCGGGTGCTCACGAGCTGGGCCGAGGCGGCCGCCTTCACCGGCCGCGGCGCCCCCGGCTGGGCGCAGGCCTGGCGGGAGGCGGGCGCCGCCGCGGACGGCGCCGTCGCCGGG
>NZ_NSKF01000044.1:0-17856 GCF_002287015.1 Kocuria sp. WN036
CCCCGGCCAGGACGGACGCCGCCGCGAGCACCGCGGGGAAGTGCCGGCGCCCGTTCTCGGGGCGGGCGGCGGAGCGCAGCGCCCCGGCGGCCGTCAGCGCGCCGAAGGCCACGGGCGTCCCCAGCAGCAGCGCCGTCCCCGCGGCCCCGGGCCCGTGCCCGGCCAGGACGGACCCGGCGAGCACTCCCAGGCCCGCGGCGCCCCACACGGCGCTCGCCACGGCCACGCGCGGGAGGGCGTGGACGACGAACACGTCCGCGGCCCGGACGTCGAGGCCCACGAAGAAGTCCCGCTGCGGGTGGTCGCTGACGCAGCTGCGGAACCGGCCGAGGGTCTCGCCCGCGAGCGCGCCGAGCCCGGCGTAGGCGCAGAGCAGCACGAAGAGCCCGATCACGTCCGCGCCCGGCGCGAGCACCGCGGCCGCGCGCGCCGCGAGGATCCCGGCCGCGAACGCCAGGAGCACGGCCCCTGCCGCGGCCCCGACCACGATGCGGCGGGCGGTCTCCACCGGCACGGACGTGCCCAGCGCCTGCAGCAGGTCCGCGATCCGCAGGTCCGCCAGGAGCCGGAGACGGCGGCGGGCCGGCGGGGCCGGCCGCCGCCGCCGCACCGGCCCGCTCGTGGGGCTCGCGGTCGCGCTGGTCGTCACGAGAGCCTGCTGCGCGTCCCGGACCGCTCCCGGCGCAGCCCGAGCGCGTTGAACAGGAGCACGACCGTGCCCGCGAGGGCGACGACCACGCCCATGGTGCACAGCCAGCCGACGGGGAACCCGCTCAGCTGCTCGTCGAGGAAGGTCGCGTGGGCCGTCATGGCCAGGAACAGCAGCACGGCCGGTGCCACGGAGCGCGGGCGGGACAGCGGGGTCGCGGCGGCCACGAGCGGCAGGAGCACCCCGGCGACCGCCAGCCCGCCCACGAGGAGGGACCACAGCCCGACCGGGACGGTGCTGGTGCCCCGGCCCTCGAGGAGGATCGCGGTCAGGGCGGCGGCGCTCAGGACGGCCACGGTGACGAGGACCAGTCGGACGTGGTTCTGGGTGAGGGTCGGCACGGTGGGCACTCCTGGTGGTCGAGGATCTGATGAGCGGTGGGGGCGGGGCCGGCGGCGGGCTGGGGGGCGGCGGGATCGGTGGCCGGGTCACACCATGGCGACGAGCGCGGCGGTCGCGACGGCGACGCCGACCACGAGCACCTGGCGGCCGGCGCCGCAGGATCTCCACCGGCCGCGGTAGAGCAGCGCCGCGGCGAGGGCGAGGACCAGCACCGCGGCCGCCTCCACGGGTCCCTCCGCCATCCGCCCGGTGGCCAGGGCCCAGCCCTGGGACAGCACCGTGAGGCCGCCGACCACCAGCGTGTAGAGCCCGATCCGCTGTCCGCCGCCGAGCGGCAGGCCCTGCGGGAGGAGTCTGCTCTCGAGGAGCCCGGCGAACCAGAGGTACAGGGCGAGGACCACGGCGAAGACCAGGACGCCGACGAGCACGGCGACGTTGACCGAGAGCCCGATCAGGGACGGGTCGACCCCCTGCAGCTCGTCGGTCACGGCCGCCGCGGCCTGGTCCTGCATCTGGTCGGTGGTCGCCGGCAGCCGCAGCAGCAGCAGCCCGAGCCCCACCGCCCAGAGGACGGTCCGGACGGGCCGGGTGGTCGCCGGCAGCGGACGGGGGGCAGGGGTCCCGGCGCCGGGGTGGGCGGAGACGTGGAGGCTGGACATCGGGGTCCTTCCGGTAGCGGGGGGAACGGCGGCGCTCACCGCCGGGCGATGAGCGCCGCCTCGATCCCCGCGGCGGCGAGCAGGAGGGTTGCGGCGAGGGCGAGGACGCCGAGGGAGGCCGGCAGCGCCGTGAGGTAGCTGCGCACCAGGCCGTTCCGGCGGGCGGTGAGGGCGGCGGTGAGGGGGAGCAGGCCCGCGGCCGCGGCCACGAGGCAGCCGAGGAACTCGAGCCCCGCGTACCACCCGGCCGCACCGGCGAGCGCGGCGGCGCCGACGTTGAGCACGCCGATCTTCGCCGTGGCCCCCACGTAGACCGACAGCAGTGCCAGGGACGTGCCCGTGAGCAGGCCGCCGGTGAGCACGCCGCTGTAGAGCAGGGCGGCGGCGCCGAGGTTGCGGACCAGGATGGCGCCGAAGGACCCGTCGTGGTCCTGACCGGCGCCGGCCGTGTCCTGCAGGGTCGCGGGGACGCGGGAGATGCTCTCGTAGCCCACCAGGAACCCCGCCACGAAGAGCGCCGTGGCGGCCGCCGCCGCCCACCCGAGGGCGCGGCGCGCTGCGCGGGCGTCGCGGGGAGCGGTGCGGAGGTCCGTGGGCACGGTCTTCATGGCGGGGGTCCAGGCAGCGTCAGCGGAGCGGGCGGCGGCTCAGGCGATGGCCAGGCTGCGGGCCTTCTTGGACAGGTACCAGCGGATGGTGCCGACGACCGCGCCGCCGATGCCGAAGCCGAACATCGCGGCCACGAGGGTCAGCGCCCAGCCGCCGGCCTCGACCGCGGCCACGATCTGGCTCGCGGACGCGGCGGAGATGCCGAGGGAGCCGGCGACCCAGGCGATGCCGACACCGCCGAGGACGAGGCCGAGGACGGCGATGGAGGCGGCGGCCGAGACGGGCAGGACCGTGCGGACGGAGGGGGTGCGGGGGGTGGTCATGATGAGCTCCTGTGTTCCCGAGGTTTCTGTGGGGGGGGGGTGCATCATCCGGCGGGTTCCCCGGGTGATGGCTCAGAATCTACGAGAGCCGGGAGGCCGCGGCCATCGGCCGAAGGAATGGTTCCGGACCGTCCGGAGGATGCCGCCGGCCAGTCCGGAAGGACGTCACTGCAGCACCGGCAGCTGGAGCGGGTAGCGGTACACCTCGCCCTTGTTGGCCTTGAGCACGGCCAGGACGTGGCACACCACGAGCAGCACCGCGGCGAGGATCCACAGCACGATCGCCACGGGGATCAGGATCACGGTGAACAGGCACACCCACGCCACCACGTTGAGCAGCCACATGGACAGGTTGAAGTTGAACGACCCGGCGGAGGTGGCGCGCAGGAACGCGTTCTTGTCCCGGTGGACGAGCCAGACGACGAGGGGACCCACGAATCCGAGCCACCCGACGGAGACCAGCGCGCCGATCAGTCCGGACAGGTGGGTGAGGACCGCGATGGTGCGGTCGTCCCCCTGCGCCCGGTACTGCGGACGGGGTGCTGACGGTGGAAGGTAGGACATGGGGTTCTCCTGGTGGGCAGTGGCGGAACCGGTCGCGGCACCCGGTGCCGCGGACGCCGGACCGGCGCGGTGCAGCCAGCGTATCGGGGCCGGGCCCGCGCCCGGTATGGGGGAAGACCGCACATGACGGCGGCGGATCCCCGCCGTCACGCACGGCACCGACGACGGCGTCGCGCCGCGCGCTGGTCTACGATTCTCGGCAGACCGTTCCCGGCCCGCCCCCGCGGGCCTCTTCCCGAGGGAGGCCCGTGGCTCCGCAGCTGCGCCCCAACAAGTACGCCTACCGGGCCATCGTGCTCGCCGGCCTCGCCGCGGTGAAGCTCTTCCGCGTGCCCCTGCTGGCCTCGGGCGAGGAGCACCTGCCCACCGACCAGGTGGTGCGCGGCCTGCACCGGGAGGTCCGCCCCGGCCGGGGCGCCGTCGTGGCGGTGACCCACTTCGGCTACCTCGACTTCGTCTTCGCGCAGCTGGTGGTCTGGCGCCGGCTGCGGGCCCACTCCCGCTTCCTCATCACCCGCAAGCACACCGGCAGCGCCTTCGTCACGGCGGTGTGCCGGCTGTGCGACCACGTGGTGGTCGACCGCGCCGACGGCGCCCCGGCCTACGCCGAGGCCGTGGCCAAGCTGGCGCGCGGCGAGTTCCTCGCGGTGTTCCCGGAGGGCGGGGTCAGCCGCAGCTGGACCGTGCGCCCGCTGCGCACCGGCGCCGTGCGCATGGCCGCCGAGACCGGCGCCCCCGTCATCCCGGTGTCCGTGTGGGGCGGCCACCGGATGCTCACCCGCGGGCGCGGCAGGATCCGGCTGCGCGACGTGTGGCGCACGCCGGTGCGCGTGCACGTCGGCCCGGTGCTGCGGGTGGACCCCGACGAGGACGTCCGCGCCGCGAGCGCCCGGCTGCGCGCGCTGCTGCAGGAGGGGATCGACCGGTGCATCGACAGCTACCCCGTGACCCCGGAGCCGGGTGCGTGGTGGATTCCGGCGCACCGGGGCGGGAGCGCGATCACGGTCCAGGAGCAGATCGACGCCGACGCCCGGGAGCGGGAGGCCTACAAGCGCACCGGCTGAGCCCGGCCGGGGCACCGTCTCAGCGGAAGCCGGCGCGCAGCACCAGCTCGAGCTGGAACCGGCTCCTGGGGTCGTTGAGGCGGTCCCCGAAGACCTCCCGGAGCTGGTTCACCCGGTAGCCCACCGTCTGCTCGTGGATGTTCAGCTCGGCGGCCATCGCCGCGCGCTGCCCGTGGTGCTCGAGCCAGCACAGCAGGGTCGCGACCAGCCGCTCCCGCTGCCCGGCCTTGAGCTCGTCCAGCGGGGCCAGGCACTGCGCGGCGAGGTCCGCGACCACACTGCGCTCGCTGTGCAGGACGAGCTCCATGAGGTGCTCCGAGACCCACAGCGGCCCGGCGTCGGCCGGTTCCTCCCGCTGCAGCAGATCCCGGGTCAGCACGGCCAGGCGCAGGGACTCGGGGGCCGCGTACCAGGGCCGGCCCGGGCCGATCACCGCTCCCCGGCCGGTGAGCGCGCGCTCCAGCTCCCGGCGGCCGGTCGGCGAGGAGGGCTCGGGGACCACCGCCACCACGTCGCCGGGGCGGGACGTGAGCAGCGCCCGCTCCCCGAGGCGCGAGCGCAGCCCCACCCGCCGGTCGGCGGCCAGCGTCACCACGACCACCCGGTCGGGCACCGGCCACCCCGCGGCGGCGGCGGCCGTGCGCACCGCGTCCTCCACCACGTGGCCGCGGACGAGCATGTCCGCGAGCGCGTCCAGCAGACGGTCCCGCTCCCCGGCACGCTCGGACTGCTCCATGGCATAGCCCTCGGCGCTGGCCGCGGAGAGCTCCTCGATGTAGGCGAACACGGACTCCGCGAGGCCGATCAGCACGGACGCCTCGAACCCCGCGTCCATGGCCACGCGGGAGAGCGAGCGCAGCGTGGTGCGCGCCCCGGAGCGGTAGGCCGCGAAGAGGGCGTCCATCGGCCGGCCCTCGCGCACCTCGCCGCGGCCGAGCCCCTCGTAGACCCGCCGGTCGTCCCCCATCAGCGCCGGCTGCTGGGTGCCGGGCAGCTGCAGGAACCGGGTCAGGGCCACCTCGACCCCGCGCCGGATGCTGTCGCCGAACAGGCCCTCCAGCGGCCGGGCGTAGACCGGGACGTCGAGCCGCACGGCGTCCAGCAGCTCCTCCGTCACCGCGGGCAGGTGCGGGACCAGGAGGGGGGTCAGCGCCGGCGGCAGGGAGGTCCACGGCAGCTCCCGGTCCGCCCGCCGCCCCGGCTGCGCGTGCTCCGTCGTGTGGTCCACCCGCTCCACGATCCCCCGCTTTCATTCCGACACCACAATTTCTCTGCTGAAAGAGTACGCGACGGGACGAGAACTGCCGTCGGATTTGGGGCACAGTTATTACGTGCCCCAACTGCGACTGTTCACCCGCCTGGCCTCGGCCTTCACCACGCCCCGCTCCCCCGAGGACTTCCTGCGGCTCATCGACCCCCTGGCCAGCGCCCGCCAGCTACGCGGCCTGGTGACCGCCGTGGTGCCCGAGACCGCGGACTCGGTGACGATCCGCTTCCGCCCCGGCCGCGGCTGGAACGCGCACGAGGCCGGCCAGTGGGCCCGCATCGGCGTGGAGATCGACGGCGTGCGGCACTGGCGCTCCTACTCCCTCAGCACGGGCGCCGGCCAGGACCCGGCGATCACGGTGACGGCGATGGGCAAGGTCTCCACCGCCCTCGTCCGGGGGACCCGGCCCGGTGACGTGCTGTTCCTCGCCCCGCCCGAGGGCGACTTCGTCCTCCCCGAGAGCCCGCGCCCGCTGCTGATGCTCACCGCCGGCAGCGGCCTGACGCCGGTCATGTCCATGATCCGCACCCTCGTGCCCCGCCGCCCGGACGCCGACCTGGTGCTCGTGCACTCCTCGCGCTCCCCGGAGGAGTCCCTGTTCCGCGAGGAGCTGCTGGAGCTCACCGACCAGTTCCCCGGCTTCCGCCTGGTCCAGTGGTTCACCGGCGAGCGCGGCCGCCGCCTCGACCTCGCGGCCACCGCCGACCTCGACGCCGCGTGCCCCGACTGGCGCGACCGCGCCGCCTACGCGTGCGGCCCCGCCGACTTCCTCGACGCCGCCGAGGCGCTCTGGCAGCGGGAGGAGGGCGAGCTGCGGGTCGAGCGCTTCGCCGCCGTGGTCGCCCCCGGCTCCGGCGGGGAGGGCGGGCGCGTGACCTTCGAGAAGTCCGACAAGGAGGTCGAGGCCGACAGCGCCACGACCCTCCTGGCCGCCGGCGAGGACGCCGGTCTGATGATGCGCAGCGGCTGCCGCATGGGCATCTGCCACGCGTGCGTGACCCCGCTGCTCTCCGGGCAGGTCCGTGACACCCGCACCGGCGAGGTCCACGGCGAGCCCGGCCACCTCGTCCAGACCTGCGTGTCCACGGCCGCCGGTCCCGTCAGCCTCGACGCCTGACCCCGAAGCTTCCAGCACTCGTTCCCCGACCCCGTTCCGAAAGGACCGACACCATGACGATCGTCACCCCCTTCCTGCTCGACTCGGGCCGCCCCACCGAGTCGGCCAAGCCCTCCGCCGCCGCGCACCTCTCCGACGAGCAGGTCGAGGAGCTGGGCCGCGAGCTCGACGCCCTCCGGGAGTCCGTGATCGCCACCCGCGGGGCGAAGGACGCGGCCTACATCCGCCGCGTCATCGCCACGCAGCGCTCCCTCGAGCTGGCCGGGCGCGCCACGCTGCTGTTCGCCAAGCACAAGCCCGCCTGGTTCGCCGGCACCGGCATGCTGACCGTCGCCAAGATCCTGGAGAACATGGAGATCGGGCACAACGTGCTGCACGGGCAGTGGGACTGGATGCGCGATCCCGACATCCACTCCACCACCTGGGAGTGGGACTTCGTGACCCCGTCCCGGGCGTGGCAGCACACCCACAACGACCTGCACCACACCTGGACCAACGTGGTCGGCAAGGACCGGGACGTCGGGTACACCATCCTGCGCATGGACGAGGACCAGGAGTGGAAGCCCTGGAACCTCGGCAACCCGGTGTACAACGCGCTGCTCGCCCCGGTCTTCGAGTGGGGGATCGCGATCTACGACCTCGAGCTCGACGAGTACCGCGAGGGCCGCAAGCCGAAGTCGGAGCTCCGGCGCAGCCTGAAGGCCCTCGGGGCGAAGTTCCTGAAGCAGGCCGCGAAGGACTACGTGGCCACCCCCGCCGCCGCGGCCCTGGCCGGCTCCGGGAAGCAGGCCCTGACCGCGACCCTGACCGCCAACGCCGTCCGCAACGTCTGGGCGCACGCCGTGATCTTCTGCGGCCACTTCCCCGCCGGGGCGGACACGTTCACCGAGGAGCAGATCGAGGGCGAGACCCGCGGCGACTGGTACGTGCGGCAGATGATCGGCTCGGCCAACATCTCCGGGTCGAGGCTGATGCACCTCATGACCGGCAACCTGTCCTTCCAGATCGAGCACCACCTGTTCCCGGACCTGCCCTCGAACCGCTACGCCGAGGTCGCCGTCAAGGTGCGCGAGATCTGCGAGCGCTACGAGCTGCCCTACACCACCGGGCCCCTGCCGAAGCAGGTCGCCTCCGCGTGGGCGAAGGTGTTCCGCCTGGCCCTGCCCTGATCCGTCCCCGCACGACGACGGGCCGAACGGCCGCGATGCTCCGGCACGCGGCCGTTCCGCGTGCCGGGACCGGGCCGGGCTCCTGTCGGGCGGCGTTGGTAGGCTCGCGGGACCCGCACGAAAGGCAGGCCATGAGCTCTCCCCAGCGCGTCCTCATCACCGGTGCCACCGGTTACATCGGAGGGCGCCTGGCGCCCAGGATGCTGGAGGCCGGGCACACCGTGCGCGTCGCCGTCCGGTCCCCCGGCAAGCTGCGCGCTGTGCCGTGGCGGGACCGGGTGGAGGTCGCCGAGACGGACCTCAACGACCTCGACGGGATGACCGCCGCGTGCCAGGACGTGCACACCCTCTACTACCTGGTGCACTCCATGGGCGGTTCCCGGGAGTTCGAGGAGGAGGAGGCCGAGATGGCCCGGACCGTGGCCCGGGCCGCGGAGCGGGCCGGGGTGCGGCGCATCGTCTACCTCTCGGGGCTGCACCCCCAGGGCGTGGAGCTGTCCCAGCACATGCGCTCCCGGGTCCGGGTGGGCGAGATCCTGCTCGCGAGCTCGGTCCCGGCGGTGGTCTTCCAGGCCGGCGTGGTCATCGGCTCCGGCTCGGCGTCCTTCGAGATGATCCGCCACCTCGGCGACACCCTCCCGATCATGCCGGCGCCGTCCTGGGTGACCAACAGCATCGAGCCCATCGCCGTCCGTGACGTGCTGTACTACCTGATCCACGCCATGGACCTGTCGGAGGGCCTCAACCGCACCTTCGACATCGGCTCCCGCGACGTCATGACCTACGCGGACGCCATGCGCCGCTACGCCCGGGTGGCCGGGCTGCGCCGGCGGGTGGTCTTCCACTTCCCCCTCCCCGCGCCCCGGCTGTCCGGGTTCTGGGTGGGCATGGTCACGCCGATCCCCCTGGGCCTGGCCGTGCCGCTCGTGCAGTCGCTGCAGCACGACGCCGTGTCGGGCGAGCACGACATCGACGACCACATCCCGCCGCCCCCCGAGGGGCTGGCCGGCTACCGCCGCGCCGTGGCGCTCGCGCTGAAGAAGATCGAGGACAACTCCGTGGAGACCACGTGGGACGTCCACTACAGCTCCTCCGAGGCGGCCGCGGACCCGCTGCCCTCGGACCCGGACTGGGCAGGGCGCACCGTGTTCGTGGACGAGCGCAGCCGCACGGGCCCGGCGCGGCCCGAGCAGGTGTGGCGGGTCGTCGAGTCCATCGGCGGGCGCAACGGCTGGTACTCGCTGCCCCTGGCGTGGCAGGTCCGCGGCGTCATGGACAAGCTCGTGGGCGGGGCCGGCCTGAACCGCGGCCGCCGCGACGCCACGGACCTGCAGGTGGGCGAGTACGTGGACTGGTGGCGCGTCGAGGCCATGGAGGAGGGGCACAAGCTGCTCCTGCACGCCGAGATGCGCGCCCCGGGCCGGGCGTGGCTCGAGCTGTCCGTGGAGCCCGAGGGCGAGGGCAGCCGGTACACGCAGCGGGCCATCTTCTTCCCCCGGGGCCTGCCGGGCCGGCTCTACTGGTGGGGCGTGTGGCCCTTCCACGGCTTCATCTTCCCGTCCATGGCCCGCAACATCCTCGCCACCGCCGCCGCGCTGGACGACCCAGCCCCCGGCGCCCCGGGACAGTCGGACCAGGCAGACCAGGCAGACCAGGCCGACGAGGCCGCGGCGCGGATCAGTCCTGCCGGGGAGACCCCGGCCCGCGGCTGAGCCCCTCGGGGCCCGCCACGGGCCGGGGACCGGGGCGGCCCCACTCGCTCCAGGAGCCGTCGTAGACCGTCACGTCCTCGCGGCCGGCGAGGTGGGCGCCGAGCGCCAGGACGCACGCCGTGAGGCCCGAGCCGCAGCTGGTGACGATCCGCCGCCCCTCGGGCGCGGCCGCCGCGATCCGCTCCCGCAGCTGCGGCAGCGGCAGCAGCCGCCCCTGCCCGTCCTGCAGGTCGGTGTAGGGCAGGCTGACCGCCCCCGGCATGTGCCCGGGGCGCAGGCCCGGCCGCGGCTCGGGCTCGGTGCCCGCGAACCGGCCGGCGGAGCGGGCGTCCAGGACGGTGGCGCCCGGGTCGGCCAGGGCGCGGGCGACGTCCTCCGCCCCGACGAAGCCGCCCGGACGGGGCACGAGCTCCACGTCGCCGGGCTCGGCCGGCGGCGCGGCGTGCGCCCCCGTGGGCCGGCCCTCCGCGGCCCACGCCGGGAGGCCGCCGTCGAGGACGGCGACCCGGTCGAAGCCCGCGGTCCGGAGCAGCCACCAGACGCGGGCGGACGCGAAGACGCCCTTGGCGTCGTAGGCCACGACCGTGCTCGTGCGCGAGATGCCGAGCGCCCGGGCCGCCGCGCTCAGCTGCTCCGCCGGGGGCGCCGTGTGCGGCAGGTCCGAGGACGGGTCCGAGAAGGCCCCGTCCAGGTCCAGGAGCACCGCCCCGGGGAGGGCCTCGTCGGTCCGGTTGAGCGTGGAGCTCGCGTCCACGAGCACCAGCCGGGGGTCCTGGAGGTGCTCGGCCAGCCAGTGGGTGCTCACCACGGGCCCGGGGAGCTCGAGCGATGCGCTGATGTCGTCGTTCCGGGTGCCGGTGCTCATGCGTCCAAGGCTAGTTCCGCCGGGGCAGTACCGTCCCGGCAGCCGCACGGGGCGGGGCCGCGGGCGGGGCCCCGGTAGCCTGGGCAGGTGGCCGAATCGCTCCGACAACGTGTCCTCGGCGGCGTCCGCGGCCTGGCGCCCGGTTACTTCGCCCTCGTCATGGCCAGCGGCATCCTCTCGGTGGGCCTGCAGATGCAGGGCTTCGCCGCGCTGTCCACGGCCCTGCTCGCGGTGTGCGCGGGCAGCTGGGCGGCGCTGTGCCTGCTCACCGTCTGGCGGTTCGCCGTCTTCCGGCGAGAGTTCGTCGTGGAGTTCCTCGACCCTCGCCGCGCGTTCGGCTTCTTCACCTTCGTGGCCGGCACGAACGTGCTGGCGTCCCGGCTCGCGACGACGGGCTGGCACGGGGCCACGGCCGCGCTCCTAGGACTCGCGGGGGCGGTATGGCTGGGCCTCGGCTACGTGGTCCCGTGGAGCGCGGTGCTCTCCCGGCGCACCCGCCCCGTGGTCAGCACCGCCAACGGGACCTGGTTCATCTGGGTGGTGGCCAGCCAGTCCGTGGCCGTGGCCGCCGCGGCCCTGGACCCGGTGGTGGGCAGCGACGCCTGGCGGCACGTGCTCTCCGTCGTCGCGGTCGCCGGCTGGTCCGTGGGGCTGTTCCTCTACGCCGCGGCGGGCGTGCTCGTGACGCTGCGCATGATGCTCTATCCGCTGCGGCCGGTCGACCTGACCCCGCCGTACTGGGTGGCGATGGGCGCGTGCGCCATCACCGTGCTGGCGGCCTCCCGGATCGTGGAGATGTCCGACACCCCGATGGTCGCCGTGGTCCGCGGGCTCGTGGCGGGTCTGGGCCTGGTCTTCTGGGCCTTCGCCACCTGGTTGATCCCGGCCCTGGTGGCGGCCGGGTGGTGGCGCCACCGCGTGCACCGGGTGCCGCTGCGCTACGAGTCCTCGCTGTGGAGTGTGGTCTTCCCGCTGGGGATGTACGCCGTGGCCAGCATCTATCTGGGCCGCGCGGACGACCTGCCGATCGTGGGTCTGGTCGGGGCCGTCTGGCTGTGGGTGGCCCTGAGCGCCTGGGCGATGGTGTTCACTGCCATGCTCGTGCACCTGGTCCGCCGGCTGCTCCTCGGCCGGGAGGATCCGGCTCCGGCCTGGCCGGAGCCGGACGCATCCGTCAGGCCGGACCCAGGGGGCGGACCGGGCGCCGCCCGCTGACCCGGCGGAACCGGCGGCGCCGGCGGCGCAGCCGACCGGGCGGAAAGGACCGGTCAGGCGGTGAGCGCGCGCTCGAGGTCCTCCAACTGGTCCTCGACGTCCTCGATGCCCACCGAGAGCCGCACCAGGTCCACGGGCACGGCCAGCACGGTGCCCTTCACGGAGGCGTGCGTCATCTCCGAGGGGTAGCAGATCAGGGACTCCACCCCGCCCAGGCTCACCGACAGCGAGTACAGCCGGGTGCCCTCCGCCACCGCACGGGCCGCGGCCTCCCCGCCGGTCAGCCGGAAGGAGACCATGCCGCCGAACCCGCGCATCTGCGCGGCGGCGAGCGCGTGGCCGGGGTGCCCGGGCAGCCCGGGGTAGAGCACCTGCGCGACCTCGGGGCGCTCCAGGAGCCACTCGGCGATCCGCTGCGCGTTGTCCTGGTGGCGCTCCATCCGCAGGCTCAGGGTCTTGAGCCCGCGGGCGGCCAGGTAGCTGTCCTGGGGGCCCGCCACGGCGCCGGCGGCGAACTGCTGGAAGCCGACCGCCTCGGCGAGCGGGGCCCCGCGCCACTGGGCCGCGCCCACGACCACGGCGCCGCCGAGCACGTCGGAGTGCCCCCCGATGTACTTCGTGGTGGAGTGCACCACGGCGTGCGCGCCGAGCTCGAGGGGGGTCTGCAGGTACGGGGACGCGAAGGTGTTGTCGACGACGAGCAGCGCCCCGGCGTCCCGGGCCAGCTGCGCCCACGCCGCGACGTCGGCGATGCCGAGCAGCGGGTTGGACGGCGTCTCGAGCCACAGCACCTTCGTGGCGCCGGGGCGCACGGCCGCCCGGACGGCGTCGAGGTCCGTGATCTCCACGGGCGTGTGCCCGATGTCCCACGGGGCGAGGACCCGGGTGATCAGCCGGTTGGTGCCGCCGTAGCCGTCGGCGCCGAGCACGATGTGGTCGCCCGGGCGCAGCACGGCGCGCAGCAGGGCGTCCTCGGCCGCGATCCCCGAGGCGAACGCGAACCCCCGCTCGCCGCGCTCCAGGGCCGCGAGCTGCTCCTCGAAGCCGCTGCGGGTGGGGTTGGAGCCGCGGCTGTACTCGTGCCCGGCGCGCAGCACGTTGATCCCGTCCTGGGCGAACGTGGAGGTCTGGTAGATCGGCGGGATGACCGCCCCGGTCAGCGGGTCGGGCTCCTGGCCGGCGTGGACGGCGGTGGTCGTGAAGCCCCGGTGGCGGGTGCGGGTCTCGGTGGGGGACGTCATGGCGGGGCTCACTTCCGGGTGGTCTGGACGGTGGTGACGACGGTGTCGAGGGCCTGGCCGAGGTCGGCCACGAGGTCCTGGGGGGACTCGAGGCCGATCGAGAGCCGGATCGTGGTCTCGGCGATCCCGCCGGCCCGGCGCTGCTCGGGGGTCAGGCGGCAGTGCGTCATGGCCGCCGGGTGGGCCACGAGGCTGCGGGTGTCCCCGATGTTGGCGACCAGCTTGAACAGCCGGAGCGCGTCGATGAACGGGCCCACGGCGCCGTCCGGGGCGGCGAGGTCGAAGGAGAACACGGAGCCGGTCCCGCGCGGGAAGTCCCGGGCCGCGATCCCGGCGCCGGGGTCCCCGGGCACGCCGGGGTGGTGGACGCGGGCGACGGCGGGGTGCCCGGCCAGGAACTCGGCCACCGCCAGCGCCGAGGCCGTGTGGCGGGCCACGCGCAGGTCGAGGGTCTCGGTGCCCTGCAGGATCTGGCTGGCGTTGAACGGGGAGAGCGTGGTGCCGAGGTCGTGCACGTACTTCGCCCGGACCAGGTGCAGGTAGGGGCTGGCCGCGGCGCACTTGTCGACGAGGCTGAGTCCGCCCCAGCGGGCGCGGGCCTGGGTGAACTGCGGCCACTTGTCCGGCCGGGCGGACCAGTCGAAGGTCCCGCCGTCCACGACCGCCCCGGCGAGCGCGTTGCCGTGCCCGCCCAGGAACTTGGTGGCCGAGTGCACCACGATGTCCGCGCCCTTCTCCAGCGGCCGGTACAGGGCCGGGGACGCGAGGGTGTTGTCGACGACGACGGGCACCCCGGCGGCCCGGGCGACGTCGGCGATCCCGGGCAGGTCCGGGAGGGTGGCCAGCGGGTTGCCGATGGACTCGAGCAGGAACGCGCGGGTGTCGGGGCGCACGGCCGCCGCCCACGCCCCCGGGGCGGTGGGGTCCACGAAGGAGACCTCGATGCCGTAGTCCGCGAAGGAGTCGGTGAGCAGGTCCACCGTGCCCCCGTAGAGCTTCTCCGAGGCCACGAGGTGCTTCCCGGCGCCCTGGCCGAGCAGGGCCAGCAGCGCCACGGCCACGGCGGACTGGCCCGAGCCGGTCGCCACGGCGCCCGCGCCGCCCTCGAGGTCGCTGATCCGCTGCTCGAGCACGGCCACCGTGGGGTTGCCGGTGCGCGTGTAGGTGAAGCCCGCCCGGGTCTGGGCGAACATCTGCCGGGCCGCCTCGTAGTCCGGGAACTCGAAGGCCGCGGTCTGGTAGATCGGCACCGTCAGGGTGCGCTGGACGACCTGGTCGTGGGTGCCGGCGTGGATCTGCCGGGTCGCGAGGTCGTGGTCGGTCACGGGGATGGACATGGCGCTGCTCCTGTGCCTTGCTCTTACCCGCACCGGTCATCCGCGCGGGCCCGGTGGGCACGCCGCGGAAGATGCAGGCCGCTTCCTCATCCGAACCACCCAATGAGCATGGGGTTGGTGCGTGACCAAGTCGGAGCTTGGCGGTCACGTCTCGTGAAGCTGGAACAACACTATGCGCAGAGGTAGTGGGTGTCCCTCCGCGTCGGAAGATGACGACCGTGACGGTTCGTGACGCCGGCCGTGCGCGCCGGGCCCGGCGCGGGCCCTCGCGTCAGGCCCGGGTGTCGATGTCCTCGAAGATCAGGAACGTCTGGGTGTCCACCACGCCGGGCAGCTGCTGGACGTGCTCGAAGATCACCTGCCGCAGGTGCACGGTGTCCACGGCCCGCACGA
This sequence comes from Kocuria sp. WN036, assembly GCF_002287015.1. Taxonomy (NCBI): domain Bacteria; kingdom Bacillati; phylum Actinomycetota; class Actinomycetes; order Micrococcales; family Micrococcaceae; genus Kocuria; species Kocuria sp. WN036. The sequence goes on from NZ_NSKF01000044.1 coordinate 14,587, forward strand.
GGAGCATGACGTCGAAGTTCCCGCCCACCAGGGCGATGTGGTGCACGGCGGGGATCGCCTGGAGCTGGGCGCACAGCTCCCGCCAGGTGTTCTGCTGGAGCTTGAGCGTCACGTACGCGGAGGCCTGCAGGCCCGCCCGGACCGGGTCGATCACGGTGCTGAAGCGCAGGATCACCCCCTCGTCCCGGAGCCGGTTGATCCGGGCGTAGGCGTGGGCGCGGGAGACGTGCACGGCCGCGGCGATCGCCGTCACGGACTGCCTCGCGTCCCGGGACAGCTCCGCGAGGATCTTCCGGTCGGTCTCGTCCAGCGGCACGGGGGTCGAGGGCACGGCGGGCTCCTTCGGGGCGGGTCGGGCGCGGGGCCCGGAACGTGTCGGACGAATGCGTGTGCTCCACGCCACACTAGAACATTTCGTCCACGCGCAGTGCACTGTCCGTCTCAGACTTCTGCATTTTCCCCGCTCTGTGGATACGAACCATGCCCGGTTCCCATACTGGGGAGACAGAGCCGCACCACCTTCCTGCCCTCCCCGGACCGCGGCCGCACCGGGGACCGACCGAGGGGACACCATGAGCCAGACCGTCGAGACCCCCGAGGACCCGATCCTCCGGGCCTCCCAGAGCTTCGGCATCACACCGGAGCAGTACATGCTCCCGGCCCGCGGCGAGATCCGCATGGTCGACCCGAGCGGGCGGCTGCTCGCCCCCGAGGAGCAGGGCACCGGCCCCGGCCACGAGTACCCGCTGCCGGCGCCGGACGTCCTGCTGGGCGCCTACGAGAAGCTGGTGGTCGGGCGGCGGGTCAACGACCAGAACTCCGCGCTGGTCCGCCAGGGCCGGATGGCCGTCTACCCGTCCAGCCACGGCCAGGAGGCCTGCCAGGTGGCGGCCGCCCTGTGCCTCGAGGAGGGCGACTGGCTGTTCCCCACCTACCGGGACACCGTGGCGGTCATGACCAAGGGCGTGGACCCGATGCAGGTCATGGCGATCTTCCGCGGCGAGTGGCACAGCGGCTACGACCCGCACGAGCACCACGTGGGCATCCAGTCGACCCCGCTCACCACCCAGCTGCTGCACGCGGTGGGCGTGGCCCACGCCGCCAAGCTGCGCGGCGAGGACACCGTGGTCCTGGCGATGTGCGGGGACGGCGCCACCAGCGAGGGCGACTTCCACGAGGCCCTGAACTTCGCGGCCGTGTTCAAGCTGCCGGTCGTGTTCTTCGTGCAGAACAACGGCTACGCGATCTCCGTGCCCCTGTCCCAGCAGTCCGCGGCCCCGAGCCTCGCCCACAAGGCGGTCGGCTACGGCATGGCCGGCGAGCGCGTGGACGGCAACGACCTCGTGGCGCTGCTCGCCACCCTGCGGCGCGCCGTGGACCTGGCCCGCTCCGAGTCCGAGCCCCTCCTCGTGGAGGCGCACACCTACCGCATGCAGGCGCACACCAACGCCGACGACGCCACCCGCTACCGGGACGACGCCGAGGTGCAGGAGTGGATCGCCAAGGACCCGGTGACCCGGATGCGCGCCTACCTCGGCGCCGAGGGCGTGCTCGACGACGCGGCGGAGCAGCGCATCGCCGCCGCCGCCGAGGACGTCGCCACGGCCCTGCGCGACGGCATGAACGCCGACGTGGAGATCGACCCGCTCGAGCTGTTCCGCCACGTCTACACCGAGCAGACCCCGCAGCTCGCCGAGCAGGAGCAGTTCCTGGCCGCCGAGCTCGCCCGAGAGGAGACCGGACAGTGAGCACCCTGCACGCCCCCGCCCCGGCCGGCGAGGCCCCGGCGGTCAAGCCCGCCACCTTCGCCCAGGCGCTCAACACCGCCCTGGCCGACGCGCTGGCCGCCGACCCCGCCGTCGTCGTCTTCGGCGAGGACGTCGGCACCCTCGGCGGCGTCTTCCGCATCACCGACGGGCTGACGAAGCGCTTCGGCCGCACCCGGTGCTTCGACACCCCGCTGGCCGAGTCCGGGATCGCCGGCATGGCCGTGGGCATGGCGATGAACCGGATGCGCCCCGTCATCGAGATGCAGTTCGACGCCTTCGCCTACCCTGCCTTCGAGCAGGTCGCCTCGCACATCGCGAAGATGCACAACCGCACCCGCGGCGCCGTGCGCCTGCCGATCGTCATCCGGATCCCCTACGCCGGCGGCATCGGCGGCGTGGAGCACCACTGCGACTCCTCCGAGGCCTACTACGCCCACACCCCGGGCCTGAAGGTGTTCACCCCCGCCACGGTCGAGGACGCCTACGTCATGCTGCGCGAGGCGATCGACTCGGACGACCCCGTCGTGTTCTTCGAGCCCAAGAAGCTCTACTGGTCCAAGGCCCCCGTGGACCTGGCCGAGCTGAGGGACCGCTACGAGAACGGGGCGCCCGAGCGCCGGGAGGGCCGCGCCGTCGTCGCCCGCGCCGGCGAGGACGCCACGCTGCTGGCCTACGGGCCGTCCGTGCCGACCGCCGTGGCGGCCGCCGCGGCCGCCGCCGCCGAGGGACGCTCGCTCGAGGTCGTGGACCTGCGCAGCATCGTCCCGTTCGACGACGAGACGGTCGCCGCGTCGGTGCGGAAGACCGGGCGCGTGGTGGTCGTGGCCGAGGCGCCGGGCTTCGCGTCCGTGGCCGCCGAAATCGTGGCCCGCGTCCAGGAGCGCTGCTTCCACTCCCTGGCCGCGCCCGTGCGCCGCGTGACCGGGTTCGACATCCCGTACCCGGCGCCCAAGCTCGAGGAGCACTACCTGCCCAGCGTCGACCGCATCCTCGACGCCGTGGACGACCTGCAGTGGGAGGACTGACCATGACCGTGAAGACGTTCACCCTGCCGGATCTCGGCGAGGGACTGACCGAGGCCGAGCTCGTGAGCTGGCTCGTCCAGGTGGGCGACACCGTCGCCGTGGACCAGCCGATCGCCGAGGTGGAGACCGCCAAGTCCGCCGTGGAGGTGCCCTGCCCCTTCGCCGGGACCGTGCACCAGCTGCACGGCGCCTCGGGGCAGACCCTCGACGTCGGCGCGCCGCTGATCTCCGTCGACACCGGGGACCGGGCCGGGACGCCCGCCCCGCAGGGCGGCGGCCCGAAGGGCGGGCAGTCCTACCGGGAGGAGGAGCGTGCCGGGGCGGACCCCGCGGCGGCCGCCGAGGCCTCCGCGGTCGCCGCGGCCTCCGACGACGACGCCGGGTCGGGCAGCGTGCTCATCGGCTACGGCACGCCCGCCGGCGGCACGGCCGGACGCCGGCGCCGGCCGAAGCGGGCCGGTGCCACCGGCCCGGCC
>NZ_NSKF01000045.1:0-14115 GCF_002287015.1 Kocuria sp. WN036
TCATCGTTCGACTTGCATGTGTTAAGCACGCCGCCAGCGTTCGTCCTGAGCCAGGATCAAACTCTCCGTCAAAAAAACAACGAAAACATCAAACCCCGGCTGAAAATGTCGCCACCACCCCACGGAGGCAGGACGGCGACAACCAATCAACCGAATAAAACATCCGGTATCAACAAACATGGCACACTATTGAGTTCTCAAACAACAGACCAGCAACCAGGCACCACACCCGGAAACCGTGTTGGAATTCTTTTTCGCTCGGTTCTCGCGATCTCTCGCTCTCCCCGCGGCGACCTCCTCAGCTTATCCCGATCTTCTCCGCTTTCCCAAATCGCTTTTCCGTCGCTCAGCGGCGTAAAAGTCCTTCGGGAGGAGAATTCGTGGATCTGCCGGATTCGGCGCCGTGGGCCGCAGCGATTTCTCGCTGCTGCCCGAAACAGCTCCACCAGCGTACCCGCCCCGGTCCCGGCCCACAAGCTGTCGGCCACCGCGCAGCGATGATCGGCTTGATGGTTCGAGGGGTTCGGTCCGCCGGATTCGGCGTTGCCGTCCGGGGCGATCTCTCGCGTCCCTTGCGGCGACTCGGAATACATTACACACGCCCCGCAGGACCGTCAAAACCCCGGAGGGCCGGGCGGATGCCTCCTCGTCGCAGCTCCCGGCGCTCCCCCGTCCACCGGACGAACCGGTGGCCGGAGCGGCGGGGACGGCAGTGCGTAGGCTGATGGCACATCGATGCCACGACCCGAAAGGACAGCAGATGAGCACCTCACCGGAAGAGCTGCCGGAGACCCCCGACACCTACGAGGGCGCCGCCGAGGTCGACCCCGAGCACTGGCGCGAGGATCCGCTGATCGAGGGCGCCGAGGCCGGCGCGCAGGACGAGCGCGTGGACCCCGAGCACCCGGAGGTCCCCTCGGAGCAGGAGCTCCGGGACGAGACGGCGGAGGCCCGCTACGAGGCGGGCGAGGAGCAGGTCCCGCCCGAGGAGCCCCGCATGGGCGAGGCGATCGCGGACCTCGACGTCCCCGAGGACCCCGCGTTCGAGGACGAGGTCGACCCGAGCAACGACTCGTTCCACGGCGGCGCCGACCTCTGAGCCCGGCCGGACCGAGCACGACGGCGCCCCGGCCTGCATGGCCGGGGCGCCGTCGTCATGTGGCCCCGGACGAGCTCAGGCGAAGGCGGAGATGCCGGTGATCCCGCGTCCGATGATGAGGGCCTGCACGGTCTCGGTGCCCTCGTAGGTGTGCAGCGCCTCGATGTCCGCGAAGTGGCGGGCCACGCGGTTCTCGATGAGGATGCCGTTGCCGCCCAGGAGGTCCCGGGCGTTGGCCGCGATCGAGCGGGCCGTGCGCGTGGAGGTGTACTTCGCCAGCGACGCCTGCTCGGCGGTGAGTCGGCCGGCCTCCTCCCGCTCGGTCATCCGTGCCACGAGGAGCTGGATCTGGGTGAGCTCGCTCAGCATCCGGGCCAGCCGCTCCTGCACGATCTGCGATGCGGCCAGCGGGCGGCCGAACTGCACGCGCTGGGCCGCGTACTGCACGGCGGTCTCGTAGCAGGCCTGGGCGTGCCCCACCGCGCCCCACGCCACGCTGATGCGGGTGGCGAACAGGACGTCGGCGGTGTTCCTGAAGGACCGTGCCGCCGGCAGCGCGTTCTCCTCGGGCACGAAGACGTTCTCGAACCGGAGGTGCGCCTGGTGGATGGCCCGGAGGGCGAGCTTTCCACGGATGGTCGTGCCGGTGTAGCCCTCGCTCTCCTGCGGGACCACGAAACCCCTGACCTGGCCGTCCTCGTCGGCGCGGGCCCACACCACGGTGATCCCGCCCATCGAGCCGTTGCCGATCCACTTCTTCTCCCCGTTGAGCACCCAGCCGCCGTCCACCGGGGTGGCACGGGTCTCGAGGCTGACGGAGTCGGAGCCGTGGGTGGGCTCCGTGAGGGCGAACGCGCCGAGGAGCTCGCCCGTGGCCATCCGCGGCAGCCAGCGCTGCCGCTGCTCCTCGGAGCCGCACATGGCGATCGAGCGCATCGCGAGCCCGCCCTGGACGCCCGAGACGGTCGCGATGGACCCGTCGCCGCGGGAGAGCTCCATGCTGATCAGGCCCGCGGCGGTCTTGGACATCTGCTCGTAGCCGTCGACGGCCACGCCGTCGCGCAGCAGGTCGAGCTCCCCGAGCCGGCGGACGAGGTCGAGGGAGTACTCCGAGCGGTCCCAGTGCTCGCCGATGACGGGCAGCAGGTCCTCCTGGACGAACCGGCGGGCGCGCATCCAGTGCCCCCGGTCGGTGTCGGAGACCGCGTCGAACGCGCCGGCGGCGTCGGTGTCGAGGGCCTTGTCGAGGACGTAGTCGGGCTCCACGGTGCCGGCGGGGAACAGGGTCGCGCCGGTCTCGGGGGTGGCGGTCATGGCTGGGTCCTTCGTTCTGTGGGCTGGTGGGAGGTCGGGGACAAGGTCAGTCCTGGTGGAAGCGGCGGCCGAGGACGCGCTCGGAGGCGCCCGTGCGGTCGAGGTACGGGGTGATCCCGCCCAGGTGGAAGGGGTAGTTGGCGCCGAGGACCATGCACAGGTCCACGTCCTCGGGCCCGGCGACGACGCCCTCGGCCAGCATCGCGCCGATCTCCTCGGCCAGGGCGTCCTGCACCCGCACGAGCAGCTCCTCCGCCGGGACGGGAGCGTCGGCGGGGTGCTCCGCCCGGGTCCGCTCGAGCAGCCGGGCGGCGTCGGCGGCGAGGTAGCCGTCCGCGCCCGTCCCCGGGGCCTGCTCGGTGGGCAGCACGTGGGTGAGGCCCGCCCCGACCACCGCGTCCATCCATGGGGACCGCGCGAAGCGCTCGGGGTAGGCCCGGTGCATGGTCTCGTCCACGTGGTGCAGCACGGCCGGGCCCACGAAGTCGAGCAGCCGCAGCGGGGTCATGGGCAGGCCCATCGGATCGGGGGCGTGGTCGGCGGCCGCCACGTCCGTGCCCGCATCGATCGCCTGGACGATCACGTCGAACAGCCGGGTCAGCACCCGGTTGACCACGAAGCCGGGGGCGTCCTGGACGCGCACCGCCGTGCGGCGCAGCGCCGCGGCGAGCTCGAAGGCGGTCGCGAGGGCCGCGTCGCCGGTCCGCCGCCCGGCGACGATCTCGAGGAGCGGGGTGACCTCCACGGGGTTGAAGACGTGGAAGCCGACCACCCGTTCGGGGTGCCGGAGGCCCTCCGCCATGGCGGTGACGGACAGGGAGCTCGTGTTGGTCGCGAGGATCGCGTCCGGGCGCACGACCTGCTCCCACTGGGCGAACACCTTCCTCTTCACGTCGAGGTCCTCGAAGACGGCCTCGATCACGAAGTCCGCGTCGGCGAGGTCCTCCGGGCCGCTCGCCCCCGTGACGAGGGCGCCGAGCTGCTCGGCCTGCTCCGCGCTGATCCGGCCCCTGGCCGCCTGCGCGGCGAAGCGCTCCCGGGTCCGGGCCACGCCGGCGGCGAGCCGCTCGTCGTCGAGGTCGGTCATGACCACGGGGATCCGGGCGCCGCTCGCGATGAGCGAGGCGAGCTGGCCGGCCATCAGGCCGGCGCCGATCACGGCGGCCTTGCGCAGGGGCACGGGCTCGGCGGCGGGCACGTCGGCCGCCTGCCGGGAGCGGGCCGAGACGAGCTCGAACGCGTAGAGGGAGGCCTTGGCCACGTCCCCGCGGACCAGCTCGGCGAAGGCGGCCACGGCCTTCGTCCCGTTCTCGGTGCGGGACTCCGTCCGGGCGTCGGCCACGAGGTCGATCGCCACGAGCGGTGCCGGCGCCGCGCCGCGCCAGGTGCGCTCGGCGCGGTCCCGGGCCTGGTCCACGGCGTCCTGCCACTCCTGCTCCCCGGTGCCGCCGGGCGTGCCCGCGCGGCGGCGGGTCTCCCCCGCGTCGAGCGCGTCGAGCGTGCCGGCCACCCACCGCTGCCAGGCGGTGTCCCACTCCCCGGTCCCCGGGGCGGCGTCGAGCACCACGTCCACGAGGCCGAGCTCGAGGGCCTCCGCCGCCCTGGTGTTCCGGCCCCGCAGGGAGTCGAACACGATGACGCGCAGCGCCGCGGCCGGGCCGATCAGGTGCGGGAGCAGGTGCACGCCGCCCCAGCCGGGGAAGAAGCCGAGCCTGCACTCCGGCAGTCCGAGCGGGCCGGTGCGCGGGTGGGCCGCACGGTAGTCCGTGTGCAGGGCGAGCTCGAGCCCGCCGCCCAGGGCCTGACCCGTGAGCAGGGAGAAGGTGGGCACGCTCGCGTCGGCCAGGACGCCGAAGGCCTCGTGGCCGAGCCCCACGTACCGGTCGGAGACGCCGCTGAGCTGGGCGTGGCGGATCTCCTTGAGGTTGGCCCCCGCGCCGAAGGACCGGGCGTTGCCGGTGACCACGATGGCCTCGACCGCCGACTGGTCGATCGAGCCCAGGACGTCCCGGAGCTGCTCCAAGGCCGCGGAGCCCCAGATGATCAGCCCGCCCGGCGGGGTGGAGTCCAGCCGCACCAGGGCGACGGGGGCGGAGCGTCCGGGCAGGACCAGCTGCTCGACGTCCACCGCAACGGTGGAGGGGAAGGACGGGGCGGGCGCGGCGGGTGCCATGGGCGGACTCCTGACGAGTGGTGTGATCGTCACCACTCTGACTGATACGGAGTCTCAGGTCAAGGGATTGAGTCTCAGCGTGGTGGTGCGGCGTGCGGTTCCTGGGCGTTCAGGCCGTATTCTGGCTGGTGATGATCGACGTGCTGCCCCCAGAGACCGAGCGCCTCGCGTTCCGCCGCTTCGACGGCGCGGACCTCGAGCCCATGCACTCCTACCAGAGCCGCGAGGACTACGCGCAGTACGCGTGGCGGGGCCCGCGCACGCGCGAGGAGTGCGAGCGCACCCTGGCCGAGAACAGCGGCCTGCGGCCGTGGGGCCGGGACGGCGACTCCGTCCGCTTCGCCGTCTCCCCCCGGGGCTCACGGGAGCTCGTGGGCGAGATCGTGCTGACCCTCACGGACGCGGCGGCCGCGCAGGTCGAGATCGGCTGGGTGGTCCACCCCGACCACGCCGGCCGGGGCATCGCCTCCGAGGCGGCCCGCGCCGCGATCGAGTTCGCGTTCGCCGAGCTGGGCGCCCACCGGGTCTGCGCGAGCCTGGACGCCCTCAACGTGAGCTCCGCCAAGGTCTGCGAGCGCATCGGCATGCGCCTGGAGGCGACCCTGCGCGAGAGCCACCGCCAGCTGGGCGAGTGGCGCGACGAGCTGATCTACGCGATCCTCGCCGACGAGGCCTGAGTCATCGGCGCAGGGCGTCCCGCACGGACGCCAGGATCTCCTCCGTGTCCGCGCCGGGGTCCAGGACGGTGACGACGACGGCGGGGCGGGCCCCGGGCGCGGCGGCCGGCCGCGCCGCGCCGTCCTCGTAGCCGGAGACGAGCGTGTGCGCGAGGCGCTCGAGCTGCCCGGCCAGCTCGGCCGAGGGGTCGGTGTCGGGTGCGCGCAGCCAGGCCCGCAGGGCGGCGTTGTGCACCGCCACCGCGGCGGCGGACAGCGCCGTGGCCAGCGTGCTCCGCCCCGGCGAGTCGGGCAGCGCGGAGCGCAGGTAGCGCCGCAGGACCCGCTCGTAGCGGTGGGACGTGATGAGCTCCCGGTCCCGCAGCTGCGGGACCTGCCGGAGCAGGGCGTTGCGGGCCAGCGCCCGCTCGCGGTGGTCGAGGTGGTGGCGGAAGACCAGCAGCACGCCGTCCCGCAGGGCGACGGCCGGATCGGTGCCCGGCTCCTCCCCCGCCCGGGCCAGCTGCTGCTCGAGGCGCTCGAGGTTCGCGGCGTGGTCCGCGAAGACGATGTCCTCCTTGGACCCGTACTTGCGGAAGAACGTGGCCCGGCTGATGCCAGCGGCGAGCGCGAGCCGGTCCACGGTCGTGGCGTCCCAGCCCTGCTCCGCGAGCAGGCGGATCGAGCCGGTGACGACGTCCGGGGCCGCCCGGGGGGTCTCGGTCATGGGTGCCTCCTCGCTGACGATGGTAGACCCGGGCCTCCCGCCGTGTGCGGGCCGAGCCCGTCAGCGGCGGGCCCGGGCGCCGAAGAACACCGCCCCGGCGGCGCACAGCACCCCGAGCACGGCGAAGGAGAGCGGCGAGGAGGTGCCCCCGCTGAGCAGGGAGCCCACGAGGGCCACGACCCACACGAGCACGAGCAGCCACAGCAGTCCGGCGGTGCGCCTGGGGTTCCGCACCGCGCTCAGCCCGCGAAGGGCAGGACGGGCAGGCCGGGGACGTCGACCCGGACCGCGAACAGGGAGCCCGCGGCGGGGTCCTCGTCCGGGGCGAGGTTCTCCCGGGACGTGGTGACGTAGAGGGTGCGCAGGTCCTCCCCGCCCAGGCAGCACGCGGTCGTCTGGCGCGCGCCGACCTCCACGACGGTGTCCAGGGCGCCGTCGGCCGTGTAGCGGTGCACCTGCCCGGCGCCGTGCAGCGCCACCCAGACTGCGCCCTCGGCGTCGACGGTCAGCCCGTCGGGATGGACGTCCCCCTCCGCGAGCTCGGGCACCACGAAGGTGCGGCGCCCGCGCAGACCCTCGTCCGGGGACCAGTCGAGGACGTCGACCTTCCCGGTGGGCGTGTCGTTGTAGTAGGCCAGCGCGCCGTCCGGGGACCAGGCGATGCCGTTGGAGACGGTGACGCCCTCCAGGACCGGCTCCCGGCGCAGGTCCGGGTGCACGCGCCAGAGCGTGGCCGCGCCCTCCGTCTGGTCCCAGGCCATGGAGCCGACGTAGAAGGAGCCGTCCGGGCCGGCCCCGCCCTCGTTCATCCGGACCGCCCCGGGCTCCCAGAGCTGCTCGGCCGGGTGGACGGTGCCGTCCGGGTCCTCGAGTGCCACGCCGGTCTCCAGGGCCAGCACCGCTCCCCCGGTCGCGCGCGGGCGCACGCAGGCCACGACGTCCCCGACGTGCTTGCGGAGCACCTCGCCGTCCGCGCCGAGGGACAGCACGTCCCCGGCGAGCATGTCGACCCACCGCAGCCCGCCCCAGGACTCCGACCAGCACGGCCCCTCGCCGTGGTAGGTGACGGAGTCGGTGATCCGCTCGGCGCGCAGCCGCCGCGCCGCCATCTCAGAGCCCCTTCCCGTGCACCGCGGGCAGCGCCGTGGTGGGGATCCGGTCCCGGTCGGGGTTCACGAGGATCTCCGACATGTACTTCGTCACCGCGCGCTGGTTGCCGAGCTGGACGGTGGCGTAGATCGCCGCCTCCTCGTCGATCCAGCGGAGCAGGCTGCCGCCGAACAGGGTGCCGTTGGCGTTGAGGTCCTCCGGCTCGACCCACTTGCGGGTGCGGAAGGTGATGTCCTGGGTGGTCATGCCCCCACGATACCGAGGGCGCCCTCCGCACCGTCGGCTACAGCTCCACGGTCCCGCGGACCACCGGGCTGACCTGGCCGCCGACCCAGACGGTGTCCGCGTCCCGCTCCAGCAGCACGCGCCCGGTGCGCCCGAGCACGGTGCCCTGGGCGGCGACGTAGCGCGCCGGAGCCCACCCGTTGTCCGTCAGCCACCGGGCCAGGCCCGCGTTGAGGCTGCCCGTGACCGGGTCCTCCACGACCCAGTCCCCCACGAACGCCCGCACCTCGACCGCGCACTCGGCGCCCTCGGGGTGGGGGCCCACCACGCCGAGCTTGAGCCCGGCCATGGCGGACCAGTCCGCACGCACGCCCAGCACGGTCCCGGCGTCGGCCACGCGCACCCCGATCCAGCCGGGGCCGTTGTCCAGCCAGGACACGTCGAGCAGCGCGGACGGGTCCAGCCGCAGGGACCGCGCCACCCGGTCCAGCAGCGCGGGCTCCGCCACGGGCTCGTAGCGCGTCAGGGGCGGGGCGGCGAACGAGAGCCTGCCCTCGCGGCGCCGGACGGTCACCAGCCCGACCCCGCACTCCTGGACGACGTCCGCTCCCGCGGGCTCCCCGCCGAGGGCGAGCCAGGCGGACGCCGTCCCGAGCGTGGGGTGACCCGCGAAGGGCAGCTCCCCGCCGGGGGTGAAGATCCGCACCCGGTAGTCGGCGCCGGGGACCGTGGGCTCGAGCAGGAACGTGGTCTCGGAGAGGTTGGTCCAGCGGGCGAAGCGCGCCATCGTGGCCTCGTCGAGGGCGTCGGCCCCGTGCACGACGGCGAGCGGGTTGCCGCCCAGCGGCGCCGGCGAGAAGACGTCCACCCAGCTGATCGCGTGGCTCGTCATGATCTCAGAGCACCGGCCCGCGCGTGTTCCTCCGGGCGGGCCGGGCCCGTCCCGTCCGCCGGGCGTCCCGGCCGGCGGGCCCGCCGGCGGTCCCGCCACGGGCCGCCGCCCGGTCCTCCCGCAGCCTCCGGACCACCAGGCCGACCAGGACGGAGCCCACGGTGCTCAGCACCAGGGGCAGCACCGCGCTGCGCTGCTCGCTGTTGTCGTACATGGCCGGGCCTCCTGCCGGAAGGCGACGCGGGGCGTCGTCGGGTTCGGTGCCAGGAATCCTACGCACCCTCCGGCGCCTCCGGCCACACCCCGGAGCTGCCCCGGCGGTGGCTGCCGAGCAGGTGGGTGTCGACGATCCCGACCGCCTCCATGAGCGCGTGCATCGTGGTCGGCCCCACGAAGCGGAAGCCGTGCGCCCGCAGGGCCCGGGACAGCGCCTCGGACTCCGGCGAGCGGGTCGGGACCTCCTCCGCCGTGCGCGGACGCGGGGTCCGTGCCGGGCGGAACGACCACACGAGCTCGGTCAGCCCGCCCTCGGCGCGCAGGGCCACGGTGGCGCGGGCGTTGCCGACGGCGGCCTCGATCTTGCCCCGGTGGCGCACGATCCCGGCGTCGCCCAGCAGGCGGTCGACGTCGACCGGGCCGAAGCCCGCGACCGTGTCCGGGTCGAAGCCCGCGAAGGCCGCCCGGAAGGCGGGCCGCTTGCGCAGGATCGTGGCCCAGGACAGCCCGGACTGGAAGCCCTCGAGGCAGATCCGCTCGTAGAGCCCCCGCTCGTCCCGCACGGGGACGCCCCACTCGGTGTCGTAGTACTCGCGCAGGAGCGGGTCCGTGGCGGCCCAGACGGGGCGGGCGAGCCCGTCCTCGCCGAGGACGAGTCCGGTCGCGGGATCGGGCAGGGAGCTCATGCCGAGCATCGAACCACACCGAGGGGCTCCGACACACCCGGAGCAAGTACCCCCAGGGGTATAGGATGGCGGTCATGCACCCGACGAACCCCGCCGTGGACCGGCGCGCCCTGCAGCGGAAGGTCGTCCGCGTCCTCGCCCTCGGCCAGATCCTCGGCGGGCTGGGCGTCGGCGCCACCCTGGCCCTCGGCGCCCTCCTCGTCACCGAGGTCTCCGGCTCCTCCGCCTGGTCCGGCATGGCCGCGACCATGAACACCCTGGGCGCGGCCCTGCTCGCCGTCCCCCTCGCGCGGCTCGCCCAGGCCCGCGGCCGGCGGATCTCGCTCAGCACCGGGGCGTTCACCGCCATGGCGGGCGCGTCGATCACGATCGGCGCCGCCGTCCTCTCGAGCTTCCCGGTCCTGCTGCTGGGCCTGGCGCTGCTCGGCGCCGGCTCGGCGCTCAACCTCCAGTCCCGGTTCGCGGCGACCGACCTGGCCGCGGACGACACCCGCGCCCGGGACCTCTCCCTGGTGGTCTGGTCCACGACCATCGGCGCGGTGCTCGGCCCCAACCTCTTCGAGCCGGGTGAGCTGCTCGGGCGGGCCCTGGGCCTGCCGGCGCTGACGGGCGGATTCGTCATCGCCCTCGTGGCGCAGGCCTTCGGGGCCCTGGTCTACCTCACGGCACTGCGGCCGGACCCCCTGCTGCTGGCCGTGGCCGACGGCGAGGCCGCGGGCAGGGGCAAACCCTCCCCCGCGGGCGGGCTGGCGGTGCTGCGGGCCTCGTCGCCGGCCCGCCGGGCCGTGCTCACCGTGGCGCTGAGCCACGCCGTCATGGTGGCGCTCATGTCCATGACGCCCGTGCACCTGACCCTCCACGGGGCGTCGCTGAGCGTCGTGGGCCTGACCATCAGCCTGCACGTGGCCGGGATGTACGCCCTCGCCCCCGTGTTCGGCTGGCTCGCGGACCGGGCCGGGCGCCGCCCCACCGTCCTGCTCGGCCAGGCCCTGTTCGTGGCGTCCCTCGTGCTGTCCTGGTTCGGCTCGACGTCCCCCGTGCTGGTGACGGTCAGCCTGGTCCTGCTCGGGCTCGGCTGGTCCGCCTCCACGGTCGCGGGCTCCACGCTCGTGGCCGAGGCCGTCCCGCCGGCCGAGCGGCCGAAGCTGCAGGGCGTCTCGGACCTGTTCATGAACCTCGCCGGGGCGACCGGCGGTGCGCTCGCCGGTCCGGTGCTGGCGCTGATCGGCTTCGACGGGCTCAGCGCGGCCCTGCTCGTCCTCGTGGCGGTCGTGGTGGTCTCACACGGCGGCCGGGCCCAGCGGGATGCGGGCGCCGACGCGCCAGCCGCCGTCCGCCGGTCCCGCCGCTAGCTCCCCGCCGAGCAGCTGGACGCGCTCGCGCAGCCCGAGCAGCCCGTACCCCGAGGCCGGGAGGCCGGGCCCGGAGCCCGGCCCCGCGGCGTTGTGCACCTCGACCACGACGTCGGCCTCGTCGACCTGCACGGCCAGCACGCAGCTCGTCCGGGCGGGCGCGTGCTTCATGATGTTCGTCGCCCCCTCCTGGAGGACCCGCTGGACCGTGGGCCGCACCCCTTCCGGGATCCGCGCGAGGTCGCCCCGCACCCGGGTGTCCGTGCGGAACCCGACCTCCCGCAGCGCGGCCGCGACCTCCTCGAGGCCCCGGCCCGTGTCGACGGCCGCGGCGGCGCTGGAGTCCTGTGCGAGCCCGGCGCCCGGCTCCACGCGCATGATCCCCAGCAGCCGGCGCAGGTCCTTGAGGGCCGCGCGGGAGGAGTCGCCCACCACGTCCAGGGCCTCCTTCATGGTCTCCGGGTCCCGGGAGTAGGCCCCCGAGCGCGCCTGCATGGCGATGAGCGTGAGGTCGTGGGCGACGATGTCGTGCAGCTCCCGGGCCAGCTCGAGGCGCTGCTGCTCGAGGGCGTGGGCAGTGCGCTCCTGGCCCGCGGCGATCTCGACGCGGTCCAGCTCCTGCTGCGCACTCAGGGCCCGCAGGACGAGACCGGGCAGGAGGAGGACCAGGGTCAGCGGCACGTAGCTCCAGAGGAACTGCGGGCCCACGACCGAGACGTTGACGGCCCACGAGGTCTGCCACACGAGGAAGGCCCCGACGGCCGCGGCGAGTCCGGGCAGGGCCGCCCCGTAGGCGGTGAAGGCCAGGACCAGCGGGATCACGACCATGTAGCTGCCCGGGTTGGTCTGGGGGTGGAGCAGGACCAGCAGCGCGGCGAGCGGCAGCCACGTCCAGCTGGAGCGCAGCGCCAGGACGGCGACCGTGGCGGTTTCGAGGACCACGAGCAGCAGCTCGTAGTCCCGGTCCCCGAAGCCCAGGCCCGGGCCGGTCAGGACGAGCCGGACGGCGTCCAGGGCGCTCACCGTGATGAACAGCAGCAGGGCCGCCCGCACCCACCGGTGCAGGGGGCGGGCCCGGGCGATCCCCTGCGGCAGGAGCGTGCCCAGGCCGGGCCGGCGGTCCTGCTGCGCTGCGCGGCGTGCCATGCGGTCCTTCCGGTGCGGTGGCCCGGTGCTCCGGTCCACCTCGGAGGATAGCCGCGGGCGCCGGGCCCGTCCGGGAGCGCGCCGGATCAGCACCAGCGCAGGAAGAGGAACGAGCACCCGCGGCTCGTGTGCCCGTCCGGGCTGTCGGTGCCGGGGTCGACCTTCAGGACCGGTGCCAGGGCGACCGGCGGCTCCGGGGCCACGGCGGTGGGGACACCGCCGGCGGTCAGCAGCACGGCGGCGAGCAGTGAGGCGGCGGAGAGCGTGTTCACGGGGGGTCCTTCCGGCAGGGCGCCGCACCCGATCGGTGTGCGGTCGTGAACCATGGTCGCCGAGGGGTGGGGTCCGCGGGGTCATCCGGGAGGATGGCCGGGGGTCATCCCTTGGGCGGACCCGTGCGCCGGGCGGCCCCGTCCCGCCGGCGCCGTGGCCCCTCTCCGCTACGGTGAGAGCTATGAACGAGCACGCGCCGGCGGCGAGCCCCGTCAAGGTCCTGATCGTCGACGACCAGCAGCTCATGCTCCGCGCCCTGCGCGTGTTCATCGACGCCGAGGAGGACCTCGTGGTCGTGGGCGAGGCCCGCAACGGCCGGGCGGCGGTGGAGCAGTGCCGCGCCCTGCGTCCGGACGTGGTGGTCATGGACCTGCAGATGCCGGTCCTGGACGGTATCGAGGCCACCCGTGCGATCACGCACGAGCACCCGGAGGTGAAGGTGCTGGCCGTGACCACGTTCCACTCGGAGGACTGGGTGATCCCCGCGCTCCGGGCAGGGGCGAGCGGCTACGTGGTCAAGGACTCCGAGCCCCACGAGATCGTGGGCGCCGTGCGCAGCGTGCTGGCCGGGGAGGCCGCGATTTCCCGGCGGGTGGCCGCCACCCTCGTCCGCAGCGTCGTCGCGGACCCGGAGCCGGCGGCGCCGCGCCCCGAGGACGTCGCCGCGGTGGAGGGGCTCTCGGCGCGGGAGCGCGAGGTCGTGGCCCTGCTCTGCGAGGGCCTCAGCAACCGCGAGATCGCCGCCGCGCTCTTCGTGTCCGAGCCGACCGTCAAGTCCCACCTCAGCCACATCCTCACGAAGATGGAGGTGCGGGACCGGGTGCAGGTGGTGATCAAGGCCTACCGCACCGGGCTGGTGACGATCCCCTCGTCCTGAGCCGCCCGCGGGTCCGCGCCGCCGGGGAGGGTCAGCACCGCGTCCGGCGCCAGCTGCGCCGGCGGTCGGTGGGCCACCACCAGGACCGCGCGCCGCGCCGCCCACTCCGTGAGCTCCTCGCAGAGCACCGTCGTGGACGCGCCGTCCAGTCCGTTGAACGGCTCGTCCAGGACGACGACGTCGAAGTCGCCGCTGGTGCACACGATCGTCCACAGCTTGCGCCGGTTGCCCGTGGACAGGTGCTCGGCGGACTCGTCCAGCCACGGTCCGAGCCCGTGGCGCTCCGCCCGGCGCAGCCCCTCCTGCGGGTCGGCCCCGCACCAGCCGCTCGCGAACACCACGTGGTCCCGTGCGGTCATCGTGGGGTAGAGCGCCGGTTCGGTGCGGCAGATCCGGCGCACCCGGGAGGCCTCCGGCGAGCGTGCGTCCACGCCGGCGAGCGTGACCGTGCCCGCGGTCTGCGGCAGATGCCCGCTGAGGACCTCGACGAGCGTCGACTTGCCGGAGCCGTTGGGCCCCTGCAGCAGCGTCAGCCCGGGGGCGTCGATCCGCAGCGTGAGCCCCCGGTGGACGGGGCGCCCGGCGTCGAAGCCGGCGCTCACCGCCTCGACGTGGATCAGCGGTGGGTGAGGGAGCGGTGCAGGCATGCGAGGGCACCTCCGGCGAGGGTCAGGGCGAGCAGGGGGACGATCCAGGGGTCGGTGGCGGGGAAGGTCAGCGGGACGGCCACGGGCGCGGCGGCGAGGACGACGGTGAGGACCCCCGTGAGCGGGCTGTCCGCGCCCGTCCCCTCGACCGTGCGCGGCGGGGGCAGCAGGTGCTCCGCGACGGTAGCGGCCCATACCGCGCCCAGCACCACGGTCGCGGGCGCCGCGGACAGGGTCCCCGTCAGCACCCGGGCCGCGACGACGAGCAGCAGGGCCGGCAGCAGCAGCGGCAGGGTGAGCGCGGTGAGGTGCCCCAGCGCCACGGAGGAGCGGGACGCCCCGGACTCCACGGCGGTGCGCAGGTGGCGGCCGTAGCGGAAGGCGCCGATGTCCGAGCTCACGAGCTCCGCGAGAGCGAGGCCCGTCATGAGGGCGGCGAAGCCCAGGGTGGGCCGCAGCGCCGCCTCCCACGCCGCGTCCGGCACGGCGGGCAGCGGCGGCATCCGGAGACCGGCGGAGGTCGCCCCGAGCAGCGCCGCGGTCGCGGCGGCGACCGCGGCGGTGATCCGCTGCTGGGCCCGCAGGCGCCACCCGTGCGCCCGCTGGACGCCCAGCACCCGGGCGAACTGCAGGACCGCGGGACCGCTCAGGCGCGGCCGGCGCACCGGGGTCGCGGCGCGCCGGGCCGGGAAGGACACCGCCGCGAGGGCGCGGCGGCCGGC
>NZ_NSKF01000046.1:0-12194 GCF_002287015.1 Kocuria sp. WN036
GAGGTGCTGGAGAACACCGCCCCCGGGCGCGGCAACGAGATCCAGCTCACCGACGCGCTGCAGACCCTCGCCCAGCGCGAGGGCGAGGGCGGCGGGGTGTACGGGGTGGTCTTCAAGGGCCGTCGCTACGACACCGGCGACAAGCTCAGCTACCTCAAGGCCAACATCATCCTGGCCTCGGAGCGCGAGGACCTCGGGCCCGAGCTGTGCGAGTGGCTCAGGGAGTACACCCGGACCCTGCCGGTCGGCTGAGAGACCGCGCTCCCGTGGCCGGACAGTTCCGGT
Organism: Kocuria sp. WN036; assembly: GCF_002287015.1. NCBI lineage: Bacteria > Bacillati > Actinomycetota > Actinomycetes > Micrococcales > Micrococcaceae > Kocuria > Kocuria sp. WN036. Next base: position 286 of record NZ_NSKF01000046.1, read on the forward strand.
GGCCCGTCACCGTCTCCTGGGGGGACCTCCGGCTGCGTCCGCTGGCCCGGGGGGACCGCCGGGAGTGGGACGTCGTGCGCGCCCGCAACCGGGACTGGCTCGACCCGTGGGAGGCCACGAACCCCGCACCCGGCGGGGCCCCGCCCACGTTCGGGCAGTTCGTGCGCACCCTCGACCAGCAGGCCCGGCAGGGCACGGCGCTGCCCTTCCTCATCACGGAGCGGGTCCCGGGGACGGAGCGGTTCGGTCTCGTCGGCCAGCTGACCGTCTCCGGGATCTCGTGGGGGTCGTTCCTGTCCGCGACCCTGGGGTACTGGGTGGACCGGGACCAGGCGGGACGCGGCGTGGCCCCCATGGCGGTGGCCATGGCCACCGACTACTGCTTCCAGGGCCTCGGGCTGCACCGGATCGAGATCAACATCCGGCCGGAGAACACCAAGTCCCTGCGGGTGGTGGAGAAGCTCGGGTTCCGGGACGAGGGGCTGCGCAAGGACTTCCTGCACATCGACGGGCGCTGGACGGACCACCGCAGCTTCGCGCTCACCGCGCCGGAGGCGCCCGAGGGACTCGTCCGCCGGTTCACGGGATCGGACCGCCCCGCCGTGTGGCAGTGACCCGGCCGGGCGTGTCCACAGGGATACCCACAGGCGCGCCCCCGCGGTAGTAGGCTGTTCCTCACGGCCCGAGCCCGGGCCCCGGACACGCCGGCGCAGCGCGCCGGCGTCCCCCGTCCGCTCGATCCGGCGACCACGAAGGCAGGACCGCGACCATGATCTGGGTGAGCAGCTCGGCCGTGCTGGCCGTGGTGTGCGCGCTGTCGCTGTTCTGGGTCGCGCCGCGACTGCAGCGCCGCCGGGAGCTCCCCGTCGAGGCGCCGGCCGAGACGGCCGGCCCCGACGGTCTCCCCGCGCCGATCGAGCAGCCCCCACCCGCGTCCCGCCGACGAAGGAACATCATGGCGACCACCGACACCGTCCCCCGGCCCGCCGACGGCGACCCCGGACGCACCGGCAGAGGGCACCTGCGCATCAGGCGGGACCGCGCCGTGATCCTCCTCGCCGGGTGCGCCGCCCTCCTGGCCGCACTCGTCACCGCCGTGGTCGCACCGTTCTCCGCCGCGGTGAGCTGGCCGTGGCCCGTCTTCCTGCTGCTGCTCGGCGTCGGCTCCGTCCTGTCCCTGCGCTACCTGGCCGTCCAGGACCGGGCCGCCCGCCGTGCGTCGCGCCCCGCGGTCCGGGCGCCGGAGGCGGATGCGGAGCCGCACGCCCCCCGCGAGGACGTCGCCCTGTTCGACAACGAGCACGTCGTGGCGGAGGAGGTCCGCGAGCAGTCGCGCCGGACGGCTGAGGACCTCGACCTGCCCACCCCCGAGGAGCAGCCCCGGATGCCCGCACCCGCCGCCTTCACGGTCGAGGAGCTGCGGGCCGAGGCGCTCCGCGTGGCCCGAGAGTCCGCACCGGCCGCCGCGGCCCGGACGTGGGAGCCGGTGCCCGTGCCGCGTCCGACCTACGCCGAGGCGCCCGTGGTCCAGCGCCCGGAGCCGGAGCCGCTGCCGGTGCCGGAGCAGCCCGCCGCCCGCTCCGCGAGCCTCAAGGACGCCGTGCGCACGGGCGAGGAGCAGGGCCGCGCCGCCCTCGACCTCGACGACGTCCTCAAGCGCCGCCGCGCCTGAGCGCACGCACCAGCCGGCCCGGTCGACCGGGCCGCACGAACCGCCGCGCGCCCCCACCGGGGCGCGCGGCGGTTCGCGTCCCCGGGGGCCGTGCACGGCCCCGGTATCATCGCCGCAACGGCCGGCCGCCGGTTCCGGCGGCCGGTGGCCCCGACCAGGAGGACACCCATGACCGCCGTCGCCCACCGCGAGGTCGAGCGCAAGTACGAGTTCCCGGAGGGCGCCGAGGCCCGGGTGGACTGGAGCACGCTGGAGGGGTGCACCGTCTCGGCCGAGCCCGTGGAGCACCGCATGGAGGCCGTCTACCACGACACCGAGGACATGGCCCTGGGGCGGCGCCTGGTCGCGCTGCGCCGCCGCCGGGGCGGGGCCGACGACGGGTGGCACGTGAAGTTCCAGGGCGCGGACGGACGCCACGAGCTGCAGGTGCCGCTGCTGCGCACCCCGGACCGGATGCCCGCGTCCGTGCGGAACCTCCTCGCCGGGCTGACCGGGGGACAGGAGCTGCGGCCGGTGGCGACCCTCCGCACCGTGCGGCAGGTGCACCGGATCAGCGACAGCACGGGGGCGGCGGTCGCGGAGCTCGCCGTGGACGTCGTGGACGCCGTCGACGAGCGCACGGGAACGGCGCGGTCCTGGTCGGAGTGGGAGGTCGAGCTCCTCGACGGCACGGTGCCCGAGGTGCGCCAGGAACAGATCTTCGCCGCGGTCGAGGCCGTGGTCTTCGCGGCCGGCGGGAAGCCGTCCACCTCCCGGGCGAAGATCGCCCGCGCGCTCGGCGAGGACGACGACGCCCCGGCGGGGCCCGGCCGGAAGCAGGACGAGAAGCAGCCGGAGGGCAGGAGCGGCAAGAAGGCCGGGAGCGGCACGAAGAACAAGAAGAACAAGAAGAACAAGAACAAGGCGGGAAGGAAGGGGAAGCCGGCGGGCGGGCCGGACGTGCTGCGCGAGGTGCTCGGGGAGCTCGCCGAACAGCTGGTGCTCTGGGACTTCAGGGTCCGCCTCGACGTCCCGGACGCGGTGCACCAGATGCGCGTGACTTCCCGTTCCCTGCGCAGCGTGCTGAGGGCGGCCAAGCCGTTCTTCGACGGCGCGGCGGCGGAGGAGCTGGACGCCCGGCTGCGGGAGCTCGCCCGGACGCTGTCCGCGGCCCGGGACGCCGAGGTCACGGCGGAGCTGCTGGCCGGGCGCGTGGAGGCGCTCGAGGGGCGGGTGGGGCCGGCCGCGGCAGAGAGCCTGCGGCAGCGGGCCGAGGAGGAGGCACGGACGGCGGCCGCGAAGGTGCGCCGGCACGTCACGGGCCAGGAGCACCTGCGGCTCCTGGCGGACGTCCAGGACTTCGCCGCCCGTCCGCCGCTGACCGAGGAGTGCACCCGGCTCTCGGGGCGTGAGGTCGCCGACGCAGTGGTGCACCGGGCCCTGCGGAAGGTGGTGCGCGTGGCCGAGGCGGAGCTGGCCGGTGGCCCGGGCGGCGAGGGGCAGCTGGAGCACCTGCACGATGTCCGCAAGGCCGTCAAGCGCGTGCGCTACGTCGACGCCGTCCTCGGCCGGACCGGGCACCGGCCGGGCAAGCAGCTGCGGCGCGCGGCCCGGGACGCGGAGGACTACCAGGACGAGCTGGGCCGGATCATGGACGCCGCGGTGGTGGAGCGGTGGCTCGCGGGCACGGCGGCCGCCCTCGGGCGCTCCGGTGCGGACCGCTACGCCGTGGGGGCGCTGCACGGCGCCGAGGTCCTCCGCCTGCGGGCCGGGACCGACGGCGGGACGGACGTGGTGGGGGTGCTCCTGTCCCAGCTGCGGGAGGACCTCGCCTGAGCGGCGCTCCGGACGCCACCGCGCGGACGCCTCCCGAGAGACTCCGGCGGGGCGCGCCACGACCCGCCTGAGCCCTGCCGGAGCAGCCTCTGCCCCGTCTGCACCCGGGGCGGCGGGCGGCCGGGGCCGGCCTGTCCGGTTCCGTCGCAGTAGTCATGCCCGGGTCACGGGGACGGGGGGACGATGGTCGCAGTCGACGGGCCGTTCGCGTTCTCGCGCGTTTCCCGGCCCGGACTCGACTGCCCGGTCGGCCGGTGAGGACGGCCGCCGGGACGGCTTCCAGCACCCGAGGAGTGCGTGATGACCGAGCACACCCAGCCGGACGGGCCGACCCCGTCCGGGATCTCCCTGGTGATGTCCCGCCGCGGACTGCTGGCGGCCGGCACCGCAGTGGCCTCCGCCGTCGCCGTCGGGGCCGTTCCGACGACGGCTGCCGCCGCACCCAGCACCAACGGCGTCATCTACGGGGTCGAGGACGACAAGGACCTGCTGTGGTACCGCCACGAGGGCCGCAGCAACGGCACGCCGCGCTGGGCCAACAACGGCACCGGGCGCAAGGTCGGCAGCGGGTGGGACTTCGCCCACGTCTTCGCCGGCGGCGCCGGGGTCGTCTACGGGGTCGAGCACGACGGGGACCTCCTGTGGTACCGCCACGAGGGCGCGGCCGACGGCACGGCGCGCTGGGCCAACCGGGGCCGCGGGCGCAAGGTCGGCAGCGGGTGGGACTTCACCCACGTCTTCTCCGGCGGCGCCGGGGTCCTCTACGCGGTGCAGGGCAACGGTGACCTTTTCTGGTACCGCCACGAGGGGCGCAGCAACGGCACGCCGCGCTGGGCCAACAACGGACGCGGGCGCAAGATCGGCAACGGGTGGGACTTCGCCCACGTCTTCGCCGGCGGCGACGGGATCATCTACGCGGTGGAGCACGACGGGGACCTGCTGTGGTACCGCCACGAGGGACGCGGCGACGGCACGGCGCGCTGGGCCAACAACGGACGCGGGCGCAAGGTCGGCAGCGGGTGGGACTTCGCCCACGTCTTCGGCGGCGGAGGCGGGATCGTCTACGCGGTGGCGTTCGACGGAGACCTGTTCTGGTACCGCCACGAGGGGCGCAACAACGGCACGCCGCGCTGGGCCAACAACGGCACCGGGCGCAGGATCGGCAACGGGTGGAACTTCGAGCACGTCCTCTACGGGAACTAGCGAGCGGCTCCCGGCCCGCACGACGACGGCCCCCGTCCGGCGTTGTGCCGAGCGGGGGCCTTCGCCTCCGGTGGAGCTAAGGGGAATCGAACCCCTGACCTTTTCATTGCGAACGAAACGCTCTACCAACTGAGCTATAGCCCCGGAGCAACCGTTCCATCGTATACATCCCGCGCCGGTTTCGCATCTCGGGCGCCCGGCGCGTCCGGGGCGGTTCCCGCCGGTGGTCGGGGAGCAGGGCCGGCAGTGGGTAGATTGACCGGCATGGACGACGCGCCCGGACCCCACGACCCCGCAGCCGACGAGGCCGGCGAGACGGCAGACCTGGCGGTCGCCTTCGTCCCCGGCGTGATGCCCGGCAAGTGGTTCTTCCGGTGGCGGGACCGCAACCCCGGCCGCGTCCTCGCCGAGCGCCCGCTCGAGACGGACGCGTGGGAGGAGGAGCTGGGAGCGGGGCGCGCCCACGCGTGCTTCGTGCGGCTGCCCGCGCACCCGCGCCCCGGGGTCGACGACCTCGCCACGCTGCGCGAGGAGTACCGGGCGGTGGAGCTCTACGCGGAGCAGCAGGTCGTGGTGCTGCCCCGGGACCACGAGCTGACCCTGCTCGACGAGGTGCCGGTCGCGGAGCTCGTGGACGAGGTGCTGCTGCAGGAGCCGGCGACCCTCCCCGAGCGCCACCGGCTGCGCTCCCCGGAGGCTGTCGCCGCGGACGCGCCGCTGCCCCCGATGCGCCACGCCCGGGACGCCGTCGAGCTCGTCGCCGCGGGCCTGGGGCTGGTCGTCGTGCCCATGTCGCTCGCCCGGCTGCACCACCGCAAGGACCTCGTCCACCGTGTGGTGCCCGATGCCGCCACGGTCCCCGTGGCGCTGGTGTGGCCGCAGGACCTGCCGGAGGAGCAGGAGGAGCTCGTGCAGGACTTCGTGGGCGTCGTCCGCGGCAGGGGGCTCAACAGCTCCCGGGGTGCTGCCGCACCGGCGTCCCCGGCCGCGGAGGACCGGCCGGCCGCCAAGGCGGGTCCGGCACGGGCCCCGTCGTCGCGCCGTGGGGGACAGCCCCCGCAGGGGGCGCGGCGGGCGGGCGCGCCCCGGGGCGGGGCGCGGTCCGGTCGCGGCGGGCCCAAGGGCGGCCGCCGGTCCGGCGGCCGTGGCCGGCGCTGAGGGCGCCTACTGCAGTCCGGGGGACTGCTGCTCGACGGCCACCGTGTAGGACCACAGCTCCGAGGCGGTGCCCACGGGCCGGGGGCGCTCGCCCTCCCCGGCGGGGCCGCCGTGGGACCGGGCGAAGTCCTGCGAGGACCGCCAGGCGTCGTAGGAGTCCTCGTCGGCCCACCGGGTGAGCACGAGCCACTGCGTGCGCCCGTCCGTGGGCCGCAGCAGCTCGAAGCCCTCGAAGCCCGTGACCCCGGCCATGGTGCCGCTGTGGGCGGCGAAGCGCCGGCCGAGCTCGTCGCCGGAGTCGGCCGGGACGGTGATGGCGTTGATCTTGACGATGCTCATGCGTCCGATCCTGGCACATCGCGCCGGACCGACCGGACCTGTCCCGTCTCCGGCGGACCGGGCGCCGCGACCCCGGCCTCGGCCTGCCGGATCACGGTCTGGTTCAGCAGGGGCACGTGCAGGCCCTCGCGGTCGAGCATCTTCTTGATCCGCAGCCGCAGCGCCCGGGCCACGTCCCACTGCTTGAGGGGGACCGTGCGGACGGCCACGCGCACGGTGACGGACTCCCCGGTCACGGCCTCCACGCCCCACACCTCCGGGTCCTCGGTGATGTACTCGCCGACCTTCGGGTCGTCCCGCAGCAGCCCCGCCTCGTGCAGGATCAGCTCCGTGACCAGCTCGATGTTCGTGTCGTAGGGCACCGGCAGGTCCAGCACGCAGCGGGCCCAGCCCTGGGACTGGTTGCCCACGCGCAGGATCTCCCCGTTGCGCACGTGCCACAGGGTGCCGTTGACGTCCCGGACCTGGGTCACGCGCAGCCCCACGGACTCCACGGTCCCGCTCGCCTCGCCGAGGTCGACGACGTCCCCGATGCCGAGCTGGTCCTCGGCGACCATGAAGATCCCGGACAGGTAGTCCTTCACGAGGGACTGCGCCCCGAAGCTCAGGGCCACCCCGGCGATGCCGGCGGAGGCCAGGACCGGGCCGATGTCGTAGTCGAGCTCCGAGATGATCATCACCAGGGCCACGGCCCAGATCACCACCGTCCCCACGGACGAGAGCACCGAGCCGATGGTGTGGGCGCGCTGGGACTGCCGCGCGCCGGCCAGTCCCGCGTCCTCGACCCAGCGCGGCCTGCCCCGCTCCATCCGGCGCACGATCCGCGACCGGGTGCCCTTCGCGATCCCCCCGGTGACCCGGCGGATCAGCAGCCGCACCACGGCGGCCAGGATCGAGGCGCCGAGCAGCACCAGGAGGATCCGCAGCGGCTTGTCGAGCCAGAACTCCCACACCGGGTCCAGGGCCGGCACGGGGGTGGACATCAGGAGGGGGGCAGGGAGGAGCATGGAGGAAGCGTAACCAACGACGTCCGCGACCCGTCAGCCGTCCAGCCGACCCGGAGGTGCGTCGGGCACAATGGTGGTCGCACCCGCCGGGCCCCGCCCCGCCCCGCCCACCGCCGAGGACCCATGACTGCACCCAGCCCCGCCCCGACCGCCGCCCCCGACCTCACCGCCGCCCCGGACGCGGCCGTCCTGGCCGCCCGGATCACCGGGGCCCAGGACTCCGGCGCCGAGACGCTGGGCGGGGTCGCCGGCTGGGCCGTCGACGTCATGGAGGCCATCGGCGCTCCTGGCGCCGGTCTGCTCGTCGCGCTCGAGAACCTCTTCCCGCCGCTGCCGTCCGAGGTGATCCTCCCGCTGGCCGGGTTCACCGCGAGCCAGGGCAGCTTCTCGCTCGGCGGGGCGATCTTCTGGACGACCCTGGGCTCGGTGGTCGGCGCCGTGGCCCTCTACTGGATCGGTGCCGCGCTCGGCCGCCGCCGGCTGCGGGCGATCGTGGACCGGATGCCCCTGGTCGACCTGCACGACCTCGACCGCACCGAGGCGTGGTTCGAGCGGCACGGGAAGGCCGCCGTCTTCTTCGGGCGCATGATCCCCGTCTTCCGGTCGCTGATCTCGGTCCCCGCCGGCATCGAGCGGATGTCGTTCAGCGCGTTCGTCCTGCTCACCACGGCGGGGTCCCTGATCTGGAACACCATCTTCGTGCTCGCCGGGTTCTACCTGGGCGAGAACTGGCACGTCGCCGAGCAGTACGCCGGGATCTTCTCCCGGATCGTGGTCGTCACCGTGGCGGTCCTGATCGCGTGGTGGGTGCTCAAGCGGGTGCTGCGCAACCGCCGGGGCCTGTCCGACTCCGCCCGCCGCGAGCGCGGGCAGCAGTGACCGCGGCGGTCACAGCCACCGTTTGAACCGGAACACGACGTAGAGCACCACGCCCGTCACGAGCATCAGCCCCAGCGCCATGGGGTAGCCCCACACCCAGGACAGCTCCGGCATGAACCTGAAGTTCATCCCGTACACGGAACCGATGATCGAGGGCGCGAACAGGATCGCCGCCCAGGAGGAGATCCGCTTCATCTGCTCGTTCTGCTCGATCGCGGCCTCGTTCTGCCGGGCGGCGAGCTGCGTGGAGTCCAGCATGAGGGCGTTGGTGAGGGACGCCTGGAAGGACTCGACCTTGTTGTTGACGAAGATCAGGTGGTCCAGGACGTCCCGCAGGACGTGCTGCAGCTCCCGGGGCGCGCCGGCCCCGGCGAGCTCCTCGAGGAACTGCCGCAGCTCCAGCTCCAGCGGGGCGACCGCCCGGTGGAACGCGCTGACCTCCCGGGTGAGCTGGTAGATGCGCCGGGAGACGACGCCGTCCCCGGAGCCGGAGTACAGGGCGTCCGAGATCTCGTCGATGTCGTTCTCGAGCCCCTCGACCACCGGGTAGTAATCGTCCACGGTCTGGTCGAGCACCGCGTAGAGCACGGCCTCCGCACCGGTCACCAGCAGGGCGGGCTGCGACTCCACCCGGGTCCGGACCCGCCCGACCCGCCCGTGCTCGGACTGCCGGACGGTGATCACGAAGCCGGGTCCCGTGACGATGTGGATCTCCCCGAAGTCGACCGTCTCGGTGGCGTCCTGGTAGACGGCGGGGCGCAGCACCGTGAACAGGGTGCTCCCGTAGCGGTCGAGCTTGGGCCGCTGCTCGGCCTGCCGGATGTCCTCCACGGCGAGCTCGTGCAGGCCGAACTGCTCGGCCAGGGAGTCGAGCTCGTCCGCGGAGGGCCGGTACAGGCCGATCCAGACGAGGACGCAGTGCTCCCCGGCCTCGGTGCAGCGGGGGTCCTCGGTCCGCAGCCGGGCGAGCAGCCGGTAGGTCTCCTCGAGCGTGGCGGGGGACGCGATGCGCTGTCCGCCCCGGTAGACGGCGTTGTCGACGATGCTCACGCGCCCATTATCCCCGGGGGCCGATCCACCGGCCCGCCCGCCGCGCGCGCTGTCGGCGCCCCGCCCCGGGCGTTCCTAGAATGGGGGGCATGAGTTTCCCCATGGACACCCGGGTGGGTGCCTACGCCGTGATCGTCCAGGACGGGGCGGTGCTGCTCAGCCACTGGAACCCGCGCCACCCCACGCTGCGGGGGGCGTGGAGCCTGCCCGGCGGTGGCATGGAGATCGGGGAGCAGCCCGCGCAGACCGCGCTGCGGGAGGTGCACGAGGAGACCGGCTTCACCGTGGAGCTCGACGAGCTGCTCGGCGTGCACAGCCGCCACATGGACGCCGGCGAGCGGCTGGACGGCCGGGACCGGCCCTTCCACGCCCTGCGCGTGATCTACCGTGCCCACATCACCGGCGGGACGCTCACCTCGGAGCAGGACGGCTCCTCCGACGAGGCCCGCTGGTTCCCCCTGGCGGCGCTGCCGCAGCTGCCCCTGGTCGGCCTCGTGCCCGTGGGCCTCGAGCTGGCCGGGCTCGTGGCCACGGGCCCTGCGGGCACCGCGGGACCGGGGGAGGGCCGGTGAGCCGCCGTGGCGCCGCCGCGGGCCTGCTCGCCGTCGCCGCGCTCACCGGGTGCGGCGGCGGGGCCCCGGAGCAGCCGCCGGCCACCGCGGCGTCCCCCGCCGCGGAGCCGGTCCGGATCGCGGCGGGACCCACCGGGCAGACGGCCGTGCTCGCCCACGTCTACGCCGGGCGGCTGCGGGAGGCCGGCTTCGACGCGAGCGTGGTCGACGCCGGGACCGAGCGCGCCGACTACCTCGGGGCCCTCGAGCGGGGGGAGGTGGAGGTCGCCGCGGACTACTCCGGCAACCTCTACCTGCACCTGCGCGGCCGGGCGCCGGTGGGCCCGGCCTCCGCGGCGCCCACGGGCGAGGCGACGCCCACCCCCACGCCGTCCCCGGACGCCGAGGACGGCGGGCTCGCCGAGGACCTCTCCGAGCTGCTGGGACTGGGGGAGGAGCGCGCGGACGACGACGACGTGCTGGCCGGGGTGCAGGACGTGCTGCCCGAGGGCCTGCGGACCCTCGAGCCGGCCCCGGCGGAGAACACGGTGGCGGTCGTCGTGACCCGGCCGACCGCCGTGGAGCACGAGCTCACCGACCTGGAGGACCTGGGCCCGGTGTGCGACGAGCTGGCGCTGGGCACCGACCTCGACTTCGCGGGCCGCTCCTACGGCCCGGAGGGACTGGAGGACGCCTACGAGTGCGTGCCCGGCAGGTTCGTGCCGTTCGGCGACCAGGACGACCTCGTGGACGCGCTGCTCGAGGACCGGGTGCAGGCCGCGGCCCTGTTCACGGCCTCGCCCGCCATCGAGGACAACGCCCTCGTGGTCCTGGCCGACCCGCTCAACAACTTCGTCCCGCAGCGGGTGGTCCCCGTGGCGGCCGAGGACCTGCCGGACGCCGCCGCGGACGTCGTCGACGGGGTCTCCGCGCAGATCGGCACCGAGGACCTCGTGCTGATGACCCGGATGACCTCCGCCCGCGACCCGTACACGCCCGAGGAGGCCGCGCGGTACTGGCTCGAGGGCGGCGACGACACCTGATCGGCGCACCGACGGGTGCCCCGGACGGCGTGCACCCCGGGGGTAAGGTGTACCGCATGTCAGTGGTGAAGCAGTCCGACAAGCTCAAGAACGTCCTCTACGACATCCGCGGCCCCGTGCTGGAGCAGGCGGAGCACATGGAGGCGGAGGGCCACCGGATCCTCAAGCTCAACATCGGCAACCCCGCGCCGTTCGGCTTCGAGGCACCCGACGCGATCCTCGTGGACATGATCAAGAACCTGCCCAACGCGCAGGGCTACTCGGACTCCCGCGGCATCTACTCGGCACGCACAGCCGTGGTGCAGTACTACCAGACGCGCGGGATCATGAACCTCGACACCGACGACGTCTACCTGGGCAACGGCGTCTCCGAGCTCATCACCATGACGCTGCAGGCGCTGTGCAACCCGGGCGACGAGATCCTCATCCCGTCCCCCGACTACCCGCTGTGGACGGCGTCGGTGGCCCTGTCCGGCGGCACCCCCGTGCACTACCGGTGCGACGAGGACAACGACTGGAACCCGGACCTCGAGGACCTCGCGGCGAAGATCACCCCCAACACCAAGGGCATCGTGATCATCAACCCGAACAACCCCACCGGCGCGGTCTACTCCCGCGAGGTGCTGCAGACCATCGTGGACCTCGCCGCCGAGCACGAGCTGATCCTGTTCTCGGACGAGATCTACGAGAAGATCACCTACGACGACGCCGAGATGATCAACACCGCGACCCTCACCGGCGAGGACGTGCTGTGCCTGACCTTCTCCGGGCTCTCCAAGGCCTACCGGGTGGCCGGGTACCGCGCCGGGTGGCTGGCGATCACCGGGCCCAACTGGAAGGCCGAGAGCTTCATCGAGGGCATCAAGCTGCTCGCCAACATGCGCATGTGCGCCAACGTCCCGGCCCAGCACGCGATCCAGACCGCGCTCGGCGGCTACCAGTCGATCAACGACCTCATCCTCCCGGGCGGGCGGCTCAAGGCCCAGCGCGACCTCGCCCACCGGCGGCTCAACGAGATCGACGGCGTGTCCTGCCGGCAGGCCGACGGCGCCCTGTACCTGTTCCCCAAGCTCGACGTGGAGAAGTTCAACATCGTCGACGACGAGAAGTTCGCCCTCGACCTGCTCAAGGAGCAGAAGATCCTCGTCAGCCACGGCCGGGCGTTCAACTGGCCGGAGCCCGACCACTTCCG
>NZ_NSKF01000047.1:0-12120 GCF_002287015.1 Kocuria sp. WN036
GGCATGCGCACCGTGATGCTCACCCTCAACGGCCAGCCCCGGATGATCGAGGTCCGCGACACCTCGATCACCTCCTCGGTGCCCGAGACCGAGAAGGCCGACCCCACGGACCGCGGCCACGTGGCCGCCCCGTTCGCGGGGGCGGTGACCGTGACGGTGGCCGAGGGCGACACCGTGGAGGCGGGCGGCCAGGTGGCCACCATCGAGGCCATGAAGATGGAGGCCTCCATCACCGCCCCCACGGGCGGCGCGGTCGCCCGGGTCGCACTGACCGGGGTCACCCAGGTCACCGGTGGGGACCTGCTGCTGGTCCTGCGCCCCACCAACTGAACCCTTCACAACCCCGAACCACCCCGTCCCCTGCCCCCTGCTCTGGGCCCCCTGTCCCGGCAGGAGCTGGTCGGCCCTGACCGCTGATGTTCCTGCGGCCGGCCCGGCGGGCAGAACCGATCTTCAATCCACTGGCACCCCGCCTGGGCGGCGCCCACCGAAGGAGTTCTCCTTGACCTCTGTCCTTCCTTTCACCGACATCGACCTCTCCGACCTCGAGGAGGTCGGCGGCAAGAACGCCTCTTTGGGTGAGCTGATCCGCAACCTCAGCAGCGCCGGGGTGCAGGTCCCCGGTGGCTTCGCCACCACAGCCACCGCGTTCCGCCAGTTCCTGGCCGCCGACGGCCTGGACGACCGGATCGCCCAGACCCTGGAGGGCCTAGACACCGCCGACGTGACCGCCCTGGCCGCCGCCGGTGCGCACATCCGATCGCTGATCCGCAACGCACCGCTGCCGGCCAGGCTGGAGGCCGGGATCCGGGATGCCTACGAGAAGCTGGCCGGAACCCACCCGGCAGGGGTGTCCTGGGCAGTGCGCTCCAGCGCGACCGCCGAAGACCTGCCCGACGCCTCCTTCGCCGGACAGCAGGAGACGTACCTCAACATCCGCGGGGTGGGGAACGTGCTGGCGGCGGTCAAGGACGTCTTCGCCTCCCTCTACAACGACCGGGCGATCGCCTACCGGGTCCACCACGGCTTCACCCACGCCGAGGTCGCGCTCTCGGCCGGGGTACAACGGATGGTGCGCTCCGACGTCGGCGCCTCGGGGGTGATGTTCACCATGGACACCGAGTCCGGGTTCACCGACGCGGTGTTCATCACCTCCTCCTACGGGCTGGGGGAGGCGGTGGTGCAGGGGGCGGTGAACCCGGACGAGTTCTACGTCTACAAACCGGCCCTGGCCGCCGGGCGGCCCGCGGTGCTCAAGCGCGGGCTCGGAGACAAGGCCCTGCAGATGACCTACACCGACTCCCAGGAGCTCGGGGAGACCGTGGGATTCGTGCCCGTGCCGGATGAGCAGCGGGGGCGGTTCAGTCTCACCGATGCGCAGGTGGAGCAGCTGGCCCGCTACGCGGTGGCGATCGAGGAGCACTACGGCCGTCCGATGGACATCGAGTGGGGCCTGGACGGCACCGACGGGAACCTTTACATCCTGCAGGCCCGCCCCGAGACCGTGGTCTCCCGCCGCGGGGCCGGGGCCGTGGCCCGCTACCGGCTCCACGAGACCGGCACGGTCCTGGTCGAGGGGCGGGCCATCGGCCAACGGATCGGCGCCGGACGGGTACGGGTGCTGGAGTCGGTCGAGCAGATGGCCTCCTTCCAGGCCGGGGATGTCCTGGTGGCCTCGATGACGGACCCGGACTGGGAGCCGATCATGAAGAAAGCCGCCGCGATCGTCACCGACCGCGGCGGGCGCACCTGCCACGCGGCGATCATCGCCCGGGAACTGGGCATCCCCGCCGTCGTGGGCGCCGGGGACGCCACGACAGCGCTGGCCGAGGGGGACCCGGTGACGGTCTCCTGCGCCGAAGGCGAGGCGGGCCTGGTCTATGCGGGCCTGCTGGACTACACCGTGGAGGAGACCACCCTGGGCGCGATGCCCGAAGCACCGCTGAAAGTGATGATGAACGTGGGCACCCCCGAGCAGGCGTTCTCCTTCGCTCAACTGCCCCACCACGGGGTGGGCCTGGCCCGGTTGGAGTTCATCATCAACCGCCAGATCGGCATCCACCCCCTGGCCCTGCTGGCCGTGGAAAACGGGTCCCCGGATCTGCCCGCCGAGGTCGCCGGGCAGATCCGGGAGCGGATCGCCGCCTACCCCGGACCCCGCCAGTTCTACATCCAGCGCCTGGCCGAGGGCATCGCCACGATCGCAGCCGCCTTCGCCCCGGAGCCGGTGATCATCCGGCTCTCGGACTTCAAGTCCAACGAGTACGCCAACCTGCTCGGCGGCCCGCAGTTCGAGCCCGACGAGGAGAACCCGATGCTCGGATTCCGGGGCGCCTGCCGGTACCTCTCGGAGAGCTTCCGGGCCGCCTTTGAGCTCGAGTGCGAAGCGGTCGTCCACGCCCGTACCACCATGGGACTGACCAACATCAAGCTCATGGTCCCCTTCGTGCGCACCCTCGACGAAGCCCAAGGTGTGATCGAGCTGCTGGCCGCCAACGGCCTGCACCGCGGGGTGGACGGGCTGGAGATCGTGATGATGTGCGAGCTGCCCGCCAACGCCCTGCTGGCCGGGGCGTTCCTGGAGCACTTCGACGGGTTCTCCATCGGCTCCAACGACCTCACCCAGCTCACCCTGGGCCTGGACCGCGACTCCGCCCTGGTCGCCTCCTCCTTCGACGAACGCGACCCGGCGGTGAAGAAGCTGCTGGAAATGGCCATCACCGCCTGCAAGGAGCGCGGCAAGTACGTCGGGATCTGCGGCCAAGGCCCCAGCGACCACCCCGAGCTGGCCGCCTGGCTGCTGGGCCAGGGCATCGACTCCGTGTCCCTGAACCCCGACGCCGTCGTGGACACCTGGCTGGCCCTGGCCGCCACCACAGCACAGCCGGCCCTGTGAACACCCTGGTCCTGGCGCCGCCGGCGCCAGGACCAGGGCACCAACCCCCACCCGGACCACCGGACATCCCCACGAGAAGACAACGGAGGCACCCGTGACCGATTCCTGCCCGGTGGCGTTCTTCGTCTCCGACAGCACCGGCATCACCGCCGAGACCCTCGGCAACACCCTCATCACCCAGTTCCCGGCCCAGCGCTTCGAACGCCACACCGTGCCCTTCCTCACCACCGCCGAGCACGCCCACCAGGTCGCGGCCCGGATCACCACCGCCGCAGGAACCGGCCGCACCACCGTAGTGTTCTCCACCGTCGTGGACCCGCACCTGCGCGGCATCCTCGAGGCTGGCGCCGGATACTTCGTGGACCTCTTCGGCTCCCACATCCACCAGCTCGAAACCGCCCTGCACACCACCGCGAACCCCCAACCCGGCAGGGCCCACGGGCTCGGCGACGCCATCCGCTACCAGTCGCGGATGACAGCCGTCGAGTACGCCATGGAACACGACGACGGGCAATCCATCCGCGCCCTGGAACGGGCCGATCTGATCCTCATCGCCCCCTCGCGCTGCGGCAAGACCCCCACCAGCATGTACCTCGCCCTGCAGCACGGCATCCGCACCGCGAACTTCCCCCTAGTCGACGAAGACTTCGCCCACCGGTCCCTGCCAGCACCCATCGCCGCCTACGCGACCAAGTGCTTCGGACTCACCTCCCAACCCCTGCGACTGAGCCAGGTCCGCCAGGAAAGACGCCCAGGCACCGTCTACGCCTCCCTGCCCCAATGCACCTGGGAACTGCGCAACGCCCAACAGATGTACGCCCTCAACGACATCCCCCACCTCAACTCAGCCTTCATGTCCGTAGAAGAAATTTCCGCCACCATCCTCCAGAGAATGGATCTCCAAGAAACCGGCATCGGCTGAAAACACCGAGGCACCAAGCCGTAGACGCCCCCATGTGTAGGTGCGGCCTTTATGGTGTCTCACGATGTGGACATGTCCCTCGGCTCCTGTATTGATTACTGGTGAGTAAGGTTACTAGTCTGTTTTGCATAGACAAACGTCTAGTGCTCGGCTCCAGGAGGCTCCCATGGCAGGAACGTTAATGAGCGTCGCCACAGGCGCAGGTGGTGTGGCCACTGCGGCGGCCATGATCCAGCTGAGCCTGTCGATCGGCACCAGTGGTGCGCTCGAGCCGGCGGCGATCGCTCTGCTCATGATCGGGGCGGTGGCATTAATCGCTCGTGTCGTCGTGGACTTCGAGTCCCAGTCGCGCCAGCACGTCGATCGGACCAGGGCACAGATCGAGGCCCGCCGACACCACCAGCAACAGCACCTCCTGGACGCACGGTCGTAGCTGCTGCTGCGGCCGTTCGCGTCCCAACATTTAGAGCCACAATGGCAAGTTCCTTTGAGAACTTCTCAACTACGGCTTTACATATGGCCCGGCTACCGGACACTTCCTGGGAGAACGGAGTTGCAATAGGGGTTCCTGTCTCGGTGGTCCCGTACTCGAAGGCACCTCGGCCGCAGGAGGTCATGGTTCAAGTGCGCGACCGGCTGGCCGAATTGGAGCGCGCGGCCACCCCGGCTTGAACCTTATTCGTGGGTCCGCGAACCTCTCGGGCACGCGCCGCACACATGAGGTTCACGCACCACCAAGGTGGCTGACCTCGAGTCCTACCCCAGCATCGGTAGCACCCAGTCCCGCCTGACCTCGGAACCATGAGACGGAGGGTCTGCATCCCCAGAGCAGACCCTCCGTTCCCATGTCCGAAACATCCTTTCGGCCGTTCTCTTTTGCAACTGGTCGTGGTGTGCTGTCCGCACATTGTGCACTTGAGTGCCGACCCGGGCACCGCAGGCACGTCCACTCCGCAGAAAAAGAGAGTCTCGATGCGCTTGAAATCTACTTCACGCTACGCTCTGTTGCTCGGCCTCATCATGGCTGTCACTGGCTCAGTCGGCCCAGCCCTGGCCGCTCCGCCGCCCCAGCCCGACGACAACGAGCTCGTGCTCTACGCCCCCACCACCCGCCAGACGTTGACGATTGAGGAGCCCGACCAGCAGCCCTCGCCCCAGAAGGACGACGACATGTTCACACCAATGCTGCTCGGCCCGATCGACTCATTGAACTGCAACGTCCTGAACCGCCCATCCCACATCGTCACCACGTACAACGCCCGCGCCCGATCGGGCTTCTCCGGGGGCTATATCAAGATGGAGTGCGGCACCGACGCCGGCTACGGCTACCGGCACATCCGTTCCCGCCACCAGCAGGACTGGCAGAACAAGATGTACCCGCTGCGGGCGAACTGGGACGACTTCATGGACTTCGCCACCAAGCAGGCGCTGGCCTCTCCGTCCAAGACCGCCTTCCAGGGCAGCGGTAAGTACTGCTACACCACCCCAGTCCAGATCCGGAACTCCCGCGGCGCCGTCGTGAAGACGTTCTATCCTCGGATTATCATCTCCTCGACCAACCGTCGAGTGATCACGTCCATCCCAGGAGGCTCGTGCTGATGCCCGCACCGATCACGGTCCGCATGTTCAACGAGCACGGCTGCCCCTGGCCGTTCTTCGGCCCCGAGAGCCTGATGAGCCAGGAGGAGTTCCCGCTGCCGGCAGAGCTCACCGAGCAGGTCCTGGCGTGGACGTCCGACTTCGCCCGCCACTACGACGAGGAGCGCGGCTGGCCCTCGGCGCAGGCATACGAGGCCTCCCGGCAGGAGGGGCGGCGCCTGGCCGCGGAGGTACAGACGGCCGTCGGGGACGAGGTGCGGATCCAGCTCGAGCACTGGGAGCGGATGGTCGACGGCCAGGAGGCCGCCGCCCAGACCAGCTGATCCAGCCGCAGCCATCAACGGAGGGCCTGTCTCCCCAGAGCAGACCCTCCGTTCCCATGTCCGCACCCTGGCGCGGCCTCTTGGGGTGTCCGCACACATGGGTGCCGTCCCCACAGAGTTCACCGTCGGGAAGGACCCCATGAGCACCACGACCCCCGCCGCCTCCGCGGCCGCCACGGAGATCGAGACGACCGGCGCCCCGATCCTCGGTTTCTTGCAGCTGAACACCTCCAACGGCAAGGTGTTCCTCAACGCCACTGCCCCGTCCAGCGAGTTCCAGTCCAGCACCGCTTTCGACGTCGACGGGTGGGCGCCAGAGCTGCCCTACGTGGAGGTCTCCTTCACGGCCGCCGGACTGAGCGAGGCCGACGAGGCGGATCTGGTCGACGCCGGGTACCGCCCCGTGATAGGCCTGGTGCGCGGTGTGCTCGCCACTGTGATCGCCCCGGCGCCGGGCGCAGACGCCCCCGACTACCTGTTCGTGGACTTCGAGTCTACCGGGCTGCCGCAGATCGCCCCCGGGGGAGCCGAACCCGCGCTTCGTGCCGCTGCAGGTCGCCGCCGCCGTAGTGGACGCCGGGCTGAACGTCGTGGCGACCTACGAGGCAAAGATCAACGCCACGACCGAGCAGCTGGAGTCGATGGTCCCCTTCGTGCGCAACATGCATACCGAGACCGGCCTGCTCGCCGCCCTGGAAGCAGGGGGACTGCCCCCGGTTCGCTTGACTCCTTGACCTGTTGCGTTGCGGCAGGGGTTCCTCTGTGGCGGAGGCGTGCCCATATCAGTCAGGACAACGGCCCATGGGCCGACCGTTGTCAGTGCCGGAAATGATCAGGTCGAGCGCTGCCAAAGGTTCTCGGCCCGCTGCTCCCAGCCGGCCTCTTCGAGAGTGTCGGTCGAGGAGTCGTCACTGACGAGGGCGACCTCCTGCCGCGGCACTCCACCGGAAAGCTCGACGACCTTGTCGCTCTGGATGGTGGAGCATCCGCTCATCCAGCCCTCGGAGGCGGAGTCGACCTGGATCAGACAGGCCTCATGATCGCCGCCCGAGGCTGGTCTCGCCGCGAAGTAGGAGTAGCCCTCGATCTCACCGAGGTACCGGGCGGAGTCGGCGGCGAACTGCTCGTTGGACTGGATGACTTCCGGCACCGGCTGGGCAGAAGACTCAGAGTCGAGCACCGCGATGCCGTGACTGGTGGAAGCGCAGGCCGAGGCCGCCTGCAGGATCCCGAGCGTCATGGCCGCTGCGCGGCAGCTCTTCGTGGTCCTCATGAGACATCTCCTCTGCTGGGCCTTTGGTGCTGCCCCGACTGACCGCCTTTGGCCCAGTGCGTCCTTGCGTGCCCACGACAGCGTGGTCGGTGTCACATTACCGGGGCGTCATGTCAGCGACGGGATCAGTGACCGCCGAGTCGTCCACGTGCCTCGGGCCGGAGGAGACGCCAACGGCCAAGAGCATTCTGGGGTGGCGCATGCAGCGCCGCTCAGCAGGAGAGATGTCCCGTAATCGCCGCCGGCGCCACGGTAGTTGTGCCGGCCATTTGTCCGTGGTTGCCTCGGATTCCCTTCCAGAGCGCATCGCCGCTCCGTCCTCAATGTCCGGGGCCTCGGGGACAGGCCACTCAGATACTGCAGTTGGGGTTCCTCGGTGGTCGATGCCGGCTACTGAGTCTGCACCAGCACGTAGCGGTCGATGCCATCCTGGCTGGTCTCGAGCTCGAAGCCGCGGCGGGTGAGAACACGGGCCGAGGCGGCGTTGGCCGGGTCGACGCGGGCGATCAGCCGGACCTGGCCGTAGATTTCCGGGACCGTGGCCACGGCACGATCGACCATGGCTCCGGCCACCCCGCGCCCCCAGTGCTCGGGGGACACCCAGTAGCCGACCTCCACGCCCTCGTCGCACCGGGTAGAAACCACCAGGCCGACCGCCTCCTGGGCCTCCACGGCGATGAACCACCGAACAGCCCCGCTCTGCTCTACCGGCTGCTGCTGCAGCGCGGCTCGGAGACGGTCCTGGATGGCCTGCGGTGCCCAGGGGCGACCGTCGCCGACGAAGCGGGTCACCCGTTCGTCCGTTGCCAGGCCGGTGAAGAAGGCAGTGTCCGTTTCTTGGAACGGGCGCAGATTGATCGAGGGTTGGACAGGCACGGGGAAGACCTCTGAAGTAGGCGCGGGGACCCAGCCACCGTATCCGGCGCCGAGGGAGCACATGCCGGGTGATCCATGCTCACCCCGTGCAGTGAAGATGGCAGTTCATGCCTGGTCACCGTGGTGAGCAGTGATGCTGTCCTAACGTGGTGAGCATGACGAGTTCCCGGCCCGCCCCGGTTGAACAGGCTGTCCTTGCGGACGCGGTGGCCTTGCACGAGCTTCGGCGCCAGATCGAGGACTGGCTGGGTGCGCTGGGCATCGAGCAGTGGGGACACGGGCACGTGAGCCGGCAGGAGATCACCGAGCAGATCCAAGCCGGCCAATGGCACCTGGTCCGCGATCCCTCCATGGGAGTCGCCGCGGCCGCGCGGCGACTGTGGGCCGATCCCGAGGTCTGGGGTGCCGATGACACCCCGGCGGTCTATGTCCACGGGCTGATGGTCCACCGCGGTGCGGCCGGCCGTGGCCTAGGGTCGTTTCTCCTGGACTGGGCCGCGGAGCGTGGCCGGGCTGAAGGAGCCGAGGTCATCCGGCTGGACTGCGTGGAGTCGAACACGGCTCTGCGCACCTTCTACCAGCGGCAGGGGTTCCAGGAGGTGGGGCGGCGGGACTTCGACGGGCTCTGGTACAGCGCCACCATGCTGGAGAAAACCTTGCAACCAGAATCACCGCTGGCATCCCGACAAGGGTGATCCATTGTGAATGCACCATGACACCGCTGAGTCCTAGGACCTGACTCTTTCAGCGCCCGATAGAGGTTCCCAGAGGGGCCTTTCGCGATCAGTAATCTGGGGGCATGGACTTCCTGGCAACTCCCACGCTGACCGGCTCTCTGGCCACGCTGGAACCGTTGGCGCTCGAGCACGCTCCGGAACTGGCAGAAGCTGTCCAGGACGGCCAGTTGCACCAGCTCTGGTACACCCGGGTGCCAGCACCGGATCGGATGCGCGAGGACATCGAAGCCCGGCTGGCCGCCCACGCTGAGGGGCGGGTCGTGCCGTGGGTGATCCGGCGCCCCGGTGATGGAGCCGCTGTCGGGGTCACCACGTTCTTGAACATCAGGGCGGAGCACCGTCGGTTGGAGATCGGCTCTACCTGGATTGCCGCCTCCGCCCAGGGCACTGGGCTCAACACGCAGGTGAAGCTGCTGCAGCTCACGCACGCCTTCGAGACCTTGGGGTGTATCGCGGTGGAGTTCCGCACGCACTGGCACAACCACCGCTCCCGGGCCGCGATCGCCGGTCTCGGGGCGAAGCAGGACGGGGTGCTGCGCAATCACGACCTGTGGCGTGACGGGACCGTGCGCGATGTCGTCGTGTTCTCGGTGATCGATCGGGAATGGCCCACCGTCCGGCTCAGCCTCACCGAGAAGCTCGCGCGCTGGAGCGTAATTCCAGCTCCGGTCCAGAGCGGGACCCTCCGTAGGCCGACGCCCTGAAGACAACGCAACCGGGGTCGGTGCTGGGTCATGGCGGTGTCAGATATCCGGCCGGCGGGGGAGCTCCAGGTGATGGCACCGGGGAAGAATGAGATGGCCGTGTTGCCGTTGAAAGGCTCTTGTCCGTGAGTTGCGCCGCTGTCCTGTCTGTTCGTGAGTTGGTGTGTGGTTATGCCGGGGTGCCGGTGACCGCCGGGGTCAGCTTCGAGGTGCGGCCGGGGGAGGCGGTGGTGCTGCGCGGGGCCAACGGGGCGGGCAAGTCCACGGTGCTGCGCACGGCCGTGGGCCAGCAAGCTCCGGTGAGCGGGCAGCGGTGGCTGAAGGGCGGGCCGGTGGTGGAGAACTCGCTGGTCTACCGCCGGGCGGTGAGCTGCCTGTTCGACGAGGACGCGTTCTTGCCCGGGGTGTCGGTGGGGCATCACTTGGAACTGGTGCTGCGCGGTCACGGGGTGGCCGATGCGCCCGTGGTGGCCGCCGAGGCGGTGGTCGAGTTCGGGCTACAGGACCGGGTGGACGCCTCGCCGTTCGCTCTGTCCTCGGGCCAGCGTCGGCGGGCGCTGCTGGCCGCAGCCCTGATCCGTCCGTTCGAGCTGCTGGTGCTCGATGAGCCCGAACAACGCCTGGACACTGTGATGCGTGCCCGTTTGGCGGATCGTCTGGTCGCTGCCCGGCGGGCGGGGGCGGGATTGTTGATCGCCACGCACGACGCGCCGCTGGCGGAGGCGGTGGGCACCACCGTGCTGAGCCTCGACTCTGACGGTGCCCTGCCACCGGCCGTGAATGGGACGCAGCGGGAGGACCGGTCGTGACGGCCGGTGCCGGTGTGAAGCCTGCCGGGCCCGCCGAGATCGAGGTGTTCCTGCGAGGCGCCCGCGACCGGACCCGCGGGCGGGCTCGAGGCGCGGATCGGTTCGTCGATGCGTACACCGGGCTCTTCGTCACGGTGGTGCTGATGGCCTGGGCGGTCGCCGGGGTTCTGGGCCTCGGGTCCTCGTTGGGGGATCTGGTGGCCGCCGGTTCCCCCGGCGGGGTACTGCACCGTCCGGCGGCCGCTTGGGCGGGGGCCGGGGCGCCGGTGCTCGGAGTCGCGGTGCTGCTCGGGGTGGCCTGGGTCGGTGCCGTGGACCTGTTGCGCGGGCTGGGGCCGGTAGGGGTGTCCCCGGAGCGGGTGGTGTGGGTGTGGCCGCTGCCCGGGGCCGGGGCACAGGAACCGATCCGCAGTGTGCACCGGATGCTGTGGGTGGCGACGGCGGCCGGGGCGCTGTTCGGTGGCACCGGGCTGCTGCTGCTGGGCGGTGCCGGGGCGGCGGCCGGGTGGGGCGCGCCGTGGTGGCAGGCGGCGGCGCGGCTGGTGTGCTGGGCCGGTCTGGGGGTCACCGCCGTCGGGGTCGCTGTCGGAGCCCAGACCGCCGGCGGGGCGCGAACCTCGCCGCGTCCCCGCCCCTGGGCGGGCTGGTTCCTAGCACTGGGGGCTGTGCTGGTCGTACTGGCCGGGACCCGGGACGGGGCCACCGGCCGGTGGGGTGCCGTGCCACCACTGTGGGTCGTGGGGGTTGCGGGAGCACTGGCGGTGGCAGCCGGGCTGTTCTGGGTCCGGGCGCTGCGGTGGGCCCGGGGCCTGGACGGGGTGCAGCTGCGGGCGGCCGGAGCAAGGGCACGGCACCTGAGCAACGCCGTGTCCCTGCTGTCGACCCACGACCTGACCGCCGCCTTGGCCCCCGCCACGGTGACCGGGGTGCGGGGACTGTCGGGGAGCACACCGGGCTGGGTGACGGGGCCGCGCACGGTGGTGCTGTTCGCCTCGCTCACCGCCCTGCGCACCAGCCGGTGGCGGGCCGGACTGGCCGTGGACCTCGGGCTGACCGTGGTGCTGCTGGCCGCCTTCTCCCACACCGTGGTGCTCGCCGGCTGGGCCGCGCTGCTGGTGGTGGGATACCGGGGACTGGGCCGCGGCACGGCCTATCTGGCCGATCTGCGCGCCGGGGCCGCCGCCGAACGGAACCTCCCGATCACCCCCACCGCAGCCGCCCTGATGCACCTGGTGGTCCCGTGCGTGCTCAACGCCGCGGTCCTGGGCGCCGTGGCACTGCTGGCCGGGCTCGCTGCCGGCACCAGTTGGGTGGTGATGATGCTTCTCGGGGCTGTGGCCGGGACCGGTATCGGTGCGGCCGGCCTCTACCGCGCCCTGGGCCCGGAACCGGACCACACCCAGCCCCCGATCGACACCCCCCTGGGACCGGTGCCCGTAGCCCAGCTGATCGGCTACAGCCGGGGGCTCATCCTGGTGCCCGCCCTGCTCGCGGCACCGGCCACCGTACTGCTCCACCCCACCGCCTGGCCGGCGGCCCTGGCAGCCGCCCTCGCCCTGACGGCCATCGCCGTGGCCCTGGCCATCAGCACCGACCGGAAACACTGAGACCCGAATCCTGGGGGCCACAGCCGAGCCGAACCACACCTACCGGGCCCCCGAGGTGCGATAGGGGTTGCTACTCGACCACCCACCGTCGACGACCAGGCCGGCAACGTTCAAACGGTGTTTCGGGGACTGTAAGAAAAACGGTGTGTGAGGGTCCGGCCTGATCCGAAAGGAGACGGCCGTGTCAGAGTCCACGACCGAGATGACAGGCACGATGATCGATCCCGTGACGGGAGAGATCATCGATCAGAAGGACCTCGCCGAGCGGCTGCTTGCCCAGGCGAAGGAGCAAGGAGTGAGCCTGGTCGGCCCGGGCGGGCTGCTGAACCAGCTGACGAAGAACGTGCTGGAAACCGCCCTGGAAGCCGAACTGA
>NZ_NSKF01000048.1:0-11905 GCF_002287015.1 Kocuria sp. WN036
GGCCGCGGCGCCGAGCAGGCGGGCAGCGGCGCGGGCCGGAGCGCGGGCCGTGGCAGAAACGGGCGGCGGGCCGCCGGTCCCCGGGCGATCCGGCGCGTCCGGGGCGCGCGGGGCGCCGCCGGGCGCGGGATCGAACAGGGGCGCGAGCAGGGTCAGGGCCGCGAGACCGTCGGCGAGCACGTGGTGCCACCGGATCAGCAGGCCGACCCGGCCGCCGGCGAGGCCGGGGAGCAGCCACAGCTCCCACAGGGGCCGGTCCCGGGGCAGCGGGACGGCGGCGATCCCGGCGCACACCCGGAGCAGGCTCTCCTCGTCCCCGGGCGGCGGCACCGGACGGCTGCGCACGTGCCGGGAGACGTCGAAGACCGGGTCGTCGAGCCACACGGGGCGTCCGCCCCCGGGGCGGGTGAGCAGCCGACGCAGCGGCCGGACGTCCCGGGTGCGCCGCTCGACGTGCTCCCGGACCTCCGCCAGCCGGACGCGCCCGCCGGCATCGAGCAGGGGACCGGCCTCCAGGAGGGCCAGGGCCGCGACGTGCATGGGCACCCCGCGCCGCTCCACGCGGAGGTTGGCCTCGTCCAGGGCGCTGATCCGCTCCCCGGTCCGCGCCCGGCGGCACTGCATGCCCATGTCGGTGCTCCGCTCTGGCCGGAGGACTCCCTCGTCCACCACGGTACGCCGCCCCGGCACGGAGCGCCCCTAGGATGGCACCCATGCACCGAGCGATCTGCCCCGGCTCCTTCGACCCCCTGCACAACGGCCACGTGGAGGTCGTCGCGCGCGCCGCGGCGCTCTTCGACGAGGTCGTCGTCGCGGTCTCCACCAACCCGCACAAGCGCTACCGCTTCGACGCTGACCGGCGGCTGGCCCTGGTGGCGGAGAGCCTCGCGGACGTCGCCGGCGTCGTCGTCGAGCCCATGGGCGCGGGCCTGCTCGCGGAGTACGCGGCGCAGCGGGGGGCGGTGGCCCTGGTCAAGGGGCTGCGCTCGGGCGAGGACTTCGAGTACGAGGTGCCGATGGCCACGATGAACCGCCACCTCACGGGGGTGGAGACGGTCTTCCTGCCCGGCGACCCCCGGTTCCTGCACCTGTCCTCGACCCTCGTGAAGGAGGTCCAGGGCCTCGGCGGCGACGTCTCCGGGTTCGTGCCGGCGCCCGTGCTGCGGGCCCTGCAGGGCTGAGCGGGCGCGGCCCGTCCCGGCGCGCCCGGACCCGGCCCGTTTGAGAACGCGCGGGGCGGCACGCTAACATGGTCTGTCGGTCAGAATTTCACCAGGAGTCAGTCATCAGTCGCGAGAACAGTTCGCCCCTCACCATCGGTGTCCGGGACCTCGAGCACCGCCCGGGGACGATGCGACGCCTGGAAGAAGTTGTGCCCGCGCCGGAGAACTTCGGCAACGCACTCATCGGCGCCCCGGAGGGCTCGGACATCGACCTGGACCTCCGGCTGGAATCCGTCCACGACGGGATCCTGGTGTCCGGCACGGCCGCCGTGGCCATCCACGGCGAGTGCAGCCGGTGCCTCGACCCGATCGACTACGATCTGGACGTCGACGTGCAGGAGCTCTACGTCTTCGACCCCGCCGCCGACGGCGGGGAGGACTCCGAGGACGACCAGATGTATGAAGTTCAGGACGAGACCATCGACCTCGAGCCCATGCTTCGGGACGCAGTGATCACGCAGCTGCCGTTCCAACCGGTGTGCCGGGAGGACTGCCAGGGGTTGTGCGCCCAGTGCGGCGCGCGCCTGGAGGACGACCCGGGACACCACCACGAGGTGCTCGATCCTCGCTGGAGCGCCCTGTCGGGGCTGCTCGAGCAGGACACCTCGACCCAGACGACCGAACCGAGAGAAGAGAGATAGCCGTGGCTGTTCCGAAGCGGAAAATGTCCCGTGCCAACACCCGTGCACGCCGTTCGCAGTGGAAGGCGACCGCGCCCAAGCTGGTCAAGACCGTCGAGAACGGCAAGGTCACCTACAGCCTGCCGCACCAGGCGAAGGTCGTGACCGACTCCGCCGGCACCGCGCTGTTCCTGGAGTACAAGGGCCGCAAGGTGGCCGACGCCTGACCACGGTGACCTCCACCGCGACACCTCAGGACCTGCTGGAGCGTCTCGGCGTCGACATCGACGCCGGGACGCTTCGTCTTGCCCTGACCCACCGCTCCTACGCGTACGAGCACGAGGGGCAGGGCCACAACGAGCGGCTCGAGTTCCTCGGGGACTCCGTGCTGGGTCTCGCGGTCACCGACGAGATCTTCCACCGCTACCCCGACGACTCCGAGGGCAACCTCGCGAAGATCCGCTCGGCCGTGGTCAGCACCCGCACGCTCGCCGACCTCGCCCGGTCCCTGGACGTGGGCCCCCACATCCGCCTGGGCAAGGGCGAGGTGCGCACCAACGGGCACGAGAAGGCCTCGATCCTCGCCGACACCATGGAGGCGCTGATCGGCGCCGTGTACGTGAGCACCGGCCTCGACGCGGCCCGGGCCTTCGTGCTGCGGCTCGTGGTCCCCCTGCTGGAGGACGGCTTCGTGATGAGCGAGGGCCGGGACTGGAAGACCGAGATCCAGGAGCTCGCGGCGGCCCGCGCCCTGGGCCCCGTGCGCTACGCCGTGGAGGGCACGGGCCCCGACCACGACCGCCGCTACGAGGCGCACGTGCTCGTCGGCGGTCAGGACCACGGCACGGGCACCGGCACCACCAAGAAGGAGGCCGAGCGCTCCGCCGCGGCGCAGGCCTACGCGACCCTGGTGGCCCGCCGCGGTGGCTGAGCGCACGCCCCGGAGCGCCCGTGCCTGAGCTGCCCGAGGTCGAGGTGGTCCGCCGCGGGGTGGAGCGCTGGGTGGTCGGCCGCCGGATCGAGTCCGTGCAGGTCCTGGACCCCCGCTCGGTGCGCCGCCACGAGCCCGGCCCCGTCTCCTTCGGCCACGAGCTCGACGGCGCGGTCGTGGCCGACGCGGTGCGCCGCGGCAAGTTCCTGTGGCTGCCGCTGACCGGGGCGGACGGCGCCCCGCCGCAGGAGGCGCTGCTGGTGCACCTGGGGATGAGCGGGCAGCTGCTGGTCAAGGACGCCGGGCTGCCCGACGAGAAGCACCTCAAGGTGCGGCTGGGCCTGTCCGAGCGCCCCGGCACCCCGGCGGAGCTGCGCTTCGTGGACCAGCGGATCTTCGGCGGCATGCTCCTCGACCGGCTCGTCCCCACCGACGACGGCGCCCCGGGTGGCCGCTCGGCCACGGGCGTCCCGCTGGTGCCCGCCCGGGCCGCCCACATCGCCCGGGACCCGCTGGACCCCGCCTTCGACGCGGAGCGCCTCCACGACCGGCTGCGCCGGCGCCGGACCGGGCTCAAGCGCGCGCTGCTGGACCAGGCGCTGGTCTCCGGGATCGGCAACATCTACGCGGACGAGGCCCTGTGGCAGGCGCGCCTGCACTGGGCGCGGCCCACCGACACGCTCCGGCGGCCCGAGACGCTGCGCCTTCTCGCGGCCGTCCGCGAGGTCATGGACCGCGCGCTGGCGGCCGGCGGGACGAGCTTCGACTCCCTCTACGTCAACGTCAACGGCGAGTCCGGCTACTTCGCCCGCTCCCTCTCCGCCTACGGCCGGGCCTCCCTGCCCTGCCCGCGCTGCGCGGAGGAGGGGCGGAGCACCCTGATCGTGCGGGAGCAGTTCATGAACCGCTCCTCCTACCGCTGCCCGGTCTGCCAGCGCACGCCCCGCAACGCCCGGTTCTGAGACCGGGCCCCGGGCGGGGCACGGGGGGCGCCGGTCCCCGGCGGCCCGGAATCGATCAGCTTCCTTTCCAACTTCCTGCGCGTGTAGGCTCGTCGAGGACGTGCGATTCGCCATGATCCCGTCGGGGAAGACCCCGCGCCGGCCCCGCACCGTCCTCCACCCTCCGTGGCGGCCGCCCCTGCGGTCGCGACCCCCGGTCACCGCCGGCACCAGGAGCCGCACCCGGTTCCGGAGGCCGCCGTGCGCCCGGGCGGGCGCCCCCTTCCGCCGCACCCGCACTGCTGCACGCACACTTCTGCACCCACACCCTCCGAGGAGCACCTCTTGCGCACCGTCAACGCCTACGCCGCCCCGTCCGCCGGCGCACCGCTGGTCCCGACCACTCTCGAGCGCCGGGACCTCGGCGCCCACGACGTCCTCATCGAGATCAAGTACGCCGGGATCTGCCACTCCGACCTGCACACCGTCCAGGGGGACTGGGGCCCCCAGCAGTACCCGCTGACCCCCGGGCACGAGATCGCCGGGATCGTCACCGAGGTCGGCGCCGACGTCACCCGCCACGCGGTCGGCGACCGGGTCGGGGTCGGGTGCATGGTGAACTCCTGCGGCGAGTGCGCCAACTGCCGGGCCGGCGACGAGCAGTACTGCCTCGACGGCGCCGTGATGACCTACGGCGCCGAGGACCGCGACGGCACCGTCACCCAGGGCGGGTACTCCACCCACGTGGTGGTCACCGAGGACTTCGTGCTGCGCATCCCGGAGGGCATCGAGCTCGACGTCGCCGCGCCCCTGCTGTGCGCCGGGATCACCACCTTCTCCCCGCTGAACCACTGGAAGGCCGGCCCCGGCAAGAAGGTCGCCGTCGTGGGTCTGGGCGGCCTGGGCCACCTGGGCGTGAAGATCGCCCACGCCATGGGCGCCGAGGTGACGGTGCTCTCCCAGTCGCTGCGCAAGAAGGAGGCCGGGCTGGCCCTGGGCGCCGACGCCTACTACGCCACGAGCGACCCGCAGACGTTCGAGGAGCTGGCCGGGACCTTCGACCTGGTCCTCAACACGGTCAGCGCGAAGATCGACCTCGACGCCCACCTGTCGTTGCTGAACGTCAACGGGGCCATGGTCAACGTCGGCGCCCCGGCGGAGCCGCTGGACGTCAACGTGTTCTCGCTGCTGGCCAACCGCCGCACCTTCGCCGGGTCCATGATCGGCGGCATCGGGGAGACCCAGGAGATGCTCGACTTCTGCGCCGAGCACGGGGTGGGCGCCGAGATCGAGGTCATCTCGGCCGAGCAGATCAACGAGGCCTACGAGCGGGTGCAGAACTCGGACGTGCGCTACCGGTTCGTGATCGACACCGCCACGCTGGTCTGATCCCCGGCCCCGCGCACCCCCGGGGCGACCGCACGTGCGGCCGCCCCGGGGGTGCGCCGCGCGGGCCGCGGACCGCCGACCGGCCCGCCGCCCGACGCGGCGGGGGATCAGCGGGCGGCGGTGGACCCGGTGGCGGGCATCGGGGCGTCGTGGGCGCCCAGGGGGTGGGTCCGGTAGTACTCGGCCAGCCGCGCCATGCCCTCCTCGACCGTCACGGACGGCGTCCAGTCGAGCACCTCGCGGGTGCTCTGCTGCTCGAACCAGTGGGCCGTGGACATCTGCTCGGCCAGGAAGGCCGTCATCGGCGGCTCGTCCGCCCCCGGGCGGACCGCCCACACCTTCTCGATGACCGTGCCCGCGAGGCGGGCCAGGACGCCGGGGACCCTGCGCGTGGGCGGCTCCACGCCGGCCGCCCGGCAGAAACCCGCCACGAGCTCGCCCACGGTGCGGGGCTGGCCGTTCGTGACCACCAGCGCCCGTCCGTGCGCCCACTCGATCCGCTCCAGCGCCCGCACGACCGCCTCGGCCGCGTTGTCCACGTAGGTGGTGTCGATCAGGGCCGCCCCGTGGTCCAGCAGCGGCAGCCGCCCCTTCGCGGCGCGGTCGACGATCCGCTCGACCAGCTGGGTGTCCCCGGGGCCCCACACGATGTGCGGGCGCACGGCCGTGACGCGCATCCCACGGCCGTCGGCCTCGAGCGCGAGCAGCTCGGCCGCGGCCTTGGACCGGGCGTAGTTGCCGCGGGCGTGCACGGGGTCGGCCGCCCGGGCGGGCTCGCCCACGATGGAGTCGCCCGTGTGGGCGACCGACGGCGAGGAGACGAACACCACGTTGTCCACGCCGGCCCGCCGCGCGGTCTCCAGGACCACGCGGGTGCCGGTGACGTTGGTCAGCACGAACTCGTCCCAGTCCCCGGCGAAGGAGACCTTGGCGGCGAGGTGCACGACGTCGTCGACGCCCTCCATGGCCCGCGCCACGGCGTCCGGGTCCGTGACCGAGCCCAGGACCTCCTCGACGTTCGGCTGGTCGGCCAGCGGCGCGTGCCGGCGCTGGAGCAGCCGGACCGTCCAGTGGCGGGCGGCGAGCAGCCGCGCCACGTGCTCCCCGAGCATCCCGGAGGCGCCGG
This sequence comes from Kocuria sp. WN036, assembly GCF_002287015.1. Taxonomy (NCBI): domain Bacteria; kingdom Bacillati; phylum Actinomycetota; class Actinomycetes; order Micrococcales; family Micrococcaceae; genus Kocuria; species Kocuria sp. WN036. The sequence goes on from NZ_NSKF01000048.1 coordinate 6,231, forward strand.
TGACGAGCACCGTCCGCCCGTCGCCGGACAGCTCCTGCCGCCCGCGCTCCACCTCGTGGCTGCCGGTGCCGGCCGGCGGGGCGCCCTCCGTCACGGAGGCGTCGTAGGCGGGGACCTTGTCGTCGTGCGTGCCGTCCTGGCGGTGCTTGCCGTTCACGGGTTCCTGATCCTTCCTCCGGCCAGGGCGTGCTCCGCCCATCCGGCCAGCAGGGCTCGGTCGATCTTGGAGTTGTGCCGGATGTCGGTGGGGTGCTCGGGGACCACGAGCACGGCCGCGAGGTCCAGGCCCGTGGCCTCGCGCACGGCGGCGCGCACGGCACCGGAGAGCAGCGGGTCGGCGGGGCCCGGGCGCGGGGCCGCCGGGACGGTCTCCACGACGGCCACGGGCACCTGCGTGCCCGCCGGGCCGACCCCGACGACGGCGGTGCGGCCGACGCCGGGCACGGTCCGGGCCGCGTGCTCCGCGGCGACCGGCGTCAGCACGCCGCCGGCGGAGACGATGACGTGGGCGAGGCGGCCCTCGACCCACAGCCGCCCGGCGGCGTCGAAGTGCCCGACGTCCCCGGTGCGGTGCCAGCCGGGCAGCTGGGTGCTGAGGTGCTCCGTGTGCCAGAGCCTGTCGTAGCGGTCCTTGACGTGCGGGGCGCGGGCGACGATCTCACCGGTGACCCCGGGCTCGGTGGTGATCCCGTCGTCGGGGACGCCGTCCGGGCCCAGGGCGGTGACCCCCAGCTCGGCGCCGTGCACGGCGGTGCCCACGCACACGCCGTTGCCGGCGCCGGCCACGGCGGATCCCGCGCTGTCCAGGCCGGCCTGCCGGATGGTCCCGAGGGTCACGTCCGTGAGGGGCAGCCCCTCGGTCATCCCGTAGGGGGTGTGCAGCGTCGCCGCGGGCACGAGCTCCTGCAGCTGCTCCAGGAGCGGCTCCGGGAGGGGGGCCCCGGCCGAGAGCACGAGCTCCACGAGCTCGAGCGCCCGCCGCTGCCCCTCGTCGAGCTCGTGCCGGGTCGCGAGGACGTTGGCGATCGCCGCGGGGGAGAGGAACACGGCCGTGGCCTGGATGGCCGAGGCGGCGTCGGCCAGAGCGCGGGCGGTGAGGGTCTTCGGCGCGGTCACGTCCATGTCCGGGGTCACGGACGTGGTGCCCATGGCGGGCCCGAGCAGCGCGAAGGGCGCGAAGCCCGCCACGAGCCCCGTGCCGGCGGTGAGCCCGTACGTGCCGCGCACGGCGTCCCGCATGGCGGAGAGCTGGCGGTGGGTGTAGACGACGCCCTTGGCCGGGCCCGTGGACCCGGAGGTGAACAGCACCGCGGCGTCCGCGTCCGGGTCCGGCGCAGGCAGGTCGGCGCGCGGGGCCGAGTCCAGCAGCGCGGGGACGTCGTGCGCCACGCCGAGGGCCCGGCGGGACACGGGGTCGAGGGCCTCGAGCGAGATCCGGGTGCCCGGCCAGCCGAGGGCCCGGCCGGCGACGAGCGCCCTGCGGATGCCCACGAGCCAGGCCGGGGCGGCCCCCCGCAGCGCCCGGGTGAGGCCCTTGGGGCCGAGTCCGGAGTCCGCCACGACGACGACGGCGCCGATGCGCAGGCACGCGTAGAGCAGCGCGGTGAGGTCGGAGCCCGGCGGCACCATGAGGCTCACGCGGTCCCCGGGGCGCACCCCGATGCCGGTGAGCCCCGCGGCGAGGCGGTCCACGCGGTCGGCGAGCTCCGCCCAGCTCAGGCTCGCCCGCACCGGGGCCGCGTGCGCCCCCGCGCCCGCGTCCCCGGAGGCGGGGGCCATGTCCACGACGGCGAGGCCGAGGTCGGCCCGCCGCGCGTCGAGCTCCGCGGGGAAGGGGACGTGCTCGCCGCGGGAGACGGCGCGCCGCTGCAGGTGCAGCTCGCGGCGGCGGGGGCCGGGGCCGAAGCGGTCCGCGAGCCAGGCCATCACCGGCGTCGCGACGTCCCGGTCCTCGGGCAGCAGGTGCAGGGCTCCCTCGTAGCGGTGGACGTCGGCGTGCGGCATGCGGCGCACGAGGTCCTGCAGGTAGCGCTCCTGGAACACGGGGTCGCCGATGCCCCACAGCAGCAGGGCGGGGACCTCGCGGGCGGCCACGCCGGCGGCGATCTGCTCGTAGCGGGCGTGCGAGGGGTGGTCCGGGGCGGCCGGGATGTCGGCCACGAAGTTGCGGATCGCCTCCCGCCGGGCGCGCGTGGCGTAGGGCGCCCGGTAGGCCGCCCGCACCTCGCGGGACAGGGACGGCTCCGCCAGTGCCAGGGCCACGTCGAGGAAGCTCGTGGTCCGCTCGGTGAGCAGCCCGTGCGCGGCCGGGGCCAGTGCCAGCCGCAGCGAGGCGGGGATCCGCTCGGCGTTGTCGTGGTGGACGGCGGTGTTGGTGAGGATCGTGGCGCGGTGGACGTCCTGGTGCTCCAGGGCCCAGCCGGAGGACACGAGCCCGCCCCAGTCGTGGGCGAGGGTCACCACGGGGGCCTCGCTCGCGTCCAGGCCGAGCTCGGCCGTGAGGTCGCCCAGATCGCGGACCCGGTCGTCGAGGCGGCGGAAGAGCCCGGTCCGCTCGGAGAACCCCATGTCGAGCTGGTCCACGGCGATCACCCGCCAGGGGTTCGCGGGGTCCGTCCCGGCGGCCAGCACGTCGCGCCACAGGTAGGACCAGGTGGGGTTGCCGTGCACGGCGAGGACCGTGCCCCGCGGGGTGAGCCCGGCGGCCTCCAGGGAGGCCGCGTTGTCGAGGACGTGCCAGCGGCGCCGCCGGCCGGGGACCGGCTCCACGGGGGCCGTCGAGGCCACCGTGACCGTGCGGGACCACGCCGGGTCCACCCCGGGCAGGGGGACCTCCGTCATGGGCAGCCGCGCCGCGTCCGGCCCTCCGGGCTGCTGGGTCGTGGACGGTCGTGTGCGTGCCATGGTCGTGGGGCTCCTCGAGGGTGCGTCTCGTGCGGGGTGTCTCGGGCGGGCGCGGCGTCAGCGCCGGCGGTTCACCAGTCGATCTCCATGTAGGTCGCGTTGAGCCCGGAGCCCACGCCGAGCAGCAGCACGCGCTCGTCGGGCCGGAGCCGCTCGGCCTCCAGGGCGAGGGTCATCGGCAGCGCGGCGGCCGCGACGTTGCCCCAGAACGGGAAGGTCAGGGGGAACTTCTCCGGGTCGATCCCGACGTCCTGGAACAGCTTGTTGGTGTGGGACATGGAGACCTGGTGGCCGATGTAGCGGTCCATGTCCGCCCAGTCCCAGCCGTCCTCGTGCGCGTCGTGCCACGCGTCCGCGAGCAGTCCCACGCCGTGCTTGAGCAGCCCCGTGGCGTCGGTGTACATGCCGTCGAAGCCCCCGATGCACAGCCCGTGGTGCTCGGTCGCGGACCGGGTCACGGACCCCGCGATGCGGTGGCCCTCCGGGTGCCGGTCGGCGGGGCCGACCACGGCGGCGGCCGCGCCGCAGCCGAGGGTCAGGGTGGCGAACTCGCGCACCACGTCCGCCCGGGTCACGTCCGGGCCCTGCAGCCGCTCGTACGTCTCGCGGTGCCAGGGGGTCGGGTCCTCGCCGGCGACGACGACGGCGTAGTCGATCGCGCCCGCGTCGATCATCGTGGACGCGATCGTGAGCCCGTTGACGAAGCCCAGGCACGCGTTGGTGACGTCGAAGTTGAGGGCGGAGGGGGCCAGGCCGAGCCGGTGGTGCACGGACACCGAGACCGCGGGCTCGTAGCCGTCGCGGGTCACCGAGGCGTTGATCAGGAGCCCCACCTGGTCCGGGCGCACGCCCGCGCGGGCGAGGGCCGCCTCGCCCGCCTCCACGGCGCCGTCGGTGAAGTGGCGCCCGGGGGCCCAGACGCGCCGCTCGTTGACGCCCGCGAGCCGCTCGAGCAGGCCCTTCGGCATCTTCAGCCGGGCGAACGTGTCCGCCAGGACCTCGTCGGCGTGGGACGAGGGCACCACCTCGTCCGCCTCGACCTTGGTGATGGCCAGGAGGGCGGCGTTGCGGTGACGGATCGAGGAATTACCGGTCAAGGTCTCTGGCTTTCGTTAGGGTCTCGCCGACGCCCCGGCCCGCCCACGGAGGGCGCGGTCGCGGGGAGGGCAGGTCGTGCTGGTCGCGGCCAGTCTACCGGCCGGTTCCGCGGCGCCGGCCGGGGCCCGGTCGTTTCTCTGTAGGCTGATCATCTTCTCCGCTCCTCGTCCCCGCTCCTCGTCTCCGCCCGCGACCGCTCCGGGCGGGCCGGCGCTCCCTCCGGTGCGCGGCGCCCGGCCGGCGGCCGCGGGGCCGTCGCGGCGCGCGAGTACAGTGGTGGCGACCCCCTGCCCGCCACGCCCACCCCAGGAGACCGGACACCCGTGCACCTGAAGACCCTGACCGTGCGGGGGTTCAAGTCCTTCGCCTCGGCCACCACCTTCGAGTTCGAGCCCGGGGTCACCGCCGTCGTCGGCCCCAACGGCTCGGGCAAGTCCAACGTGGTGGACGCCCTGGCGTGGGTCATGGGGGAGCAGGGCGCGAAGTCCCTGCGCGGCGGGAAGATGGAGGACGTCATCTTCGCCGGCACCGCCGGCCGGGCCCCGCTCGGCCGGGCCCACGTGTCGCTGACCATCGACAACGCCGACGGCGCCCTGCCCATCGAGTACTCCGAGGTCACGATCTCGCGCACGCTCTTCCGCTCGGGGGGCTCCGAGTACGCGATCAACGGCCGGCCGTGCCGGCTGCTCGACATCCAGGAGCTGCTCTCCGACTCCGGGCTCGGCCGGGAGATGCACGTCATCGTGGGCCAGGGCCAGCTCGACCGCATCCTGCACGCCACCCCGGAGGAGCGCCGCGGCTTCGTCGAGGAGGCGTCCGGGGTCCTCAAGCACCGGCGCCGCAAGGAGCGGACGCTGCGCAAGCTCGAGGCGATGCAGGCCAACCTCGACCGGCTCGAGGACCTCACCGCCGAGATCCGCCGCCAGCTCACCCCGCTGGGCCGGCAGGCCAGGACGGCCCGGCGTGCCCAGCGGATCCAGCACGACGTCCGCGACGCCCGCGCCCGGCTGCTGGCCGACGACCTCGTGCAGGCCCGCACGAGCCTCGCCGTCGACGAGGACGCCGAGCGCCGGCTGCGCGCCGAGCGCGCCGAGGCCGAGCAGGCCCTCGACGCCGGCCGCGCCCGGCAGGCCGACGTCGAGGCGCGCGCCGCCGAGGCGACCCCCGCCCTGAACACCGCGCGGGACACGTGGTACCAGCTCACCGCCGTGCAGGAGCGCTACCGGTCCCTCGCCTCGCTCGCCGCCGAGCGGCGCCGGCTGCTCGGGTCCGCGGCCGAGCCCGCGGACCCGGGGCGGGACCCGGACCGGCTCGACGCCCAGGCGGCCCGCACCCGCGAGGAGCAGCACCAGCTCCTCGAGCAGGTCGAGGACGCCGTCGACGCCCTCGCCGAGGCCATCCAGGAGCGCGAGGACGCGGAGGCCGCGGCGCGCGACCAGGACGGCGTGGTCACCGGTCTGCTCCGGGCGGCCGCCGACCGCCGGGAGGGCACGGCCCGGCTCACCGGCGCGGTCGCGGCGGCCCGCTCCCGGGTCGAGGCGGCCGAGAACGAGCTCTCCCGCCTGCACACCACCCACGCGGACGCCGGGCGGCGCCGGGTGCAGGCCGGCGCCGAGGCGGACAGCCTGGCGCTCGCGGCCCAGGACGCCGCCGGCGCCGCCGAACGGGCCCGC
>NZ_NSKF01000049.1:0-11874 GCF_002287015.1 Kocuria sp. WN036
CCGGGCCGCGAGCACGCCCCCGGACGGCGCACCGGGCACCGCGACGGACTCCGCGCCGGAGCCGCCCGCGGGCGCGCCGTCCCCGGACGGGGACGGCGGCGGCCAGGACCCCTGGGACGCCCACGGCCGACCCGCCACGGACGCGCCGGCGGAGTGGACCGACCCCGCCTGGGCCCAGGAGCCCGTGCACAGCTGGTCCGTGGCCGCCATTCCCCAGGGCGGCGCCCCGGCCGCGGCCCCTGCCGGGTCCCCGGCCGCACCCGCACCCCGGGCTCCGGCGCAGCCCGAGGCCCGGCCGCCGGGACCGGCCCGGACGGCGGAGGACCCCGCCGGCGCCCAGCCCGCCGACCGGCCGGCACCGCAGCCCGGGACGCAGCCCGGGACGCAGCCCGGAGCACCGTCCGACCCCGGTCGGACCGGGCGCCCGGGCCCCGCCTTCCCCGGCGAGGCCCCGGGGGCACGGGACCGGGACGTCCCCCCGTCGGACGACGTCCCGCCGCCCGAGGAGCCCCCATACCCGGACGAGCCCCCCTACCCCGACGACCTGGACGCGGCGCCCCCGGAGCAGTGGCGGCCCGCGGCCCCCGCACGGCAGAACCCTGCGTCCGCTCCCCGTTCCGGGGGCGGACCCGGCAACCGGTCGACCGGCAGCGCCACGCCCCCCACCGCCCACCCGGCCGCCCGCCCGGAGGATCCCCGGACCGCGACGGGCGCCGCTGCCCCGGCTCCGACGGCGAACCCGGCGGCCCCGGCGGCCCCAGCGGCCCCGGCCGCCCCGCAGCAGGACGCCCCGTCGGCGGCACCGGCCGGCGCCGACCGGAACGCACGGCTGAGCTTCCGGGAGCGCCACGCCGCGGCCATCGCCGCGGGGCGCAAGGCACCCGCCTCCGCCGCGGCCCCGCAGGACAGCGGCGTAGAATGGGACGACTCCTTCGTGCCCAGCTCGGACGACGAGGCGCTCGAGGACTCCACCCTCTACGGCCGCGCCGCGATCGAGCGGATCCTCGGGGGGATGCTGATCGAGGAGCGGGACCTCCACACCGGGGAGTGAGCCGGGACCGCCCCGCGCACCGGCACCCCGGTGACGTCGTGGCCGAGGACGATCAGGAGGGCCGTGCACCGGCCCGGAAATCGAGGGAAACGTGTACGAAGGCGCTGTTCAGGATCTGATCGACGAGCTGGGCCGGTTGCCCGGCGTCGGGCCGAAGTCCGCGCAGCGGATCGCGTTCCACCTCCTCGACGCCGACAAGGAGGACGTCCGGCGGCTGGCCGACGCCATGACGGCGGTCAAGGACAAGGTGAAGTTCTGCCGGATCTGCGGGAACGTGTCCGAGCTGGACGAGTGCGCCATCTGCCGCGACGCCCGCCGGGACGACAGCGTCATCTGCGTGGTCGAGGAGTCGAAGGACGTCATGGCCATCGAGCGCACCCGCAGCTTCCGCGGCCGGTACCACGTCCTGGGCGGGGCGATCAGCCCCATCCAGGGCATCGGCCCCGACCAGCTGCGCATCCGGGAGCTCATGACGCGGCTCTCCGGGGACACCGTGCAGGAGGTCGTGCTCGCCACCGACCCGAACCTGGAGGGCGAGGCCACCGCCACCTACCTCTCCCGTATGCTCAAGACCCTCGGGATCCGCGTGACCCGCCTGGCCTCCGGGCTGCCCGTGGGCGGCGATCTCGAGTACGCCGACGAGGTGACCCTCGGCCGCGCGTTCGAGGGCCGGACGGTCGTCGCCTGACGCACTCGCGTAGGATGTCCTGGTGCCCTGCCGCGGGGAGCGGGCGCACGGCCCGGCCCCGACCGCCGGCCGCCCTCGAGCACAGGAGTTGAACCCATGAGCCTGATCGTGCAGAAGTTCGGTGGATCCTCCGTCGCGGACGCCGACGGCATCCGCCGCGTTGCACGGCGGATCGTCGAGACGCGCAACAGGGGCCACGACGTCGTCGTCGTCGTCTCCGCGATGGGCGACACCACGGACGAGCTCCTGGACCTCGCCCACGAGGTCACCCGCAAGCCCCCGGCCCGCGAGCTCGACATGCTGCTCACCGCCGGCGAGCGGATCTCCATGGCGCTGCTGGCCATGGCGGTGTCCGGGATGGGCGCTCCCGCCCAGTCCTTCACCGGGTCGCAGGCGGGGATGGTCACCGACGGCGCGCACGGCGCCGCCCTCCTCGTGGAGGTCAATCCGCTGCGCGTGCGCGAGTCCCTGGACCAGGGCAACATCGCGATCATCGCCGGGTTCCAGGGCGTGCACCGCCAGACCAAGGACATCACCACCCTGGGCCGCGGCGGCTCGGACACCACGGCCGTGGCGCTGGCCGCGGCCCTCGACGCCGACGTCTGCGAGATCTACTCCGACGTCGACGGCGTGTTCACCGCCGATCCCCGCATCGCGCCCAGGGCCCGCAAGCTGGACGTGGTCAGCAGCGAGGAGATGCTCGAGCTCGCCGCGAACGGCGCGAAGATCCTGCACCTGCGCTGCGTCGAGTACGCCCGCCGCTTCGGCGTGAAGCTGCACGTCCGCTCGTCCTTCTCCCACAACGAGGGCACCTGGGTCATCCCGGGCCCCGAAGACGCCGTCACCTCCCCGAAGGAGATCCCGTTGGAACAGCCGCTCATCTCCGGCATCGCCCACGACCGCACGCAGGCGAAGGTCACCGTCGTCGGAGTGCCGGACAAGCCCGGCATCGCCGCCCGGATCTTCCGGCTGCTCGCGGAGGCGAAGGTCAACGTGGACATGATCGTGCAGAACATCTCCACCGGCGACGACCCGCTGACGGACCTCTCCTTCACGGTGGACGAGTCCCAGGGCGATCTGGCCATGAGCCTGCTGCGCGCCGCCGAGGAGAAGATCGGCTACGCGGGCCTGGAGTACGACGACGAGGTCGGCAAGCTCTCCCTCGTGGGCGCCGGCATGAAGTCGAACCCCGGGGTGACCTTCACGTTCTTCGAGGCGCTCGCGGCCGCGAACATCAACATCGACATGATCTCGACCTCCGAGGTCCGGATCTCGGTGGTCACGGCCGCCGACCGGCTCGACGAGGCCGTGCGCGTGGTGCACAGCGCCTTCGGCCTGGACTCCGACGAGGAGGCCACGGTCCACGCGGGGACCGGCCGCTGATCCCCGTGCCGCGCTCCACCGGTCCGTCGACGACGGGGCGGGTCCCGTGACCCGCCCCGTCGTCGTCCTGTCCCGCGCGGAGTGGGCGCCGCGGTCGCACGCCCACGAGCAGCGCGCGGCGCGCCGCGCGGACCCGTTCGTGGCCCGCCGCCACCGCGGGCACAAGCACCCGGTCGAGGACTTCCTGTTCACCTACTACACCCTCAAGCCCGCGCAGCTGAAGCGCTGGCACCCCGGGGCGGGCACCGTGCTGCTGGACGCCGCGGACCGCGCCGGGGAGAAGTTCTACCGCGCGCTCACCGGCGCCGAGCTCACGGCCCTGGGGCTCAGCGCCCGGGACGGGGCCGTGACCGTGGACGACGACGCCCTCCGGGACCGGCGGGCCCCCGCGATCGACTTCGCCCGGGCGGTGCTGGGCGCGCACGCGGGCAACCCGGGCTTCTTCGGCTGCTTCGGCCTGCACGAGTGGGCGATGGCCTACCGCTCGGAGGACAACGACCTCCGCCACGAGCAGCTCGAGCTGCGGCTCGGGGCCGCGGGCACGGACGCCGTGGTGGAGTCCGCCCGGATCCGGTGCACCCACTTCGACGCGTTCCGGTTCTTCCAGCCGCAGGCCGTGCCGCTCAACGAGCTGCGGCCCACCCGGGAGTCCCAGCGCCGGATGGAGCAGCCGGGCTGCCTGCACGCCACCATGGACCTCTACAAGTGGGCGTACAAGCTCGTCCCGGGGATCCCCTCCGAGCTGCTGATGGACTGCTTCGAGCTGGCGTGGGACGTGCGGGAGACCGACATGCGGGCCGCCCCCTACGACCTCTCCGGCTGGGGCTACGAGCCCGTGCGGATCGAGACGCCGGAGGGCAAGGCCGAGTACGTGCGCCGGCAGCGGGAGTTCGCCCGGCGCGCCGAGCCGCTGCGCCGCCGGCTCGGCGCGGCCCTCGAGGTCCTCGACCCGGCCCGCGCCACCGACGGGGCGGCGGCGTGAGCGCGCCCGGGGAGCCCGCCGGCGACTGGGAGCGGATCGTGGCGGTCTCCGCCGTGCCGGACCCGCTCGACTTCGTGACGGCGCCCTCCAGCACGGGGCCGGTCCTCGTCACCCGTGACGCCGGGGGCGCGCTGCACGTGCTGCGCAACACCTGCACCCACCAGCAGGCCACCGTGTGCCGGGAGTCCGCCGGGCGCGCCGAGACGTTCGAGTGCCCCAACCACTTCTGGGTCTTCGCCGCCGACGGGCGGTTCGTGGGGTCCCGCCTGGCCCTGGCGGCCGGCCGGGAGGCACCGCCGGACCCCGCCAAGGACCTCCTGCGGGCGGCGGCGGTCGACGTGGTCGAGGGCTGGGTCGTGGCCCGCTTCGACTGAGGCGGGGTCAGTGCGGCGCGGGCGCGCCGTCGTCGTCGCGCCGCTGCCGCCCCGCGAGCCAGGTCTGGACGTCCGAGCGCCGGATGCGGCGGTGGCTGCCCCGGTACTGCACGGGCAGGGCGCCCTCGGTGGTGAGGTTGCGCAGATAGGTGGCCGAGATCCCGGCGAGGGCGGCCGCCTGCGAGGTGGTCAGCAGGTCCTCCGGGGAGTCGGGGGCGGCCCCGTCCTCGCCGTGGCGGGCGAGCCAGTCCTGGACGTCCGCGCGCCGGATCCGGCGGTGGCTGCCCCGGTACTGCACGGGGAGGACGCCCTCCGTGGTGAGGTTGCGCAGATAGGTGGCCGAGATGCCGGCGAGCGCGGCCGCCTGCGAGGTGGTCAGCAGGTCCCCGGGGTCCGCCGGCGGCTCCGCGGCGGAGGTCACCGCGGCGGACGTCACCGTGACGGTCTCCCCGCGGGTCATCCGGGAGAGGAGGTCCACGACGGCGTCGCGCGCCCCCTCCGGCAGGCGCAGGGAGGTGCCGTCCACGAAGACCGTCACGTCCCGGGCCTCGAGGGCGTCCGCGAGCCGCTCGGCCTCACGGCCGCTGAGTCCGGGGGTGGTCGTCGCTGGGTGCTGGGTCATGGGCCCATTGTTCCAGCACCGCCCCGTTCCCCTCCGCCGGCGGCGGACCGGGCTCGGTCCGTCCCGCGCCGCCAGCGGAGGACGGCGAGCCACAGCAGCACTCCCGCCAGGCCCATCGTGCCGGGCACGAGCACGGGGGACGGCCCGACGGCCCCGCTGGTGGCCGCCCACAGCCGGGCCGCGCCCGACATCGCGTCCCAGGCCTCGGCGTACCGCGGGTCCAGCGGTCCGGCCCGCAGGTTCGCCAGGACGTGCTCGTAGACGCCGTAGGCGCTGCCGAGCACGGAGACGACCGCGGCGACCCGCACGGTGCGGGCCGTCCCGGTGGTGCGCCGCACCAGCCACGCCACGGCCCCGAGCAGCAGCACGGCCAGCACCGCCCAAGGCACCAGCTGGGCGGGTCCCTGCCAGTGCCGCAGCATCGCCAGCTCGGTCAGGGCGCCGAGAACCGTGCCGATCCCCAGCAGGGTCAGGACCCGGCGGTAGACCGAGACCAGGCGTGCGTCGTCGGTGCGGGCCCCTGCGGTCTGCGGTGCGGTGCTCATGGCACCACGGTCTACCGGACACGCCTTGGAGAATCCCGGGGGCCCACCGCCCGGGCGGCCTGCCGGCGGGTGACCCCTACCACACCCGGCGGGCGGTCCGGGCCCGGCACGACCGGCGTGCCCGAGCCGATAGAATGGCTGACGTTCGCCGGATCCCGGCCCGCTGCTCGACCCTCAGGAGTTCCCCGATGGCCCGCATTGTTGTCGACGTCATGCCCAAGCCCGAGATCCTCGACCCGCAGGGGAAGGCGATCGCCAACGAACTGCCCCGCATCGGCCTGGACGGCTTCGCCGGTGTCCGGCAGGGCAAGCGCTTCGAGCTGACCGTCGACGGCGAGGCCACCGAGGACGCGCTGGCCCAGGCCCGCGAGGCCGCGGAGAAGCTGCTCTCCAACCCCGTCATCGAGGACGTCGTGCGCGTGGCCGTGCTCGACGAGACCGAGGAGAACTGAGCATGGCCGGTCTCGAGACCCCCCTCATCGCGGACCTCTCCGGCCCCGCGCCGGACACTGGGCTCGCCGGCGCGCGCGTCGGCGTCGTGACCTTCCCCGGCACCCTCGACGACCGCGACGCGGCGCGCGCCGTGACGCTGGCCGGCGGCACCCCCGTCCCCCTCTGGTACGCCGACGAGGACCTGCAGGGCGTCGACGCCGTGATCCTGCCCGGCGGCTTCTCCTACGGCGACTACCTGCGCGCCGGGGCCATCGCCCGGTTCGCCCCCATCATGGCGCCGATCATCGACGGCGCGAACGCCGCGGGCACCTCCGGGTCCGCCCCGCTGCCGGTCCTCGGGATCTGCAACGGCTTCCAGATGCTCACCGAGTCGCACCTGCTGCCGGGTTCCATGATCAAGAACGAGCGCCTGAAGTTCCTGTGCCGGGACCAGCGCCTGCGCGTGGAGAACAGCACGACCGTGTGGACCACCGAGTTCGAGCAGGGCCAGGAGATCGTGGTCCCGCTCAAGAACCAGGACGGCCAGTACGTGGCGGACGAGCGGACCCTCGACGCCCTCGAGGCCGAGGGCCGCGTGGTCTTCCGCTACGTCGGGGGCAACCCCAACGGGTCCCGGCGGGACATCGCCGGGATCTGCAACGCCGGCGGCAACGTGGTGGGCCTCATGCCGCACCCCGAGCACGCGGTCGAGCCGGGCTTCGGCGCGGACTCCTCGGCCTCCGGCGAGGTCGGCATGCGCGACGGCACGGACGGGCTGGGCCTGTTCGTCTCCGCCCTCAAGGCACTGGTCAAGTAAGGGACACCGAGCACTCCATGAGCGACAAGCACTTCAACCTGGACACCGTCGAGCACGCGACGGCCACCCCCGACACCGAGCTGCCCTGGGCCGAGCTGGGCCTCAAGGACAACGAGTTCGAGGAGATCAAGAAGATCCTCGGCCGCCGGCCCACCGCCGCGGAGCTCGCCATGTACTCGGTCATGTGGTCCGAGCACTGCTCCTACAAGTCCTCCAAGGTCCACCTGCGCCAGTTCGGCGAGAAGGTCACCGAGGAGATGAAGAAGGACCTGCTGGTGGGCATCGGCGAGAACGCCGGCGTCACCGACCTCGGGGACGGCTGGGCCGTGACCTTCAAGATCGAGTCCCACAACCACCCGTCCTACGTGGAGCCCTACCAGGGCGCCGCCACGGGCGTCGGCGGGATCGTGCGCGACATCATCTCGATGGGCGCCCGGCCCGTGGCCGTCATGGACCCGCTGCGCTTCGGGGCGATCGACCACCCGGACACCGCCCGCGTGGTGCACGGCGTGGTGGCGGGCGTGGGCGGCTACGGCAACTCCCTGGGCCTGCCCAACGTGGGCGGGGAGGTCGTCTTCGACTCCTGCTACCAGGGCAACCCGCTCGTCAACGCGCTCGCCGTGGGCGTGATGCGCCACGAGGACATCCGCCTCGCCAACGCCTCCGGCGTGGGCAACAAGGTGGTGCTGTTCGGCGCCCGCACCGGCGGCGACGGCATCGGGGGCGCCTCCGTGCTCGCCTCGGAGTCCTTCGACGACGCCAAGCCGTCCAAGCGGCCGGCCGTCCAGGTCGGCGACCCGTTCGCGGAGAAGGTGCTCATCGAGTGCTGCCTCGAGCTGTTCAAGGGCTCCCTCGTGGAGGGCATCCAGGACCTGGGGGCCGCGGGCATCTCGTGCGCCACCTCGGAGCTGGCCTCCAACGGGGAGGGCGGCATGCACGTGGACCTGACCCAGGTGCTCCTGCGCGACCCCACCCTGACCCCGGGCGAGATCCTCATGTCGGAGTCCCAGGAGCGCATGATGGCGGTCGTGACCCCCGAGAAGGTCGCCGCCTTCGAGGCCGTGATGGACAAGTGGGACGTCGAGCACTCCTGGATCGGCGAGGTCACCGGCACCGGCCGGCTCGTGATCGAGTGGGATGACGAGGTCATCGTCGACGTCGACCCCCGCACCGTCGCCCACGAGGGCCCCGTCTACGACCGGCCCTACACCCGGCCCGCGGACCAGGACCGGCTCCAGGCCGACCGCTTCGTCGGATCCCCGGCCGACGCCGGGCGACCCTCGGGCGCGGAGCTCAAGCACGCCGTCCTCGAGCTCATGGCCTCCCCGAACCTCTGCGCCAAGGACTGGGTCACCGACCAGTACGACCGCTACGTGCAGGGCAACACCGCCATGGCGATGCCCGACGACGCCGGGGTGGTCCGCGTGGACGAGGAGACCGGCCTCGGCGTGGCCCTGTCCACCGACTGCAACGGCCGCTACGCCTACCTGGACCCGTACGCCGGCGCGCAGCTGGCCCTGGCCGAGGCCTACCGCAACGTGGCCACCGCCGGCGCCCGCCCCGCGGCCGTCTCCGACTGCCTGAACTTCGGCTCCCCCGAGGACCCGGAGACCATGTGGCAGTTCGCCGAGGCCGTGCGCGGGCTCGCCGACGGCTGCCAGCAGCTGGGGGTGCCCGTGACGGGCGGCAACGTCTCCCTCTACAACCAGACCGGCGGCGTGGCCATCCACCCGACGCCCGTGGTGGCGATGCTGGGCGTGCTCGACGACGTCCGGCGGCGCACGCCGTCGGGCTGGCGCGAGGACGGCCAGGCGATCTACCTGCTCGGGACCACCCGGGACGAGCTGGACGGCTCCGAGTGGGCGAACCTGCGCGGGCACCTCGGCGGGCTCCCCCCGGCCGTGGACCTCGCCCAGGAGAAGCTGCTCGGCGACCTGCTGATCAACATGTCCCGCGACGGCATGATCGACGCCGCGCACGACGTCGCCGAGGGCGGCCTCGCGGCGACCCTCGCCGAGATGGCGCTGCGCTTCGACACCGGTGCGCGCATCGGGCTGGGCGAGGTGTGCGAGCGCGACGGCGTGGACCTGTTCACCATGCTCTTCTCCGAGACCCAGGGACGGGCCGTGGTGGCCGTGCCGCGCAGCGAGGAAGTACGGTTCAAGGACATGTGCACCATGCGCGCCTATCCGCACACGCGGATCGGCGTGGTGGACACCGAGAACCGCGCGCTGGACGTGCAGAGCGAGTTCGGCATCGGCCTGGACGAGCTCCGCACCGCGCACGAGGGCACGCTGCCGAAGTACTTCGGCTGATCGCCCGCCGGGGGCGGAGCCCCGCCCCCGGCACCCCGCTCCACGGATCCCCCCGTCCACCCTCGGCACCCGGACCCGCAGAAAGCAGCACCAGCATGACTGAGGACCTCGAGGCCCAGCGCCCCGCACCCGTCCTGGAGACGGAACGGCTCCTGCTCCGCCCCTTCACCGCCGAGGAGCTCGACGCCGTGGCGGCCGGCGAGCACGGCGCCCACTTCGCCCACGGCTTCCCGACCGCCGAGGACATGGACTTCGCCCGCGAGTCCCTCATGGCCGGGGGCTACTTCTTCACGGAGTCCGTGTACGCGCGGATGGCCGTCGTGGAGAAGTCGACCGGCGAGATCGTCGGCACGGCCGGCTTCGTGGGCCCGCCGATCGACGACGAGCTCGAGATCGTGGGCTCCCTCGCCGCGGACCGCCGGAACCTGGGCTACGCGCAGGAGGGCATCACCGCGCTGCTCGGCGTCGCGTTCGCGGACCCCGCGGTCACCGGGGTGCGCGCCAGCGTGCCCGGGGACAACGCGCCGGCCGCGCAGGTGCTCGTCGCCGCGGGCTTCGTCCACCGCGAGACCCCCGGCCCGGAGACCGACTACGTCCTGCCGCGCCCCGCGTAGACCGCGCGGCGCCGGAACCTAGACTGGCGAGGTGATCCCGGCCCTGTTCCCCTTCAGCGGCATCCCCGCGCACCTCCTCCCGGAGACCGCGACGATCGTCGTGCTGGTGCTGGGGCTGCTCATCAACCTGGTGGCCCTGGGCTGGATCCCGCACAACCGGCGGCCCTCCGTGGCCCTGGCCTGGCTGCTCGCGATCTTCCTGCTGCCCTACGTGGGGATCCTGCTGTTCCTGGCCATCGGCTCCGCCAAGCTGCCGAAGAAGCGGATGGCGATGCAGGCGAAGATGAACGACGTCATCCGCGAGAACACCCCGGACCTCCACATCCTGGGCAACACGGACGAGGAGCTGCCCGAGTGGGTGGCCTCCACCGCGGCCCTGAACTACAAGCTCGGCGCCCTGCCCATGGTCGGCGGCAACTCCTTCGAGATCCTCACCGACAACCACGAGGCGATGCGGATCATGGCGGACGCCGTGGACCGGGCCCGGGACTACGTCCACTTCGAGTTCTACATCGTGGCCATCGACGACGCCTCGCGTCCCCTCCTGGAGTCCCTGGTGCGCGCCCACCGGCGGGGGGTGCGGGTGCGGGTGCTCATCGACCACCTCGGCTCCGTGGGCTACCCGGGGTATCGGGGGATGATCAAGCGCTTCGACGAGGCCGGGCTGCCGTGGCAGCGCATGCTGCCCGTCCGGCCGTGGAAGGGCGAGTGGCAGCGGCCCGACCTGCGCAACCACCGCAAGATCCTCGTGGTCGACGGCTCCCTGGCCTACACGGGTTCGCAGAACATCATCCACCGCTCCTACAACAAGCGCCGGAACCGCCGGAAGGGGCTCGAGTGGAAGGACCTGATGCTCGAGTGCACCGGTCCCGTGGTCGCCGAGCTCAACGCCCTGTTCACGAGCGACTGGTACTCCGAGACCGGCGACCTCCTGCTCGACGAGGCCGCCCGCGACCTCCCGGACACCCAGGGGCCGGTCTTCGCCCAGGTCGTGCCCTCCGGCCCCGGGTTCGAGACGGAGAACAACCTGCGCCTGTTCAACCATCTGATCTACAACGCCAACGAGCAGATCGTCATCGCCAGCCCGTACTTCGTCCCGGACGAGTCGCTGATGCACGCGCTGACCACCGAGGCGCAGTCCGGGGTGGACGTGCGGCTGTTCGTGGGCGAGACCTCGGACCACTTCCTGGCCTACCACGCCCAGAACTCCTACTACCAGGAGCTCGTCGAGGCCGGCGTGAAGATCTACCGGTACCGCTCCCCCACCGTGCTGCACGCCAAGTTCGTGCTCGTGGACGACTACGTCTCCGTGATCGGCTCGTCCAACATGGACGAGCGCTCGTTCGCCCTGGACCTCGAGGTCTCCGTGTTCATCGCGGACCGGGACTTCCGGCGGCGGATGGACGCGGTGGTCGCCGAGTTCCTCGAGGCCAGCACCCTGCTGGACTTCGACGCGTGGAACCGGCGGCCGCTGTGGCACAAGTACGCCGACAACGTGGCCCGGCTGACCTCGGCCCTGCTCTGAGGGGCCGAGCCCCCGCTCAGACCTCCAGGACGCCGCGCACGATCGAGTCCCCCGAGTGCGTCGGGTCGCCGTCGATCGGCTCGTTCGAGACGTCCACGACCGGGAACTCGCCGACGTCCAGGTTCTCGGGCAGCACGAACACGGCCTCGTCCCCTGCCATCACGCCGAGGCTGACCATCCGCTGCGCGTCGGGGGCGAGCAGCCAGACCTCCTTGAACCCGTCCACGTCGGCGGGGTCGGTCCGCACCACCAGCTGACGGGTCCCGTCCGGGCGCTCGTCCACCTCCGCCGAGCCGCGGGCGGTGTAGCCGGCGAGGGGCTCGAGCTCCGCCGTGGCCAGCACCGTGGGGTCCGGCTCAAGGCCCAGGCGCTGCGCGCCCCAGACCGAGACGCCGCCCACGAGCAGCGCCGCGGCGGCCGCGGCGGCGGCCAGGGGGTACGGCACCCCGCGCCGGGGCCTGCGCCGGCGGGCGTCGAGGTCGACGACGGTCGCCCCGCCGCGCCCTGCGCCGTCGTCGCCCCGCGG
>NZ_NSKF01000005.1:0-149763 GCF_002287015.1 Kocuria sp. WN036
CTGCACGGCGATCATCTCGGTGAGCAGCTCGTCCCGGGCGTCGATCAGGTCGTCGCCCAGCAGCACCGCGAAGGGCTCGTCACCGATGTGGATCTTCGCCCGCAGCACCGCGTGCCCCAGTCCCTTGGGGTCCGCCTGGCGCAGGTAGTGGATCTCGCCGAGCTCGGAGGCGTGCTCCACCGCCCGCAGCAGATCGGTCTTGCCCGACTCCTCGAGCTGGTGCTCCAGGGCCGGTACCCGGTCGAAGTGGTCCTCCAGCGCCCGCTTCGAGCGCCCGGTGATCATGAGGACGTCCTGGAGGCCGGCGTCGACCGCCTCCTGGACCACGTACTGGATGGCCGGCCGGTCCACGACCGGCAGCATCTCCTTGGGCATGGCCTTCGTCGCGGGGAGGAACCGGGTGCCGAGCCCGGCGGCAGGAATGACGGCCTTCCGGACCGTCCGGGGGTTGCTGTTTCCACTCATGCGCTCAAGTTAGCTATGCGATGGAGAGGGTTTCCAAACCGTGACGTCACGCTTCGCGGTGCACGACAGACATTCCCGGATCTACACGTGATCCGGGTATGTGTACCGGTGGAACTCCGTGCATGTCCCCGTGGAAGGGGACAAATGATCGGGCCCATGCTTCTTGCGGGTTCCACCCACTGTCCTGCCGCAAGGGCTCGGTCTGGGCCTACAACCCCCACATCGACGCGTTCCTCCGACCGCGGAACAACAGATGGGTCGCCGCCCATGCTCCGACCTCAGGAGAGATTGATCACTTCTTTTGCTTCTGCACGCCATTGACCGTCATGCTGGCTCCGCGACGACATTCCAGGTCAGATCGCATTTCAGTTCATCGGGGCGTTGCTGTGACGGGGGTCGCAGGCGCTGCCCGATTCGCAGGGGGAAGCATGAGATCGATCCAGTCCTTGATCCACGACGCCTACAGTCGGCGCCGCACCGCAGTCATTGCGATGGCGTTGTCGCTGACGATTCTCGTGCCGACCGTCGTCGAGCACCTTGCCCGACCCAGCCTGACTTTGCTGGCTCTGGCCGGCGGCCTTCTCGTCGTCGGTGTCGTAGCGGTGATGATGCGTGGCGGCACCTCCGGACCGGTCGATGACGACGCGGAGTCACCGGTCAGCTCCCGGGGCGGGGTGAACCTCCTGCTGTACCTCTCCCCGGTGATCTTCCTCAACATCGTCTTCCCGCTGGTCAGTCCGCGCATGGCGGAGTCTGCGATCGGCGGGGTGCAGTTGACCTACGTCGTGCTGGCCTCGTCCATCACCGTTCCCTGGTTGGCCCAGGCAGCGTGCATGCCCGCCTACCGTGCCATCGGCGGCCTGATGGCCGAGCGTGACATGGCGCAGATCACCCGCCGATTCTGCGAGGTGTGGCCGGCAATGTTCCTTCAGACGCTGCCGCTGGTCGGCTTGTTCGCCGTGCCGCTGTGGCTGGCCACCGGATGGTCGGCACAGGCCATGGGCGCCTACCTCGTCCTGTGCGGAGCGCACGTGCTGTTCGTGCAGTCCCTGGTCCTGGCCAACGTCGGGGAACGGCGCGGCCTGTGGGCTCTGGCCTGGGGCGCATACGCCGTGGCGCTGGTTCTGGCGCCGACGTTGTGGATCCTGCCGCCAGTGCTGGCCGCTGGGACCCAGATCGCGGCGATGGGCAAGCGCCTTGTCCACGTCCGGTCCTTCGAACGCCTGGGGCACCGCAGCTTCGCCGGCGATGTCGTCAGGGGCCTGCTTCTCGGCTCGGTCCTGTGGGCGGACAAGTTCGTGCTGTTCCTGGTCACCGACGGCACTTTTCAAGTAGTCGTGGTGTTCATGGCCATGCTCCCGGCAGTGCTGGCCTACAACTTCTACTTCGTGAACCTCGCCCCGCACGTGGACCACGCCGTGGCCGGGCTGCACCGGGCGATCGAGCGCGAGCCTTTGCCGGTGCTGGCCTCGCACTCCACTTTGCTCAGCCACATCGTGGACCGTGCGGTGCTGCGCACCGCAGCCATCGGAATGGTGCTGACCCTGGCCGCCGCAATGCTGCTGGGGGGCCTGCAACCAGAACACGTCCTCCTGGCCGTCGCCGTGTCGGTGGCCTCTTGGACGTTCATGATGCTCACCCTGCTGGGCTACGAGCTGGACTACATCGGAGAGAAGATCACCGCCCAGGTGCTCAGCGCCGTACACCTGCTCGTGTGCGTGCTGGCGTTCACGACGCTGGGCGCCAACGGCGCCTACGGCGTCCTGCTGGTAGCTGACCTCGTGCTCGTCGCCGTGGCCTGGGGGCTGTACAAGCGTCACTGGGTCCAGCCGGAGTACACGCTGTTCTGGCGCCACGCCACCTCCTGGTAGTCACTTCCCGCAGACCCGACAGGATCGCCGGTCCTCGTCCGTTGCTGGACGACGACCCCGGTCAGCCACCGCGATTTTCGGCCGTGCCTACACCGGCCAAGACCAACTGCCCCTGAGGAGCCACTGGCATGTACCCGTTCACCATTTCTCGCGCCAAGCACCGCGCCACCGCCACCGCCACCGCCACCGCCACCGATATCCTCGGCCTCTTGCCGGCCCAGCAGCGTCAACAGCAATACGTGGACGTGGACGTTGCCATCGTCATGGAATCCACCTATCCCTATCTCAAGGGTGGGGTGTCCGCTGTTGTCCACGACATCGTCATGGGGAATCCCGATCTCACGTACGGCATCATCCACATCTCCTGGGACTCCTCAAGTCCGCACGAGGACCTCTACGGCATGCCGGAGAACGTCAAGTGGGTGCGGGTGGTCTATCTGAGCATGCAGGAGCACCGGCACGACTTCATGGCCGTCCGGCCCAAGGATCTGGACATGAGCTCCGCCCAGCGCGCCGAGCTGTCGAACCGCATCTTCGACGCCTTGTACGCCTTGTCCGAGCGGCGGGAAACCGAGCCCCTGTGGCAGCTCATCGACGAAGGCCTCAACGAACGCACCCGACAGTACCCACTGTGGGCGATCCTCGGCTCCCGGGAGTTCATGCACGCCCTGACCGAGCGCATGCCCCAGCTGGGCCTGTCGCTGTCGGAGTCCTTCTGGGTGCTCCGCGGATTCTTCTCCCTGGCCTATGCGGTGCTCGGGGAGACCATGCCGAGAGCCCGCGTCTACCACGCGCACACCACCGGATACGCTTCGTTGCTGGGGGCCGCCGCCGCTCGGGACCACGGCACGTCCTTCCTGCTCACGGAGCACAATCTGTATGTGCGTGACACGGTCAACACACTGTTGGACCGGAACATGGCACTGTCCATCACCTCCAAGGACTATCGCACCTTCGACGTCACGGCCGAGCAGAGGGCCTGGATGGCGTGGTGGATCGAGATGGGGCACTTCTGCTACCCCAGCGCCGAGGTGATCACCTATCTGTATCCGACCGCGATCACCGAAGCCGCGGAACTGGGCACGGACATCGACAAGTCGGTGGTACTGCCGAACGGCATGACCATCGAGGAGTTCGAGGAGAAGTACCACGCGCGCCAAGCAGCCGTGGAAAAAATTGCCGCGAGCCGGGACGACCACACCTGGAAGCTGGTCTACATCGCCCGGGTCGTGCCCATCAAGGGCCTGATGGACCTGCTCTCGAGCATGGAGATTCTCAAGCGGCACGGTTACCCGAACCTGCACCTGGACGTTCTCGGACCTACCGAACACGTGCCGGAGTACTACGAAGCCTGCCTCGCGAAGATCGAAAGCCTTGGCTTGGAAGACATGGTGACCATCCACGGCACGGTCAACGTCCGGGACATGCTGGACCAGTTCGACCTGCTGGTGCTGCCCAGCTACAACGAAGGCCAGCCCATCGTGGTGCTGGAGGCCATGGCCGCCGGCATCCCCACTGTCGGCACGAACGTGGGCGGCATGAGTCAGCTCGTCGCCGAGGACCTCCACACCGCCGATGGGCGGACCTGGGGGGCGTGCGGTGAACTCGTGTCCGCCGGCGATGTCGAAAACATGGCTCTTCAGATCCGCACCGTCATCGAGGACACGGAGCGCTACCGCACCTACTGCGCCAACGCCCGCGGCCGGGTCGAAGACTTCTTCCAGCTTCACGAAGTCATGGCCTCCTACAACCAGCTCTACCGCATGCTCGGGAACATGAACTCTGAGCGCAACTTCGAATACTGGGGCGAAGAGCACCTGACCCCAGAGAGGGCCTCGTGAGCGGCGTCGGCGCCTGGATCCGCTACGGCGATCCGATCACCTCCGAACAGATCGACTTCGCCGCGGAGCACTACCGCGCGGCGATCCTGCAGCCGTGGGAGCTGGCGGCCGCGGCCGAGCTGAAGAAGCGCCGACCGGACATGACCGTACTCTGCTACAAGTGCCTGTCCTCCACCCGCAGCTACGAGCCCGGCCCCCTCTACAGCTCCGGTGTCTCCTATGCCGAGGCGGACGAACAGTGGTTCGCCCGCCGTGTGGAGGGACAACGGATCGAGTGGGAACGCTATGGCGGTCACTGGCAGATGACCGTATGGTCATCCGCCTACCGGGCCCGGTGGGTGGAGAACGTCACCGAGGAACTCACCGACTCGCCTTTCGACGGTGTGATGGCCGACAACGACGTCTTCGACGACTACTACGGACTGCGACTTCCCATTGATGGTGCCCGCTCGATGGCCGACATCCGCGACGGACTCGACGAGCTCGTCCACGCCGCCGGTGAGTCTCTCAACGCCGTGGGAAAGGTCCTGGTCCCGAACATCGCAGAATCCCGCCGGCAACCCGGCCGGTGGAGCGCTCACGCTGCCTACGGCGGTGGGTTCGAGGAGGTGTGGCTGGGGTACAGCCCCACCGACCTCTTTGACCCGGACACCGCCGAGGCCCAGCTGTCCCAGGCAGACGGGCCGGGGCTCAGCATCCTCCGGGTTCCGACAGACGGCAACGACCAGCACCCCAACTTCCACTACGGACTTGCTGCGTTCTGGATCTTCGGCGCAGGGCGCGGGGCCTACTCGGCCACGGCGCACGACGACTACAACCAAACCCAGCACGTGACCGAGCTCGACTGGGACCTCGGCCGCCCCCTCCAGGACCCGGTCCGCAGAGGGCACAGCTGGTGGCGGGAGTTCACCGGAGGGTGGGCCGCCGTGAACTTGAACATGGACGGACGCCGGCGGCGCCGCCTCAAGGTTCCGGCAGGCATGGTCGATGCTCACGGCGAACCTGCCGGCCCCTCTCTGGTGCTGCCCCCGCACCGGGGGCGGATCCTGCGACGCGCCTGACCCGCCCGGGGATTCACCTACGCAACTAAGGCCAATGCGTAGTCCATGATGTGCACATGAAAACGATGGCCGTTGCCACGGTGCTGCTCACTGGCCTGCTCACCACCCTGACCATGGGACCCGCCCCACTGGTCACCGCTGAGTCGCCACGCACGGGGATCGGTAGCAAGTCCGGCGCCTTGCCGGCATACCTGCAGGGCTACCGGCAAGGCCAACTGCTGTGTCCAGGCGCTGACCTGGTGGGTGAAGTCTCCGTGGCGATCGTCGACCCCATGATGGCGACCACCGACGCACCCGGGGACTGCACTCTGAGCGATATGAAGGCCGCCAACCCGGACACCCAGTTCCTGGCCTACCTCAACGTCGGCGCGATGCGACCCTGGGAGCACTGGAACGGCATCTTCCAGAACTCCTGCGCCGACATGGGCAAGGCCCGCAGCACCGAGTTCGCCGTCACGACCGACAACCCGGCTGTGGCCACCACGCCCACAGGGCATGCCGGTTACCCCGACTTCTCGTACCTGACCGTCGCCGACCTCTCCCCCGCCTACGCCCAGGCCTGCGCGGAGACCGCCCACCGGATCCTCACCACCGATGCCGAACGCGGCACCACCGATGCCCCGCCGGCACGCTTCGACGGCATCTTCCTCGACGACACCGCGCTCTCACCGTCCCATGGTCAGGACATGGTCGACGTCGGTCAATGGGGCCCCTGGGCCGACGACGACGCCTATGGGCGGGCCATGATCGACGTGGTTGCACGCATTGACGGCGTTCTCACCGAATCCATGGGCACCGACGTCCCCGTGGCGATCAACCTGGGTCTCTACCCTGCCTGGAGCAACCAAGTGGAGCTGGCCCTGGAGTTGGCTGCCACCGGTGCCGTGGACTTCGCACTGCGCGAGCACAGCATTGCCGAAAGCGACGGGCGCCCCTTCTCCGCGGAACGCCTGCACGAAGAGGCGGCAGCATTCCGGACCATCACCGCTGCGGGGCTGCCCATCGTCCAGCACGACTACTCTGTCCCGCTGCGCCAGTTGTCCCCTTCGGCCTATGACCGTGGCCTTCCCCTCGACGGATCTGCAGTCTGTCTTCAAGACGACTCGGACGATCGGCAGCGGATTGTGGCCGCAGCGGACCAACGGCGGACCCTCGATCACCGGCTCACCCTGGGCAACGTCCTGCTCAACCGCACTCCGGAGACCTCCACCATGACAGCGACTCTCGGACAGGCCGAACCCGCGTGCCAGGACAACGCCTGGGACGACGACCGACGCTGGGAAGACGTCACTCGAGCGTCCGTGGACACCGCAGACCCCCAGGTGACGGCACTGACCGCTGCCGTCACAGGCTCCGCCCACCCGAGCGCCGCGCCGATCCACGACAACGGCGTTCTCGTCAGCAAGCTCTCCGACGGAAGGGTTCTGGCGGTCAATCACAACTCCGACAGCCGGAGGGTCTCCGCATTCGGCACCAGCATGATCGTCCCGGGCCGGTCCGCCACTGTGGGCTGAACACGCCGTTGTTTGGCGACTCCGGTGGCCGGAGCGCCGGCCCTGGCTCATGCCTGCCCGAGCGCCTGGACGAGGTAGGCGACGTTCATCCGCAGGATCTCGAGGGCGAGGTCGTGGTCGACGTGCTCCAGGGTGTCGGCGGCGGTGTGGATGCGGTCGTTGGCGCCGTCGGCCCCCTCGATCGTGAGCACGGCGGGGATGCCGGCGTCGAGGAACGGCACGTGGTCGCTGTTGAAGGGCATCAGGCTGGTCTGCACGGTCAGGCTGGTGTGGGCCTGCGCCGCGGCGGCCAGCTCCTCCAGCGCGGCCTGGGACGCGGCGGCGCCCTCGAGCAGCACCGTGGGCGCGGGCGTGTTCCGGCACGCGATCATGTCCATGTTGACCACCGCGTGGATGCGCTCGCGGGCCGCCTGGTCCAGCTCCGCCACATAGTGGCGGCTGCCGAACAGTCCCTGCTCCTCGCCCCCGAACAGGACCAGCCGCAGGTCGCGGGCGCCGGGGTGGTCCCGCAGGGCCCGAGCGACGGCGAGCACCCCGGCCGCGCCCGAGCCGTTGTCGTCGGCGCCCGGTGCAGGGGCGGCGGCACCGTCCCGGACGTTGATCGAGTCGAGGTGGGCGGTGACGAGCACCGCGCGGCCGTCGCCACCGCGCCCCGGCCGCTCGGCGATGAGGTTCTGCGTGCTCCCGCCGTGGAGCGCCACCGTCTGGGTCCGGGTCGCGAAGCCCAGGCCGCTCAGCACGCCCTCGGCCCAGTCGAGCGCGGTGCGGAACTCCGGGCTCGTCGAGTGCCGCGTCCGGAGCGCGGCGAGCGTGCGCAGATCCGCCGCGAACGCGTCGCGGGACACGGCGGCTGCGCGCGGCTCGGCCACGGCCCGCGTCTCTGCCGGTGCCGGTGCCGGTGGCCGCTGCTCGAACACCACGGTGTTCGCCGGCAGAGGGCGAACGCCGAAGCACGGCAGGTGCCGCTCGGACGGCTCGACGATCCTCCCCGCCTCGGCGGGGTCGAGGTCGACGACGAGGTAGCGTCCCCGGTCGAGAAGGACCGGGACCTCGGGGTGGGCCTGCTGGAACTGGCGGCCGTTCTGGATCACCACGTGCAGGCGGGCGGCGGGGACCCCGATCCGCTCCGCGGGGGTGCGGCCGGCGGCCGTCCGCTCCAGTTGGGCCGGCGCCCCGGTCACCAGGAGCGTGTCGCCGAGCCGCGTTCAAGTGGCGCCGGCGTCCGCGGCCGCGGCGGTCAGTGCCCGCAGCGCGTCCGGCGCCACGACGCGGGGCCCGTCGTCGTTCCCCGGCGTCTTTCCTGACTCGAAGCGGAGGGCCGTCATGGTGCGCCTCCTACGGCGTGCTGAAGCTCTCGACCACGCCCGCGAGCGATGTGGAGGTGCTGGGCGGGGACACGGCGCCGGCGCCCAGGCCGCGCTTGGCGAAACCGCGCCACACCGCGCCGAGGTCGGCGGGGTTCAGGGCGGCGACCGCGGTGACGATGCCGTCGCGCGCCAGCGTGAAGGTCGGCATGCTGGGCGTGAGCTTGAGCCCGCCGACCACGTACTCGAGCACGCGGCGCTCGGCCTCGGCGTGGCCGTGGGCGGCGACGAGGTTGACGAACACCTCCCACAGGGCGGCGCACCAGACCTCGCCGGCGTTGTGCACCTCGCTGTTCGGCCCGCCGCTGTGCGGACGGCGCGGCGGTCCGGCCGGGAGCACCACCCCGTTGCTGATGTGCTTGAACGTCAGCGGGTTCTTGCCCAGGTCCGCCGAGTAGGGGTAGCGCCGGATCGAGAAGTAGTAGTTGTCCGTGAAGGTGGGGGTGAGGTCGGTCCACCCGCCGGCGGGGAAGGCGCCGGTGCCGAAGTCATCGGTGGCCTGGGAGGTCATGGTGATCGCGAAGAAGTCGCCCCAGCCCTCGCCCATCGCCCGGCCCTGCTGGTTGGCCAGCCCGGTGGCGTTGCCGACGAGACGATTGGTGATGTAGTGCCCGAGCTCGTGGTAGGTGATCAGCGCGTCGAAGTTGCTGGTGCGGGACGGCAGCGGGGCGACGCCGCGGAACTCGTACATCTGCATCCGCGGGCTGGCGCCGTCGGCCGGGGTCTGCATGTTGGCGTTGTCGGTGCCGCTGAAGTCGTTGCCCTCGGCCAGGATCGGGTCCCCGCCGAGGCCCGCCCCCGTGAGGTTCACCTGCTGGGCGTTGCCGGCCGCCTCGTCGAAGCCCGCCTCGTACCAGCGGTCGTGCAGCCAGTTCACGTGGAAGAACATCCCGACGAGACTGGCCTGCAGGTTGGTGGGGTCGCTCGCGGGCCGGGCGTGGTCGTAGGCGTGGTCGAAGGTGCGGGACCCGGTGGCCCGGCCGTCCACGTCGCCGGAACTGCTCCCGTCCGGCGCCTGGACGTCCGCGTAGGCGATGCAGTTGTTGCCGCGGGTGGTCGAGGCGCCATCCGGCAGCCACGGGGCGCCCGGGAGCAGGCTCTCGAGCGTGACCAGCCGGTCGGGGACGGTGGCGGCCTGGAACCCGTCCGGGCGCCCGGTCGGGTGCGGCGACCCGGGCGCCGGCCCGTCCTCGGGGCGGAACAGCGCGTCCCCCGTGTTGAACACCCGGTAGGTGAAGGCGGCGTCCGCCCGCAGGTTCTTCCGGAACAGCACCTCCGGCTCCCCGAGCGCGTCGATCACATAGCTGAACGCCGGGAAGCCCTCGATCCACAGCTCCAGGTAGTAGCCGGGGGTGAACTGCTCCTCCCCCAGCGGGAACAGCACGTCCTTCACCCGGACCTCCCGCTCGAATGCCGGGCGCCCGGTGCCGGCCGGTTCGGTGCCAGCCGATTCGGTGTCGATCGGCTCGGAGCTGGTCGGTTCGGCGCCGGCCGGTTCGGTGAAGCGGTAGAACCGGTAGCCGCCACCGGCGGTGTCGCCGGTCTCAGTACCCCCGGCGTCCTCGGCGCTCGCCGCGCTCGCCGTGCTCGTCCCGGTGAAGGCCGTGGCGGGGTACTCGACCCCGGTCAGGTCGAACGCCGCCACCGCGATCGCCTCCTCCGCCGTGGTGACGCCGGTGGTGGTGCTGGCCGCGCGGGCACCGGCCGCCTGCGCGGCGCCGGGAAAGAACTGGCCGGCCACGGACATCACGTCGCCGTCCGGTCCGATGGCCGCCGTCGCCTCGGAGTTGAAGACCTCCAGGCCGTCGGCCCGCTGCACGAGCTGCACCGTGCGCAGCCCCCGTCCGCTCACCGACACGATGGTGACGCCCTGCGCGTCCGCCTCGGACAGCCGCCACAGGTCGCCGTGCTCGGTGACGAAGCGCTGGACGGTCTCCTCCGGCGATGCGCCCGCCTCCCCCGACAGCCCGGCGGCCGGGGCCCGCCGTGCGATGCGGTTCGGCAGCGCGGTCGCCTGGTCGTAGTCCACCTCCAGGTCTCCGAGCTGCGCGTCCATTCGGAGGTGGCCCGGCGACCCAGGAGCCGGAGCAGCCGGCGGCGCGGTGCCACGGGCGTTCCGGACGCCGGCGTCGTACAGCGCGTGGAAGTCCTCCGGGAGTGCTCGGTCAGCGGCCATCAGGAACTCCTCGCGAATGATCAGTGCAGCACCCGGTCATCGTCCACGGGACCGGGAACGGGTTCTCCTCGCAGGCGTGGCCGACCTGAGCTCCATTAAGGAACCGGTCCCGTTCATCGGTCAAGCAGCGAACAGGCGTGTGACGTGCCCGTTCGTCCTTGTCGTCACCAGCCCGCGGCGGCGGAGCGCGCCCACCATGGCGGTTGGCGTCAATTTCATCTTGACACGCCCGGGGCGGTCCGGCACATTGGAGAAATGGAGGTTCGGGGATCCGCGCGGAAGCACGGCATCGACGACGCCGACATCGAGCACGCGTGGGTAAATGCGATCCGTCTGGTCGAGTACGAGTACCAGGGCGAAGACCGCCTCCTGGTCATCGGGCCCGACCAACACGGCAGGCTCCTCGAGCTGGTCGCCGTACCAGCCGGAGAACCGACGAGGATCATCCACGCCGATCTGCTCAGACCGAAGTTCTACGACTATTTGAGATGAGGTGGAATTCCATGGATATCGCAACCGCGCACGACCGCACAGGACTGGACGAGCTCGACGTGTCGTCGCACCCCGCTCGTGACGCCGTGCACTTCCGGCGCATCCTGGCCGCTCGGCAGCACATCACCGAGGCGGAGAACGAACTGCGGGAGGCGGTGAAGGCCGCCCGTGCGGCCGGCGACTCCTGGGCCTTGATCGGTTCCGCTCTCGACACGACGCGCCAAGCGGCCCAGCAGAGGTTCGGTCAGGACTGAACGTCCGCGCGGTCGGTGCAGGACTCCCCGCCCCACAAGGCGCCCCACCCGGGTGGAACAGGCACCCGCGCAAAACACACCTGACGCAGTACTACTCTGCCACCGGCGCGGGCTCCGCGTAGCGGCGTTCGAAGGCGAGGATCGCGTCCGTGGCCTCGAACAACTCGTCCGCCATCTGCTGGAGCACAGCGTCCTCCTGGCGGTAGGGGTCGATCACGTCGTTGCGCTCGGGGTGGCGCACCGGCACCCGCTGCCGCAGCCGCGGCGCCTGCTGGACCAGCCAGGCCCAGCGCTCGGCACGGTCGGACGGCACCGCGCGGTCGAGCTCCGGGTCGGTGGAGAGGTACTGCAGGATCCGGGCGAACTCCCGCAGGGTGAAGACCTTCTTCAGCAGCCGCGGTGACTGCTGGAGCACCGGCTGGGTGTGCTCCCGGGCCATCACGAGCACCAGGTCGATGTCCTTCAGCACGTCCGGGGTGACCTGCCGGGCCCGGTGCGCGGCGGCGGCCTCCAGGCCGCGGTCCTGGGCCAGCCTGCCCACCCGCTGCTCGAAGCCCTCGTCCACCAGCGCGTGCATCCCGGCGCTCGTCACCTCGAAGCCGCCGGGCGAGATCTCGTTGAGGCCGTGGTCGAGCTCGACCGCCGCCATGGGCGAGCGGCACACGTTGCCCGTGCAGACCGTCAGGATGCGCGTGGGGGCCATGGTTCTCCTCTGGGGGGTCGAGTCCGGTTCATCGTATCCGGCACCGGGTCCTGAGCTGGGTCTTCGCCCACCCACCGGGATCGCGCCGCCGACGGGATCCGGGCGCGCCGGGTCCGTCGTCGTCGTTCCCCGGCGCGCGGCCCCCGCAACGCACCCAGCGGACAGAATCACTACGGCCAGAGAGGTACGGGTGCGTAACACGGCCCATCGTTATTGATTGTTTATGCAAACGCGCCTTTATACTCGTCGTGGCTCTGAGGATCTTCCCCCCATCCCGATGGCCTTGCACGAGTCGTTCCCCCCAACGATCCATGCGAGTTAGGCGTTCCAGCGTGAAAGCAACCCCCCGACTGACGCTGCCTGCCGCCCTCACGGCGGCGGTGCTGGCCATCACCACACTGACCCCGGTCGCGGCCCTGGAAGAGGCCGCCACCACCCGATCGACCACCCTCTCCGAGGAGCGGCAGGGCAACCTGGTCTCCAAGGTCGTGGAGTCCGACGGCGAGATCGTCTCCACCCTGGTGGACGCGACCACCGGCGAGGCCGTTCTCCCCGACCCGGCGCGCGCCGGCACGCAGCCGGCCGCGGGCGACCCCCACGGCGGCGCCGTGATGGGCCAGTGGGCCAAGTCCGAGAGCCACTTCGAGCAGATGGCCGCCTCCTCCGCCCGCACCGCGGAGGAGCTCTCCGGCGCCACGGACACCGACGACGACGACGACGGCGCCGCTGCCGGCGCGGCGGACGGCGACACCGCGGAGGAGGCTGTCGCGGGGGTCGCGTCGGCCGAGTCCCTCGGCGCCGCCGCGTCCTGGGCCCCCAGCGGCATCAAAGGCACGGACGTCTCCAACTGGCAGCCGTCCCTGAACTGGTCGAGCCTGTGGAACCAGGGCTCGCGCTTCGCCTACGTCAAGACCTCCGAGGGCGACAGCATCCGCAACAGCCTGTTCCAGCAGCAGTACGCCGGGGCGGGTGCCGTGGGCATGCACCGCGGCGGGTACCACTTCGCGATCCCCACCCGGGACTCCTCGGGCGCGAAGCAGGCGGACTACTTCATCAACAACGGCGGCGGCTGGTCCGCGGACGGCCGGACCCTGCCGGGCCTGCTCGACGTCGAGAACAACCCGTACCCCTCCCTGTACGGCAACCACTGCTACAACTTCAGCCAGTCCGAGATGGTCAGCTGGATCCGCGACTTCTCCAACCGGTACAAGGCCCGCACCGGGAGGGTGCCGGCCATCTACACGAACTACTACTGGTGGCAGGACTGCACCGGCAACACCAGTGCGTTCAACGACCACCCCCTGCACATCGCCGCCTACGAGACCACGGCACCCCGGGTGCCCAGCGCCTGGTCCACCTACGACTTCTGGCAGTACACCGACGCCGGGTTCACCGAGCGGATCGACGCCAACGTCTTCCGCGGCAGCACCGCGCAGCTCCAGGACCTGGTGCGCAACCGCTATTACAAGCCGATGGGCGGCCGGGCACCGGCCGGCACCCCGACCGGGACCCCCACCCAGGTGTCCCCCGCCGGATACGTGGTCAAGGGCGGCATCGGCAACCAGTACCGGGCCCTCGGCGGATCCTCCGTCTTCGGCACCCCGACCATGAACGAGCGCGGCGGCCTGGTCAACGGCGGCGTGTACCAGCGGTTCTCCAAGAACTCCACCTTCTACTGGAGCTCCCCCACCGGGGCGTGGCCCGTGAACTTCAACGGCGCCATCGGCCGGAAGTTCACGGCGAACCGCTACGAGAACGGCTTCGGCTACCCGTCCACCCGCGAGATCACGGGCCTCACCGGCGGCGGCGCCTACCAGGTGTTCCGCAGCGGCGGCGCCGTGAACAAGGTCCTGTGGAGCCCGGCCACCGGCGCCCAGCCCGTCCGGGAGACCAGCGGGATCGGCGCGGCGTGGAAGCGCGGCGGCTACGAGCGCGGCTACGGCTACCCCTCCACCCCCGAGATCGGCGGCCTGGTCAACGGCGGCTCCTACCAGCTGTTCCGGCGCGGCAACGACGTCCACAAGATCCTCTGGAGCTCCGCCTCCGGCGCCCACGCCGTGAAGGAGAACAGCGCGATCGGCCGGGAGTGGAAGGCCGCAGGCTCCGAGCGCGGCTACGGCTACCCGACCACCGGCGAGTACCGCTACGGCACCGAGGTCCGCCAGAAGTTCTCCAAGAACTTCACCGTGCACTACTCCACCACCACGAAGAGGACCTGGGCCACCCGATGAACACCGCCAAGCACCGCGCCCCCGCGCGCCCCCGCACCACCGGCCGCCTGGCGCTCACCGCGGCGGCCCTCGCCCTGGCGGTCCCCGCCACCGGGATGCTCGCGGCGGCCCCCGCCGCCGCGGCGACCTCGGACATCGTCAACGTCTCCACGAGCACCCGCTCGGCCGACACCCAGCGGCTGCTGGACCTGATCAACGCCCACCGCAAGGCCAAGGGCCTCGCCCCGGTCAAGTACTCGGCCACGCTCTCCAAGATCGGCCAGGAGCAGTCCACCCGCCTGGTCCGCGAGGAGGTCATCGACCACACCGACGACTTCTGGAAGGACGAGCGCGCCGGGAACTGGAACGCCGTCGGCGAGATCCACTCCGTGTCCTGGCAGGGCACCGTCACCGAGCTCATGAACTGGTGGAAGGGCTCGAAGGCGCACAACAAGGTGCTGACCGACCCGAGGATGACGGTCATCGGCATCGGCCTGACCTACGTGGACGGGCAGCTGTCCGGGAACAAGCAGGGCTGGAAGCTGGTCGGCACCGTGAACTCCTACGGCTACGCCGCCGGCCAGGCCCCCGCGGACACCCGCTCCACGGTGGGCACGGTCGCGGCGCCCAAGCCCCCCACCGCCCCGATCACCTCCGCCGGGTACACGGTGCGCGGCGGGATCGGCAACCAGTACCGCGCGCTGGGCGGGGCCGCCGTGTTCGGCGCCCCCACCATGAACGAGCGCGGCGGCCTGGTGGGCGGCGGCGCCCTGCAGAGCTTCGCCAGGAGCACCACCTTCTACTGGAGCGCCCCCACCGGCGCCTGGCCGGTGCGCTTCAACAGCGCCATCGGCCAGAAGTTCGCCGCCGCCGGGCACGAGCGCGGCTACGGCTACCCCAGCAGCCCGGAGCGCGGCGGACTCACCGGCGGCGGCGCCTACCAGGTGTTCCGCAGCGGGGCCACCGTGCACAAGGTCCTCTGGAGCCCCCGGACCGGTGCGAAGGCCGTGAAGGAGAACAGCGCGATCGGCCAGCGCTGGAAGTCCGCCGGCTACGAGCGGGGCTACGGCTACCCGAGCACCGACGAGTACCGGTACGGCTCCGAGGTGCGCCAGCGGTTCTCGAACGGCTACACCGTGCACTGGTCCTCGATCACGAAGCGGACCTGGGTCACCCGCTGACCCCTCGCCACCCGCTGAACGCCCGGCCGGTTCTCCGGCCGGGCGTTCTGCCGTCCCCGGCCGGCGTTCTTGTCCCCGGTCCCGGTGCCGGTGTCCCCCGAGCGGGGGCCGGGCACCGGCTCGCCGCGGTTGTCCCCCGCACGAGGGCGGGCGATCACATCCGGCCACGTCAGGATGTGGTGCGCTTCACAGGCAGGACGGAATCGAGCTGTGTTTCCTGTTGCGAATCTGTGAATGTGTGGATTCCCGTGTCACCACTTGGGGGGACGAGTCCGGCCGCGCCCGTCCCCCGATCGGCGGATGTTCCCGTTCATTAAGTACCACCCCGTAACTTCAGGTGCCGCGATGGCAGTCGTTTGCACTCGCACTTGCATGCACAGCGATGAGATGTGCTGCCTGTGCAACCTGTTTGCACTTGTGACAGACGGGTCGCGGCTTGGCAGGCTGGCCCGGTCGGCCCGTCCGGGGGGATGTGCCGGCCGGTCCGTCGAGGGGACGGACCGCCGACCGGGGGAACGAGCACGCCGTGGCAGCATCCGACAACGACCGACGACCACCGCACCGCCGACGCGCGGAGCGGACCGGCAGCAGCGCCGCGCCGCCGGTGTTCTTCGACCCCAGCGGCAAGCGCTGGTACCGCATCCTCGCCACCCTCGTGGTGCTCCTGGCCCTCGCGGCCGGCGCCGTGTCCTGGATCGTCCCGCAGGCGCTCGCCCAGCCCTGGGAGCGGCCGCTGCACCAGGAGAACGGCTATCCGCGGGAGCTGATCGCCACCGGGGACCAGGAGAACATCCCGCTGCTCGGGGACGCGTCCAACCCGTTCAGCCGGATCGGGCTCGTCGAGGAGACGGAGGCCGGGACGGTGCTGCGCAGCCCGTTCAGCGAGGACGTGTTCCGGGTGCTCACCGACGAGGAGCGGGAGCTCGTGGGGGACAGCCCCTACGTCATGGAGCGCTTCGGTGAGCTGCCGGAGAAGCAGCTCATGCTGACCTTCGACGACGGCCCCGACGCCACCTACACCGGTGAGATCCTCGACGTGCTCTCGGCCGAGGGCGTGCCCGCCACGTTCTTCAGCGTGGGCACCAACGTGGTCGGGCAGCCGGAGCTCTTCCGCCGGATCGTCCGGGAGGGGCACATGGTGGGCAACCACACCATGACCCACACCACCGCCTGGGACGACGACCTGCGCAACCGCGAGGAGCTGATCGGCACCGACCGCGCCATGCGCTCGGTCGGCAGCTACGCGACCCACCTGTTCCGCCTGCCCACCGGCGACCCGGACAACAAGGCCCTGCCCATCCTCGAGGCCCAGCAGCTGGGCTACCTGCACGTGGACTTCGACTACGACACCCACGACTGGGAGGCCGCGCCCGGGGAGACCGTGGACCTGCCCGCGCTCGACGGCGAGGGCCACATCGTGCTGATGCACGACGGCGGCGGGGACCGCACCGCCACCGTGGCCGCCCTCAAGGAGCTGATCACCGAGGCCAAGGCGCAGGGCTACACCTTCTCGACGCTGGCCCCCATCGTCCCCGAGGGCTACCTGCCGGCGGCGGACACCGAGCCCGTGCTCGCCGACGACGCCACCGCCCTGGCCGTGGCCGGACTGACCGTGGCCCCGGACGTGGTCATGACGTGGCTGTTCTGGTTCGGCATCGGGTCTCTGACCCTCATGTCCGCCCTCTACGTGGTGCTGGCCCTGATCGGCCACCGCCGCCAGACCCGCCGGGCCTGGCCGGAGCTCCCCGAGGACCGGCTGCCCCTGGTTTCGGTCATCCTGCCGGTGTTCAACGAGGAGCCCGTCATCGCCCGCACCCTGGCCGCCCTGCGCGCCAGCGACTACCCGAACCTCGAGGTCATCGCCGTGGACGACGGCTCCACCGACCGCACCCTGGCGATCATGCGCGAGCACGCCGCGTCCTGGCCGGCGCTGACGGTCATCACCCAGCCCAACGGCGGGAAGTCCATCGCCTCCAACCACGGGATCATGGCCGCCCGGGGCGAGATCGTGGTGACCCTCGACGGGGACACCCTCTTCGAGCCCCAGACCGTCCGGATGTTCGCCCGTCACTTCTACGCCCAGGACGCCAAGCGCCCCGTCGGAGCCGTGGCCGGGCACGTGAAGGTCGGCAACCGCACCGGACTGCTGACCATGTGGCAGTCCCTGGAGTACATCTCCGGGATCTGCGTCACCCGCATGGGCGAGGGCGTGGCCGGGGCGATCTCCATCGTCCCCGGGGCGTGCGCCGCCTGGCGCAAGGAGGCCCTCCAGGCCGCCGGGGGCTACTCCCACGACACCCTCGCCGAGGACGCCGACCTCACCATGACCCTGCAGAAGCTGGGTTGGGCCGTGGT
The DNA here is from genome assembly GCF_002287015.1 of Kocuria sp. WN036. Classification (NCBI taxonomy): domain Bacteria; kingdom Bacillati; phylum Actinomycetota; class Actinomycetes; order Micrococcales; family Micrococcaceae; genus Kocuria; species Kocuria sp. WN036. Next base: position 17,488 of record NZ_NSKF01000005.1, read on the forward strand.
GCAGGAGAACCGTGCCGTGGCGTGGACCGAGGCCCCCATGACCGTGCGCGGCCTGGCCAAGCAGCGGCTGCGCTGGACCTACGGCAACCTCCAGGCCCTGTGGAAGCACGCCGGGATGCTCTTCCGCCCCCGCTACGGGTTCCTCGGGATGGTGGCCCTGCCCTACACCCTGCTCGCCACCCTCGTCCCGCTGGTCTTCCTGCCGCTGACCGTGCTCATGGCCGGGATCAACCTGGCCGCCGGCAACTGGCAGCCCATCGCCGCCTTCGCCGCCTTCGTCCTGGCCATCCACGCCGTGATCTGCGTGCTCGCCATCCGCATGGTCGGCGAGTCCTGGACCCACCTGCTGGTGGTGCCCGTCTACCGGATCATCTACGAGCCCCTGCGCGCCTACCTCCTCTACGCCTCCCTGCTCCAGGCGCTGCGGGGTCGGATGATCGGCTGGTACAAGCCCGAGCGCACGAACAGCGTCATCGACCTGGCCCCCGCGGCGGAGCCCGCCGGCTCCGCGGCCCCCGCGGCCTCCGTGGCCCCGTGGCAGGAGGGCCGGCGCGGTGAGCGGGTCTGAGCCCGGCCGGGACCGGTACCTCGACCTGCTGCGGTCGATCGCGCTGGTCCGCGTCGTCGCCTACCACACGTTCGCCGGCGCCGTCTTCAGCCTGGTGTTCCCCGCCATGGGCGTGATGTTCGCCCTGGCCGGGTTCCTGATGGCCCGGTCCCTGCGCCGGCCCGCGGGCACGGTCCTCGTCTCCCGGGCCCGCCGGGTGCTGGTGCCGCTGTGGGTCTACGCCGCCACGGTCCTGGCGCTGCTCGTGGGGCAGGGCTGGTCCCCCGGGGCCGACGCGTCCTGGGGGCAGGTGCTCCTGTGGTGCCTCCCGGTCGGGGATCCGGTCCTCCCTGAGAGCGCCGGGTCCGGGGCCGTGGATCCCACCTGGCCGGTGCAGGCCGGGGAGATCCTCTGGTACGTCCGGACCTACTTCTGGTTCCTGCTCCTCTCCCCCGTGCTGCTGCGGGCGTTCCGAGCCCGGCCCTGGCCGGTGCTGCTCGCCCCACTGGCCTTGAGCGGCCTGCTCGCCCTCGGGCTCGTGCCGCTGCCCTCCTGGGCGGACGCCCCGGTGACGGACCTCGCGACCTACGGCTCCTGCTGGATCCTGGGCTTCGCCCACCAGAGCGGCATGCTGCGCCGCATCCCCCGCGGCGCCGTCCTCGCGGCCGGGCCCGCGGTGATGGGGCTGGGCCTGTGCTGGGCCGCCGGGCACCGCGGCGAGGCGGGGTGGGACCTCAACGAGATCCCGTTCGCCCAGGCCCTGTGGTCGTTCGGCTTCTGCGCCGTGCTGCTGCGCGTCTCCCCTGCCTGGCGGGATCTGCCCCGGCCGCTGCGGTTCCTGGACGGGGCCGTGACCCTGCTCAACTCCCGGGCGATGACCGTGTACCTGTGGCACAACCTTCTGCTGGTCGGCACCGTGCTGCTCGTCGACGTGCTGTGGGAGAGCGATGTCCTGGCCACGGCCGTGCCCGGGCTGCTGGCGAGCCCGTGGCTGTCCTTCCTGCTGGTCTGGCCGCTGCTCGCCGTCGTCGTGCTCGCGGTGGGCTGGGCGGAGGACCTCGCCGCGGGACGGCGGCCGCGGCTGTGGCCGGTCCGGCCCGCTGCCACCCCCGCCACCGCTCCCATGCCTGCCCCTGTTCCTGGCCCCGCTGCTGCCACCGCCGCGGGACAGGGAACCGCGGGACAAGGAGCCGCCGGCACCGGCTTCCCCGGCCGATCCTGGCTCTACCCCCGCTCCGTGCGGGAGCCGGCGGCGCTCAGCCCGCGAAGCCCTCGAGGAGGACCCGGGTGAACTCCCCGGCCTCCTCGTCGAGGCCGCTGCAGAAGTCGTTGGCCTCCGCAGGGTCCCCGTCCTGCGCGGTGCACGGCCGGTCCCGGTTGACCGACCAGTAGGAGAGCCGCCCCGCGCCCTGCTCCCGGGCGAACCCAGCGAGCTCGGCCGCCGCGTCCAGGTCCAGGACCTCCCCGGGGACGTCGTTGACCCCGATCATCGGGGTGAGCCCGATCCGGTTCCACACCTCCTCGGCGGAGAGGTCCTGGCCGGCTGCCTCCCACAGCGCGGTGAGCTGGCCGTGCGCCGAGCGGGCCGCCTCCTCCGAGGCCGCCGCCATCGACTGCCCCGCGGGCTTGCTCTCGCTGTAGTTCATGGTCATGAGGTTGACCCCGGCGAGGTCCACCTCCGCCGCGAGCAGCTGTGCCACGACCTCCACCGGGTCCTGGTCCAGACCGTGCGGGGCCACCGGCAGCGTGGCCCACACCTCCAGCGGCTCGTCCCGCTCCTCCTGCAGGCGCACCAGCACCTCGGCCCGCCGGCGGTTGGCCTCCCGGTCCTCGAGGTCGTCCAGCTCGATGTCGAAGTCCGCGATGCCCACGTCGTAGCGCTCGAGCACCGTCCGGTACGCCGCGAGCAGCCGGTCCGGGTCGGTGCACACGGTGGCCAGCTCGGCCCCGGCGGCGCCGCCGAAGGAGATCGCCACCTCCCCGCCCTGCTCCCGGAGGGACGCGATCTGCTCCTCCATCCACAGCACGTCCTCCGCCTCGTCCAGCCCGTAGTAGCCGCCCCACGAGGGCGTGCAGGGGTCCTCGGGATCGGCCACCACGAACCCCAGCACCGTGCGGGACTGCCCCGCGGTCTCCGCCCCGAAGTCGAAGTACGGATAGGACGTGGTGTTGACGTAGCCGCCGGACCAGGGCTCGCGCAGGTCGGGGCCGCAGCCGGTGAGGACCAGCCCGGCGGCGCCGCACAGCAGCAGCGGGCCGAGGAGGCGGTGTCGTCGTCGGGTCATGGGGTGCGGGCTGTCCTTGTCGGCGCGAAAGTTCCCCGGACGGTGCCGCCCGGGACGGTGGTTCCTGCGGTGCCGGGCCCCGCTGCAGGGGCTCAGCAGTGGGGGCCCCGGTGGCGGAGCAGCCCCCCGCCGGGTGGCGAGGGGCTGCGTCGTCGTCGTCGACCGTTCCCGGGAGCGGGTCAGGACCTGCCGTCGAACAGGCTGGTCACGGAGCCGTCCTCGAAGACCTCCTGGATGGCGCGCGCGATGAGCGGGGCGATCGAGAGGACCGTGAGGTTCTCGAACTGGTGCTCCGGGGGCACGGGCAGGGTGTCCGTGACGACCACCTCGAGGGCGCCGCACGTGGACAGCCGCTCCACGGCGGGGTCGGAGAACACGGCGTGGGTCGCGGCGATGATGACGTCCTTGGCCCCGCGCTCGCGCAGCACCTGCACGGCGCCGGAGATCGTCCCGCCCGTGTCGATCATGTCGTCGATCAGCACGCAGGTGCGGCCCTCGATCTGCCCCACGACCTCCTTCGAGGTGGCCTGGTTCGGCCGGGTGATGTCGCGGGTCTTGTGCACGAACGCGAGCGGGCAGCCGCCCAGCAGCTCGGTCCACTGCTCCGCCACGCGCACGCGCCCGGTGTCCGGGGAGACCACGGTGACGTTCTCGACGTCGACGACGGAGCGCACGTGCTCCGCCAGCAGCGGGATGGCCATCAGGTGGTCGACCGGGCCGTCGAAGAAGCCCTGGATCTGCGCGGTGTGCAGGTCCACGGACATCAGCCGGTCCGCGCCGGCGGTCTTGTACAGGTCCGAGATGAGGCGGGCCGAGATGGGCTCGCGGCCGCGGTGCTTCTTGTCCTGCCGGGCATAGGGGTAGAACGGGGACACCACGGTGATGGACCTGGCGGACGCCCGCTTCAGCGAGTCGATCATGAGCAGCTGCTCCATGATCCACTGGTTGATCGGGGCCGGGTGGGACTGGATGAGGAAGGCGTCCGTGCCGCGCACCGACTCCCCGAACCGCACGTAGGTCTCGCCGTTGGCGAAGTCGTAGGCGTCCGTGGGGATCAGCTCCGTGCCCAGCTCCGTGGCGATGCGCTCGGCGAGTTCGGGGTGGGCCCGTCCCGAGACCAGGACCAGCTGCTTGGCGCCCTCGTTGGTGATGGCAGTGGTCATTGCTACTCGCTTTCCTCGGTGGTGTCCCCGGCCGCGCCGTGCGCCGTGGTGCCGGCGCCGGTCCCTGCCGTGGAGTGCTCGGTGGTCCCGGACGGAACGGTCCCGGCCGCGGTCGCGGCGCCGTTGCCCAGGGCCCGGGACGCGGCCTCGGCCGCGGCGGTGCCGGGACGGTGCTCCACGACCCAGTTCTCGACGACCCGCTGCGCGCCCTCGGTGAGGGCCAGGGCCCCCGGCGGCACGTCCTTGCGGATCGTGGTGCCCGCCCCGGAGTATGCGCCGTCCCCGACCTGCACGGGCGCCACGTACATGTTGTCGGAGCCCATCCGGACGTGGTCGCCGATCACGGTGCGGTGCTTGCGCACGCCGTCGTAGTTGACGAACACGGAGGCCGCCCCGATGTTGGAGTGCTCGCCGATGGTGGCGTCCCCCACGTAGGACAGGTGCGGGACCTTCGAGCCGGTGCCGATCCGGGAGTTCTTGGTCTCCACGAACGTGCCGATCTTGCCCTCGTCCGCGAGCACCGTGCCGGGGCGCAGGTAGGCGAAGGGGCCCACGCTGGCCCGGGGGCCGATCACGGAGCCGGAGCCGTGTGTGCGCACCACGTGGGCGCCCGGGCCGACCTCCACGTCCGTGAGGGTGGTGTCCGGGCCGACGACGGCGTCCTCGCCCACCCGCGTGCCCCCGTGCAGCTGGGTGCCCGGCAGGATCGTGGCGTCCGCGGCGATCCGCACCTGCACGTCGATCCAGGTGCTGGCGGGGTCCACGACCGTCACGCCGTTGCGCATGTGCGCCTCGAGGATCCGGCGGTTGAGGTGGGCGCCGAGCTGGGCGAGCTGCACGCGGTCGTTGGCGCCCTCGACCTCCCAGCGGTCCTCGATCTTCAGCGCGTCCACCGCGTGGCCGGCCTCGCGGGCCAGAAGCGGGACGTCGGTCAGGTACATCTCGCCCTGCGCGTTGTCCGAGGTGACCTTCGCGAGGCTGTCGCGCAGCACGTCGGCGTCGAAGGCGAAGATGCCGGAGTTGATCTCGGCGACCGCGAGCTCGGCCTCGGTGGCGTCCTTGGCCTCCTTGATCTCGCGGAACGAGCCGTCGGCGTCCCGCAGGATCCGGCCGTAGCCGCCGGGCTGCTCGTGGTCCGCGGTCAGCACGGTGACCGCGTTGCCGCGCTCCTCGTGGTGGGCGACCAGCCGCTGCAGGACCTCCGGGGTCAGCAGCGGGACGTCGCCGTAGGTGACCACCACGGTGCCGGCCAGCCGCTCCTGGGCGTCCAGCGCCTCCACCGCCACCTGGACGGCGCGGCCCGTGCCGGGCACCTCGTCCTGGTCCACGACGATCGCCTCGGGGTCCTGCTCGAGGACGTGCGGGGCCACCAGGTCCCGCTCGAAGCGCACCACGGCCGCCAGCCGGCGCGGGTGCAGGCTCCGGGCGGCCACCAGGCAGTGCCCGACCATGGAACGACCCCCGATCCGGTGCAGGATCTTGGGGGTCTTGGACTTCATGCGCGTGCCCTTGCCGGCGGCCAGGACGATGACGGCGGCGGGCCCGGCGGCCGCCCCCGGACGATGTGCAGGGGTCTGGGGGGTGCTCACGGCGGGATGCAGCTCCTCGGTCGTCGATCTGAGAGAGGAGCCGGTGGGCTCACCGGCTCCGGCTCTGTTCCGTCTCACTAGCTTGTGGGCTCTTCGGCTCTGGGGATCTCGAGCTTCCGGGCTCTCGGGCGGGATGCGGACGTTCCGCCTCTAGGACTCGAACCTAGACTCCACGGCTCCAAAGGCCGGGGTGCTGCCGATTACACCAAGGCGGAGCACCGCCGTGGAACGGCAGTGGTGCACGCAGTGCACAGGCAGTCACCCTACCACTCGGGGGTCAGGCCCCCGCCGCTCCCGGGCGCCCCAGGATCACGATGATCCGGGCCGTGGCGGCGGCCTCCCGCAGCTCCGGGACGGCGGCGAACAGGTCCTCCACGGTGTCCTCGTCCACCCCGCAGACGATCAGCGGCGCACGGTCCAGGAGGGGCCGCATCCGCTCGAACGCGGCGGCCGGGCCCTCCCCCGCCGCGGAGGACGCGGCCACGTTCCAGGCCACGGACGCCACGTAGTGCGGGTCCACGTCCAGGGTCCCCGCCTCCCGGGCGCGCTCCAGGTACTCGACCAGCTCCACCTCGTCCGCGGTGGCGCCCTCCGTCTCGAGCAGCAGGTGCACCTGGTGGGCCGAGGCCGCCTCGTCGAGAGCGGCCAGCATCGAGAAGATCCGCTCCTCGCTGCGGCCCCGTCCGCCCATCCCGGCCCGGGGCACCACGAGGTACTCCGCGCCCACGCCGGCGGCCAGCGAGAGGTGGTCGTCCAGGACCGCGATGACGCCCTCGTCCGGGATGTCCTCGTCGATCGAGATGTCCGCCCGGAGCATCAGCGGGTCGGCGCCCGCTCCGCGCAGCGCCTCCCCGACCTGCCGCTGCGGCACCGAGCCGAGGTGGCGCCCGACCAGCTGACCGGGTCCCGCCGGGATCTCCACGGGTCCGGGGTGCTCCGTCACGGCACGGACGGCGTTCTCCAGGTCCGTGATCCCGTCCAGCCTGGTGCCCAGCGGACGGGTGCTCGGGGACGCGGAGGATCGCTCCGTCGGATTCTGCTCCATGCTCTCCATGCTCTCACCCGAGCTTGAGCCGCCGCTGAGAAATTCCTGTCCGCTCATGTGCCTCCCCCCGCCCCCATTTCCGCCCCCCCATTCCGCCGAGCCCCCCATGTCCTCGCAACTCCCCCCGATCCTGTTGGGGGGATTGCGACGAGATGGGGGACTCGACGCGGCAGAGCCCCAATCATTGGGGGCTCGACGCGGCAAGGGTCCAGTCACTGGGGAGTCGGCGCGCCGAGGGGGCCCATCATGGGGGCTCGGTGCGCCCAGGGGCCCAGAGAGGGGGGACTCGGCGGGGCGGGGGCGCGAGTACCCTTGACGGGTGGCACATCTACTCGGCGGCGAGAACCTGCACCTGGAATTCCCCACCAAGACGGTCTTCGACGCCGTCAGTCTCGGCATCGACGAGGGCGACCGGATCGGCATCGTGGGCCGCAACGGCGACGGCAAGTCCACGCTCATGAAGCTGCTCGCCGGACGGCTGAAGCCGGACGGGGGCCGCGTGACCGTGCGCTCGGGCGTGCGCGTGGGCATGCTCGACCAGGCCGACGTGCTGGACCCGGAGCTGACCGTGGGGCACGCCGTCGTCGGGGACCGCGAGGAGCACGAGTGGGCCGGGGACGCGAAGGTGCGGGACGTGGTCTCGGGGCTGGTCAAGGACCTGGACTGGGACGCGAAGCTGGGCGAGCTCTCCGGCGGCCAGAAGCGCCGCGTGGCGCTCGCCGCGCTGCTGGCAGGCGACTGGGACGTCATCTTCCTGGACGAGCCCACCAACCACCTGGACGTGGACGGCATCACCTGGCTGGCCCGCCACCTGAACAACCGCTGGCCGAAGAACCAGGGCGGCCTGGCCGTGGTCACCCACGACCGGTGGTTCCTGGACGCCGTGTGCACCGACACCTGGGAGGTGCACGACCGGATGGTGGAGCCCTTCGAGGGCGGCTACGCGGCGTACGTCCTGCAGCGCGTGGAGCGGGACCGGCAGGCCTCCACCATCGAGTCGAAGCGGCAGAACCTCATGAAGAAGGAGCTGGCGTGGCTGCGCCGCGGCGCGCCCGCCCGCACGGCCAAGCCCAAGTTCCGGATCGAGGCCGCGAACCAGCTGATCAACGACGTCCCGCCGCCGCGCGACACCGTGGCCCTGTCCCAGCTGGCGGTCTCCCGGCTGGGCAAGGACGTGGTGGACCTCGAGAAGGTCTCCGTCTCCTACCCCACCGAGGACGACGGGCCCCGGGAGGTGCTCCGGGACGTCACGTGGCTGATCGCCCCCGGTGAGCGCACCGGCATCCTGGGCGTCAACGGGGCGGGCAAGTCCACGCTGCTGGGCCTGGTCACCGGTGAGGTGCAGCCCACGAGCGGGCGGGTCAAGCGCGGGAAGACCGTGAAGATCGCGACCCTCACCCAGCAGCTGTCCGAGCTGGAGGACGTGGCCGAGGACCGGGTCTCGGACGTGGTCGCCTCGAAGCGCACCACCTACCTGGCCGACGGCAAGGAGATGACGCCGGGCCAGCTGCTGGAGCGGCTCGGATTCACCAACGAGCAGCTGGCCACCCCGGTCAAGGACCTCTCCGGCGGGCAGAAGCGGCGGCTGCAGCTGCTGATGATCCTGCTCGACGAGCCGAACGTGCTGATCCTCGACGAGCCGTCCAACGACCTCGACACCGACATGCTCACCGCGATGGAGGACCTGCTCGACACCTGGCCGGGCACCCTCCTGGTGGTCTCGCACGACCGCTACCTCCTGGAGCGGGTCACCGACCAGCAGTACGCCGTGATCGACGGCCGCTTCCGGCACCTGCCCCGCGGCGTGGAGCAGTACCTGGAGCTCGCCTCCCAGTCCCGCACCGGCACGGCCGCCGGCTCCGCGAACGCCTCGAACCCGCTGGCGGCCACGGGGGCGGCGTCCTCGAACGGGACGACGACGGCGCAGGGCGGGCCCAAGCTCTCCGGTGCGCAGGCCCGCACGGCGCAGAAGGAGGTGGGCGCGATCGAGCGGAAACTGGAGAAGCTGTCCGCCCGGGTCGACGCCCTGCACGCGGAGATGGCGGCGCACGACCAGTCCGACTACACCGGCCTGGGCGAGATCACCACCCGGCTGACCGCGGTCCAGGACGAGATCGAGGAGCTCGAGCTGCGCTGGCTCGAGCTGTCCGAGGACCTGGTCTAGCCCCGTGGCGGGCCCGGAGCAGGAGGCCGTGGCCCTGCTCTCGGGCACCGGGATCGGCCCGGTCCTGGCGGCCGCGCTGAGCCCGGCCGGGCTGTCCGTGCAGCGCTGGACCCGGCGGCGCGTCCACCACCGGCCGGGCGCCGGGGTCACCGCGGTCTTCGACGTCGTGGCCCTGGCCGGGGCACGGCGGGGCGCCGAGGTGGTGTGCGTGAGCACCGCCTCCCCGCCCGCCGGCACGTCCCCGCCCGCCGGCACGTCCCCGGCGGTGGTGCGGACCCGGCACGAGGGCGTGGACCTCGTGGCGTGGCGGCACCCGCAGGACCCGTGGCTGCCCGGGCTCGCCTGGGCGTCCTCGCCCGGGGCGGTGGGCCGGGAGGTCTTCGGCTCCGCCGAGCCCGCGGAGCTCACCGAGGTCTCCTACCGGCCCACCCGGCGGGCGGTGCTGCGGGCGGCCCACGGGTCCCGGGTGCGCTACCTCAAGGTGCTGCGGCGGGACCGGGCCGCGGCGCTGCACGCCCGGCACCGGATGCTGCTCGAGGCCGGGCTGCCCGTGCCGGCGCCCGTGGAGGACCCGGTCCGGGACGTGGTGGTGCTCCGGCAGCTGCCCGGCACCCCGCTGGCCGCGTCCGTGCGCCAGGACGGCGCCGCCGCGCTGCACCCCGAGCACGTGCTGGCGCTGCTCGAGGCCCTGCCCGCCGCCGCGCTGGAGCTCCCCGCCCGCGCCTCCTGGACGGACCGGGTCCTGGACTACGGGCACGCGGCCGCGGTGGCCCTGCCGGAGGAGCGCGGACGGATCGAACGGCTCGCCGCGGCGAGCGACGAGGCCCGTCGGGCCACGGACCCCGGCCCGGTGGTGCCCGTGCACGGGGACCTCTACGAGGCGAACCTGCTCGTCGGCCCGGCCGTCCGCGGGACGTTCGGCCCGGTGACCGGGGTGCTCGACGTCGACGCCGTGGGCCCCGGCCACCGGGTGGACGACCTCGCCTGCCTGGTGGCCCACCTGGCGGTCCTGCCCACGGTCCACGACAGCTACGGGCACGCGCCGGCCGCCGCGCGGCGCCTGCTCGCCGGCTTCGACGCGGCCGTGGACCCGGCCGCGCTGCGGGTGCGCTGCGCCGGGGTGGCCCTGTCCCTGGTGGCCGGCGCCCGCCGCTCGGGCGGGCCGCCGGACCGGGCCCGGCGCCGGCTGGAGATCGCGGAGGAGTTCCTCGGCGAGCAGCGGTTCCGCGGCGCGGACGGCTGACACGGGACGGATGACTGACACGGTGCCAGGAAGCACCGGCGCCCGGCCGTTCCGGGCCCCGCGGACCGGGCTCGCGGCGGGCGCCGGTCCCGGTCAGTACCGGGGGGAGCGGGCGTCCGTCCGGGCCGTGACCGGCAGTGCCCCGGCGGCCTCCGCGACCGGTGACCCGGAGGCACTGTAGGGCCGCACGAACCGGACCGGGGTCCCGTTGATGTCGGTGAGGTGGCCGGCCCAGGCCAACCGGTAGAGCTCCCGCAGGTCGCCGAGGTCCTCGTCCGTGAGCTTGCTCCTCGGCCCGTAGTTCATGATCGAGAACGGGCTGTGCGTCCCGAAGACCTCCGAGGGCCACGGCTTCTCGAGGTTCGCCGCGAAGAAGTGCCGCAGCCCGAAGACGTGGCCGAACTCGTGGATCATCGTCTCGATCTGCTCCTCGTGTGACTGCTCGAACATCGTGGGGTAGACGGTCAGCTCGTGCCGCCCCCCGTCCGGGAAGAACGCGCTGGCCAGGACGCAGCCCTCCGGGGTGCAGTCCGCGGCGTTGCGCAGCACCACCTCGAAGTCCCACAGGTCGGGGTCGTGGGTGAACCGGACCGGTGCGGCCGAGCTCCACCGCACCAGGGCCTCGCTCATGAGCCCGCCGACGATCGACCGGCTCTCCTGCGGGTCGGGGGCGAGCGCGAAGCTGCGCTCCTGGAAGCGCCACTTCAGCATCGACCCCGGCTGCCACAGGGGGATGAACCCCTCGGTGGCGTCGACCACGATCCTGCTCGGGGGCCGCCCTCCCGGCGTGGCGTGCCCCCTCCCCTCGGTGGCGCAGACGAACCCCTCCGCGATGAGGTGGACCAGATCTTCGGTCGTCGGTGCCATGGCTCTTCCTCGCCTCGAACGTCGTTCCCGGGTGGTCCTGCGTGCCTCCGGCCCCCGGAGGCCGGTCGGTGCGGTCCGGCGGCGGTGACGGGCCGGCGCCGCGCCACCGCCGTCGTCGTTCCTCCGGCGCCGGGGCCTACTCCCTGGTGTCCTCCAGGCGGTAGGCGTCCGAGAAGTCCAGCTCCCAGACCGCTCCGCCGCCGACGGCGCCGAACGGGTTCTGCGGGCCCTCCACGATCCCCTCGGCCGGAGCCACACTGTTGACCGAGGCGTAGACCTGCCCGTGCCGCCCGGTCGCCAGACCGGCCGGCAGGGGCACGTCGATCGCGTACCGCGCCGCGTCCTCGTGGTGCCGGTGCACGACCACCACCTGGCCGGGGACCTGCCCCGGGCTCGGCGGCGCCTCCGCCGCCGGGGTCTCCCCCGGAGGCATGGGCGGCGTGGGCCCGAACAGCTGCGAGACGTACAGGTGGCCGCGGTCCACGGCCACGCCGGTCACCGCGGTGAAGCCGTCCCAGCGGCGGAGCTCGGTGCCGTCCGCGGAGAACTGCACGACCGCGCCCTCCCCCGGGCGGACCGATCCCAGCCCGCCCACGTAGACGTTGCCGTGCTCGTCGGCGGTGAGGGACGTGGGCACGAACTCGGCCGGGCCCTCCGGGTCGTCCGTGCCGTCGGGCAGGGCGGTGGTCGGCCAGGTGGCCCACGCGGTGATCTCGTACTCCGGCGGCGCGTCCTCCGTGGCGGTGGAGAAGTCCGGCTCCACCTTCCACACGGTGTTCGCGCCGGCGTCGGCCACGAGCGCGTAGCCGTCCGGCGAGACCTCGTCGTCCTCGTCCACGTACAGGACCGCGTACGGGTTGGAGTCGATCTGCGCGCCGTCCGGGTTGAGCTCCTCCTCGGCCGCCTGCAGATCGGCGTACGCGAGCAGGTATTCTTCCCCGTTCTCCTCGGTGCCCGCGACGAGCATCGACGCGCCACGCGCCTCGAACACCGACAGGTCGAGCCGCTCGGGGTCGTAGCCCGCGACGATGTACTGGCCGTCCACGTCCGTGGCGTCCGCGCCGCCGGGCCCCTCCGCGAAGGACGCGTCCGGCGCCGCCACGGACAGCAGACCCTCCACCACGGTCGACACCGCGGGCTCGTCCCGGTGGGGGTTCTCGATCAGGGTGACGGCGCCGGTCAGCCCCGCGCACCGCTCGCCGACGCAGTCCGGACCGCCGCGGCCGGCCTCCACCACCACCACCAGGTTCCCGTCCTGGTCACTGTTGAGCTGCCGGGGATTGTCCAGGCCCTCCGCGACCACGCGCGGCCCGTCCGGCCGGTCGTCCCCGTGCGCGAACGCCGCCGGCACCGGCCCCGCCAGCACCACCACCGCCGTGACCACGCCTGCTCCGAGTCCCTGTCCTGTCATGACCCACCCCCGGTCGGAATCCTTCCGCGCGCCCGCCACGCGACAGCCCCAGGCTAGGACCGCGATCCCGCTCCCACGGGGAACGGTCCGCAACCGTGACCACCTCTTCACCTACGCGCGGGTACATGGCGGACCGCCGTCACACTGGGCCGCGCCTTGACTCCGTCCCGGCCCGGGCGTGGACTCGGGACCATGGAGACCCTGCCGGTGCCCCGCACCTCGCCCGTCCCGTTCCTCCGCCGCCTGCCGATCCTGCTGACCCTCCTGACCCTGCTGGCCACCGCGCTCGCGGGCCTCCTGCTCACCGCCCCCGCCGCCGGGGCCGCTGAGATCCGCGGCGAGGAGAACGTGGTGGTGGCGGCCGACGAGGTCGTGGACGACGACCTCTACGTGACCGGCGGGGACGTGGTGGTCGACGGCACCGTGCGCGGCGACCTGCTGGTGGCCGCCGGGACGGTGACGATCCACGGCACGGTGGAGGGGGACCTGATGGCCGCGGCCCAGACCGTGGTGATCGAGGGCACCGTGGGCGACGACGCCCGCGTGGCCGGCCAGGTGCTCCTCCTCGGCGAGCAGGCCCGGGTGGCCGACGACCTGGTCACGGCCGGCTACAGCCTGGAGGCCCGCCCCGGCGCCGAGATCGGCGGGGACGTCCTGCTCGGCGCGTACCAGGCCCTGCTGGCCGGCACGGTCGAGGGCAAGGTGACCGCCGGGGCCGCCGCGCTCGCCCTGGCCGGGGCGATCGGCGGGGACGTGCAGGCGGACGTGGGCTCCGCAGACGAGGTGGGGGCCGCCTGGGCGCCCACCACCGGGGTGGCCGTGCCGCGGGTGGAGCCCGGGCTGACCCTGACCGACGAGGCCCGCCTGGACGGGAGCCTGTCCTACCGGTCCGGGACGGAGGCCGCGATCGCCCCGGGCGCCGAGATCGCCGGGGAGGTCGTCTACGAGCAGGTCGTGGTCGAGGAGGAGCCGGCCGGGCCCGCCGGGCCGCTCGCGCTGCTGCTCGCCGGGCTGCGCCTGTTCGTCACCCTGTTCCTGGTCGGGCTGCTCGCCCTGTGGCTGCTGCCCCGGGCCGTGACCGGGGCGGCGCGCACGCTCCGGGCCCGGCCCTGGCTCAGCCTCGGCTGGGGCGCGCTGACGATCGCGGGGACGGCCGTGGCCGTGCTCGCCGTGCTCGTCGTGTCGATCCTGCTGGCCGTCGCCCTGGGCTGGATGACCCTCGCCGGGCTGGCCGCCGCGGTCGTGACCACGGCCGTGGTGCTGGACCTCGTGCTGGTCCTGGGCCTGGTGCTCGCCGTGGCCCTGCTGGCCCCGGTCGTGGTCGGGTTCACCGCGGGCGGGCTCCTGCTCCGGGACCGGGCACCGGTGAGCTTCGGCAAGCGCGTGCTCGCCCTGGCCCTCGGCCTGCTGGTCTACGTGCTGCTGCGGGCCGTGCCCTTCCTGGGTCCCGTCGTCGGCCTGCTCGTGGCGCTGCTCGGCCTCGGCGCCCTCGGGGTGTGGGCCTGGGACGCCGCCCGCCGCTCCCGCGCGCGCCGGCGCGCGGACCAGGGCCGGGACCACGGACTCGACCGCGGCCGGAGCGGCGACGCCGGGTCGTGGCCCGGCGGCCCCCAGCATGCCGATCCCCGGCACGACGGTCCGCAGTCCCCCGGTGCGTGGCGGGACGGCTCCCAGCGGGACGGCTCCCTGTCCGCCGGTTCGTGGCAGGACGGCCCCGGCCGCACCGGTTCCGGGCAGGCCGGTCCCGGGCACGCGCCGCCGGGACCGCCGGAGCAGCATCGGCCGCCGTGGGCGGGCGAGGGCTCCGGGCGGCAGCACCCCCCGGAGCCGCCGCGCTGAGCCTCAGCCCACCGGGAGCGAGAGCACCTCGAGGGCGGCCCGCAGCTTCGTGGAGGACGTGTGGACCGTGTACGGGAAGTACACGACCTCCACGCCCACCGCCGCGAACTCCCGCTCGAGCCGCTCCCCCTTCGGGGTGCCGCGCCAGTCGTCGCCCTTGAAGAACACGTCGAAGCGCAGCTGCCGCCAGGTGTCCAGCTTGTCCAGCAGCACCTCGGCGTGGACCTGGTCCACGTAGCGGATGTGCTCGACGATCTCCATCCGCTCGCGCAGGGAGACCACGGGCCGGTGGCCCTTGGTGATCTCGATCAGGTCGTCCGAGACGACCCCGGCGATCAGGTGGTCGCAGTGCATCTTCGCCTGGCGCAGGATGTTCAGGTGCCCCACGTGGAACAGGTCGAACGCCCCGGCCGCGTACCCCACGCGCGGTGCGTGCTTGTCGGTGCTCATGTCAGTCATTCCCCCCTCGGGATCCTGCCGGGGCCTCCTCAGCCCCGGCCCGGTGGACCGCCCGGACTGCGCCGGAGGTCCCTCTCGGTCTGCTCGCCGCGAGCACCTCGGGTGCGCGGCGGAAATCTGTGGGCCCGCCCGCCCGCAGCGGACGGGCAGGTGTCGGTCTAGCCGGACGTCTGCCCGGCGGGCACCGGGGCGGCGGCCGCCGCGGGGCGGCGAGCGTCACGGCGGCGGTGGTGCCAGCGGGCCACGGGCTCCTCCACGCACCACCAGCAGGCGATGCCGGCCACGGTGCCGACCAGCACGCGCAGGGCCACCCCGGCCGGCCCCGGCAGCTCCCCGAACACCGCGCTCAGCGCGTGCCCGGCGCTCAGGTGGAGCAGGTAGATGCTGTAGCTGGCCAGCCCCAGCAGCTGGATCGGCTTCCACCGCATCCCCGCCAGGACCCGGGTCCCGATCCGGCCGGTGGGCCCGTGCAGGCCCCAGAGCACCACCAGGCAGGCAGCCACCGCCTGGGCCGTGTAGCGGACGGTCTCGCGGAAGAGCTCGTCCCGGATCAGCAGCGAGGCCAGGTACAGCAGCACCGCCAGCACCAGGACCCGGTCCCGGCCCCACCACGCCGGGGCGCCGGCAGCACGCTCCCCGGACGCACGCTCCCCGGTGGCACGGGCGTACCAGACGGCGGCGAGCACCCCGATCGCGATGGCCTCGAGCCGGGTGTCCGTGCCGAAGTAGATCCGGTCCGCACTCGCCCCGCCCAGGTGCAGGGCCACCCGCGCGCCCGCCGAGGCGAGCGCGGCGGTCCCCGCCAGCACCGCCAGCGCGGTGGCCGGGCGGCGCCGGCCCACGAGCAGCAGCCAGATCAGCGCGAACGCCACGTAGAACTGCTCCTCGATGGACAGGCTCCACACCACGATCGAGCCGGGCAGGACGTCCACCTGGGAGTCGGTGTAGCGCCAGTTGAAGAAGAAGAAGACCTGCCCCAGGAAGTCCCCGAGGCTCACCGGCCGCACCAGCCACGCGTACAGGGCGGTGGGCAGCACCAGGGCCACCAGCAGCGGCGGGGCCAGCTTCAGGGCCCGCCGGCGGTAGAACCCCGCGATGTCGAAGCCCCCGGTGCGCCGGTGCTCCTTGAGCACCAGGTGCGTGATGATGAACCCGGAGATGACGAAGAAGACCGTCACCCCGCTGCCCCCCGGCACCACCTCGAGCCCCGCGTGCGCTAGCACCACGAGCATCACCGCGGCGGCCCGCATCGCGTCGAGGTGCGCGAACTGCCGCACGGGCAGCTGCGCCCTCGGACGCCGGCGCGCCCCTGCCGGAACCGGTCCTGATGTCTCCCCCGCCACAACGTCTCCCTGCGTTCGCCGGACGCCGCGCTCCCCCGAGCCGCGGCCGTCCCGTGCTGCGTCCGGACCCCCGTTTGCTCGAGGGAATTCCGGTGATCGCCTCACCCTACTGCGGAGAAACCCGCGTTTGCATCTGATAATCCGGGTCACAAAAGGGGACATCGGATTCCGTTCCCGATCGTTAACGCCAGGGTTAGACTCCATGCGATCCAATGAATCCGGGCGGGGGGTCGTCCGGAACGCCGCGGGGGTCCCTCGACCCACAACCTGCGGCGGATCACCGCGGCGCCGGCCATTCGGCGCCGGAAGTTCAGATCTGGGGGGAGCTGACATGATCCTTGACCTGTCGTGCACATCGAGCACTCGAGGTCCCACTGCCCGAACAGCCCGCACGGTGCTGGGCGGGCTCCTGCTCGCCGGCGTCCTGACCGGCTGCGGCACCGCCGGCGCCACGGACGACCCGGCGGCCGACGCCCTCGAGGCGTCCACCGTGGTGGAGCTGGAGACGCCGCAGGAGGTCCGCGCCAAGGACCTGCCCTCGGCGGCGCCCGTGGCCGCGGACGCGCCCGAGGTCGAGCAGATCGAGGCGGTGCTCGAGGCCCAGGAGGCCTTCGTCCCGTCCGACCGGCCGGCCCCGGCGGACCCCGCCAACCCGGAGTCCTCCGCCGAGCTCGGCGGCGCGAACGATCCCGCCGAGCTGGACCCGGCCGCCGTCGCGGCGGCCGAGGAGAACGCCGCCGGCGCCGCCCTCCAGGAGGTCCTCGCGTCCCTGGCCGAGTTCGAGCACCAGGGCTGGGAGCAGCGCGGGGCGCCCGTCGTCGTCGGCGATCCCGTCTCCGCCCCGCTGCCCACGGACGACGGCGAAGCCGTGCGCGTCACCGTCTGCCTGGACTCCTCCGAGGTCACCGTCGTGGACCGCGACGGCGTGGTCGTCAGCGGCAAGCAGAAGGACCGCAGGGCCCTGCACAACTACGACCTCTTCCGCCAACCGGGCCAGTCCTGGCAAGTCGTCCAGCACGGCTTCCCCGACGACCCGACCTGCTGATCCGTCCGCACGAACCTGTTGAGGAACCACACCATGGGAAACACGAACACCCCGCCCCGGGCGGACAGGAGCCGGCGCCGTGCGCGCACGGCCCGCACCAAGGCGTCCCTGGGCATCGGCACCGTGCTGGCCGTCGCAGCGACGCTGCTGACCTCCATCCCGGTGGGCGCCGCCGAGGCGCCGCCGGTGGACGGCAAGACCGCGGCCTCGGCCGCGGCGTCCTGCTGGGAGATCAAGCAGAAGGACCCGAAGTCCGCCTCCGGCGTCTACTGGCTGGTCACCCCGGCCATGACCGCGCCCGAGCAGTTCTACTGCGACCAGGTGACCGACGGCGGCGGCTGGGTCCTCGTGGGCCGCGGCCGCAACGACTGGAAGGAGTACTACCAGGGCGTGGGCACGCCCAAGGACGTCTCCTCCACGGTCTCGGGCACCGCGGCCTTCGCGCCCAAGCAGCTGCCCTCCGAGACGGTCGACGAGCTCCTGAACGGGCAGCGGCCCGACTCCCTCGAGGACGGCATCCGGATCCGCCGGGCCCGTGACGCCGGGGGCACCACCTGGCAGGAGGGGCGGATGAAGATCTCCGCCAAGCCGTACTGGAACTGGACGTTCGGCTCCCGCACCCCGGTGACCTCCTTCTCCCTGGTCTACGGCACCGGCGTGGCCTCCGGGACCACCGGCACCACGAACGACTTCGGCACGAACACCGGCACCGCCCGCGTGCGCTTCCAGGACGTCACCGAGACCAGCTGGCAGCGCGGCTTCCGCTACGGCGACGGCGTGACCGGCAGCAACACGAGCACCACCTACCTGTGGACTCCCACCGCCGGCGGGAAGGGCGCCATCCCCTTCACCCAGATGTACCTGCGGCCCAAGGTCACCCAGCAGGCGTTCACCGGCAAAGCGATCCCGGACTCCGGCACCGCCGCGGCCGCCCAGCGGGCCCTGCCCAACAGCGGCGCCGAGCCCACGAAGTGGGGCGCCGTGGAGCGCGCCGACGGGCAGGGTGAGGAGATGAACACGGAGGTGCAGGCCTTCGAGCAGATCGGGAGCACGGTCTTCGCCGGCGGCAACTTCAAGGCGATGCAGCGCAATGCGGCCGGCACCGGGCGCGTGGCCCAGTCCTACCTGGCCGCCTTCGACGTCAACACCGGCGAGCTGCGCACCGACTTCCGCCCGGTCTTCAACGGCCAGGTGAAGGCCCTCGCCGAGCTGCCGAACAACCGGCTGGCCGTGGGCGGGCGCTTCAGCACGGTCAACGGCGTGAGCGCCCCCGGCTTCGTGGTGCTCGACTCCACGACCGGCAAGGTCGACACCGCCTGGAACCTCAAGGTGGAGAACCTGCTGACCGGCGGTGTGCTGCAGGTCCGGACGCTCGACGTGCAGGGCGACCACCTGTACCTGGGCGGGGCCTTCACCCACCTCAGCGGCGGGCAGGAGACCGGGCGTGTCTACGCCCGGTCCGGCGCCCGCGTGAAGATCTCCACGCGCACCCCGGACGCCGGCTGGAACCCGGAGTTCAACGGCACCGTGACGAGCGTGGACGCCTCCGCCAAGGGCGACCGGCTCTACGCGGCCGGGTACTTCAACCAGTCCCAGGGCGCCTCGGCGTTCCGCCTGGCCGCGGTGCGCACCACCGCCGGCGCCCCGCTGGACACCTGGACCTGGGAGCCGTCCGTGCCCGTGGACTACGCCAACCCCGGCCAGACGGCCTTCCAGCTCGCCGTGCGCGAGCAGGGGAACACCGTCTGGGCCGGCGGCGCCGAGCACTCGATGTTCGGCTACGACCGCTCCACCTTCCAGCGCACCTCCTGGGGCATCACCTCCCTGGGCGGTGACATCCAGGCGATCACCTCCACCGACGACACCGTCTACGGCGCCTGCCACTGCTTCCACTGGTTCAACGCCGGCGCCACCAAGTGGATCAAGGCCGGGGGCAACACCCAGCCCGTGACCGTGGCCGACCGGATCAACGCGATCGGCGCGTGGGACGCCGCCGGCGGCAAGTACCTGCCCGGCTTCAACCCGGACATCAAGGGCTTCGGCGGCTGGGGCGTGTGGGCCACCCTCGTGGACAGCAACGGGGTCCTGTGGACCGGCGGCGACATCAACCGCAGCGTCTCCACCTCCGGCTCCGCGCAGTGGTCGGGCGGCTTCCTCCGCTTCGCCCCGCGGGACGCCAAGGCCCCGGCCGCGCCCACGGGCCTGAAGGTCGCCCGGGACGGCGACTCCGCCGCCCTCTCCTGGACGGCGGCCCCCGAGTCCGGCGTGACCTACCAGGTGCTGCGCAACGACCGGCCCATCGGCACCGCCACGGGCACCAGCCTGAAGGTCCCGCACGTGGACGCCGCCCGGTACGCGGTGCGCGCGGCGGACGCCGCGGGCAACGTCTCCGCCTCCACCCCGGTGGTGGTGGCCGGCTCGCAGCCTGCCCCGGAGCCGCAGCCCGAGCCCGCGCCCGGCACGAGCACCCTGATCGCCGAGGGCGCCACGTGGAAGTACCACCACAACCGCGACGTCTCGCCCGGGGCGAACTGGACGGCCGCCGACTACGACGACTCCTCCTGGAAGCAGGGCTCGGCCGTGCTCGGCTGGAACGACGCCTCGGTGAAGACCACGCTCGTGGCCGACGGCACCCGCCCGATCGTCACCCAGTTCCGCAAGACCGTGGACGTGGCCGACGCCTCCAAGGTGGCCAAGCTGACCCTCACCACCCGCGCCGACGACGGTGTGGTCGTCTTCGTCAACGGCAAGGAAGTGGTCCGCTCCAACGTCGCCGAGGGCTCGCTCGAGGACACGCCGTGGGCGCTGTCCGCGCGGCGGACCGCCACCGCGGTGGCCGAGCCGGTCGTGGTCGAGGTGCCCGGATCGGCGCTGAAGACCGGCAAGAACGTGATCTCCGCCCAGATGCACTCCAGCTGGACGAACACCACCGACGCCACCTTCGACCTCTCCGCGGTGGTCACCGCCGGCACGCAGCCAGCGCCCCCGGCGGAGGAGGAGCCGCCGGCCGAGGAGCCGCCCGCGGAGGAGCCCCCGGCGGAGGAGCCCCCGGCCGACGAGCCGGCCGGTCCCAACACGCTGGTCGCCGAGGGCGCCACGTGGAAGTACCACCACGACCGCGCCAACCCGCCGGCCGGCGACTGGGCCGGCACCGGCTTCGACGACGCCGCGTGGAAGCAGGGCTCGGCCGTGCTCGGCTGGGGCGACGCCTCGGTGAAGACCACGCTCGTGGCCGACGGCACCCGCCCGCTCACCACCTACTACCGCAAGGAGGTGGACGTGGCGGACGCCTCCGAGGTGGCGAAGCTGACCCTCACCACCCGCGCCGACGACGCCGTGGCGGTCTACGTCAACGGCAAGGAGGTCGCCCGGGACAACCTGCCCGACGGCGACCTCGGCCCCGGCACCTACGCGACGGCCCCGCGCCGGACGGCCACCGCGGTGGCCGACCCGGTCGTGGTCGAGGTGCCCGGATCGGCGCTGAAGACCGGCAAGAACGTGATCGCCGCCGAGGTGCACTCCAACTGGACGAACACCACCGACGCGACCTTCGAGCTCTCCGCGGTCGTCACCCCCGGCACGCAGCCGGCGCCGCCGGCGGAGGAGTCCCCGGCCGAGGAGCCGGACGCGCTGGTCGCCGAGGGCGCCACCTGGCGGTACCACCACGACCGGGCGAACCCTCCGGCCGGCGACTGGGCCGGCACGGCGTTCGACGACGCCGCGTGGAAGCAGGGCTCGGCCGTGCTCGGCTGGGGCGACGCCTCGGTGCGGACCACGCTCGTGGCCGACGGCACCCGCCCGCTGACCACGTACTACCGCCGGTCCCTGGACGTGGCCGACGTCTCCAAGTACGGGAAGCTCACGCTCACCACCCGGGCCGACGACGCCGTGGCGGTCTACGTCAACGGCAAGGAGGTCGTCCGGGACAACCTGCCGGACGGCGACCTGGGCCCCGGGACCTACGCGCTGGCGCCGCGCCGGACGGCCACCGCGATGGCCGCCCCGGTCGTGGTCGAGATCCCCGCGTCGGCGCTGCGCAACGGCAAGAACGTGATCGCCGCCGAGGTGCACTCCAACTGGACGAACACCACCGACACGACCTTCGACCTCGAGCTCGTGCCCAGCACGGAGGCGAACGCCTGATGAGCACCACCGACACCGCCGCCCCGCGGCACCGTCCGAGCTACGAGGAGGCCCTGGCCGGGCTGCGCGCGGCGCAGAAGCCCGGCCAGGGGGTCCCGGCGTACACCCGGTGGGTGAACCGCCCGCTGGCCCGCTACGCCGCCGCGCGGGCCGCCGCGGCGGGGCTGACCCCCAACGGGGTGACCGCCCTCAGCGCGGTCCTCTCCGCGGCGGGGCTGGTCGTGCTCGTGGCGGCCCCGCCCACCCCGGCCACGGGCGTCGTCGTCGCCCTGCTCCTCGCCGCCGGCTACGTCCTGGACTCCGCCGACGGGCAGGTGGCCCGGCTCACCGGCACCGGCTCGCCGGCCGGGGAGTGGCTCGACCACGTGGTCGACTCGATCCGGACCCCCGCGCTGCACCTGGCCGTGGCGGCCGCCGCCCTGCTGCACCCCCGGCCCGAGGCGTTCCCGGCAGCGGCCCTCGCGGTGCTCGCCGCGCTGTTCGTGCTCGTGGAGGTCGGCCAGTTCATGAGCCAGATCCTCGCCGAGCAGCTGCGGCGCAAGGGCGGGATCGCCGGGCCGCCCGCGGGCGGGACGCTGCGCTCCTTCCTCAACCTGCCCACCGACGCGGGGGTCACCTGCTGGATCTTCCTCCTCTGGGGGCTCCCCGCGCTCTTCCTGCCCGCCTACGCGATCCTGCTGGCCGCCCTCGCGGCGATCAGCGCGGTCTCCATGCGGCGCAAGTACCTGGGGCTGACCGCACGGCCCGCCGCCACCGACCCGGACGCCGACGCCGTCGGCGCCCTCCCGACCGACAGGAGCACCCGCCATGTCCGCTGACGTCCTCGCCCCGGCCCCGGCCACGACCGCCGCCACCGCCGCAGGCTTCCGCACCGCCCACCCGTCCGTGTCCGTCCTGATCGCCACCGCCGGGCGGCCCGAGATGCTCCGCGAGGCGGTCCGCGCGATCGTCGAGCAGGACTACGCCGGCCCGCTCCAGGTCGTCGTGGTCTTCGACCGGATCGAGGTCGACCCGCTCACGGACGTGGAGGTCCCGGCCGGCGTGGAGCTGCGCACCGTGCCCAACACCCGGTCCCCGGGCCTGGTGGGCGCCCGCAACACGGGCATCCACGCGGCCACCGGGGAGATCATCGCCTTCTGCGACGACGACGACGTGTGGGCCCCGCGCAAGCTCACCCGGCAGGTGGCGCACTGGCACCGGCACCCGGAGGCCTCCGCGATCGCCGGCGCGATCGACATCGTCTCCCACGAGCGCACCATCCGGCGCGTCCCGCAGGCCGTGGCCACCTTCCCGGAGCTGCTGGCCGACCGGATGATGGAGATCCACCCCTCGGCGCTGATCTGCCGCCGCGCCGACCTGTACGGGCCCGTGGGCCTCGTCGACGAGGACCTGCCGTCCTCCTACGGCGAGGACTACGACCTGCTGCTGCGCCTGGCCCGGCACGCCCCGGTGCACTCCGTGCCCGAGACCGTGCTGACCGTGCGCTGGGACCGGCCCTCCTTCTTCCGCCAGCAGTGGGGGGACATGGCCGACGCCCTGACCTACATGCTGCGCAAGTTCCCCGAGTTCGAGACCTCCGACCAGGGCACGGCCCTGATGGCCGGCCAGGTCGCGTTCGCCCACGCCGCCCGCGGCGACCGCCGGGAGGCGGTCCGGTGGGCGCGGGCGGCGCTGCGCCGGGACCGCGGCCAGCTGCGGGCCTGGGGCGCCCTGGCCGTGGCGACCGGCGCGGTCAG
The DNA here is from genome assembly GCF_002287015.1 of Kocuria sp. WN036. Lineage (NCBI taxonomy): Bacteria > Bacillati > Actinomycetota > Actinomycetes > Micrococcales > Micrococcaceae > Kocuria > Kocuria sp. WN036. The sequence goes on from NZ_NSKF01000005.1 coordinate 40,367, forward strand.
CGCCGAGCGGCTGCAGAACGCCGTGTCCTTCTTCGGCAGAGGGGTGTGAGGCGGCCGTGGCGCTCCTGAGCCCCTCGGTGGTGCGGCCGGCCCCGGTCCGCCGCACCACCGGCGTCCTGCCCGCCTGGCCGCTGCTGGTCCTGTTCTGGGGGCTGCCGCTGATCTGGGCCTCCGGCGCCCTGCAGTTCGCCCCGGCGCTGCTCGCCGTGGTCATGCTCTTCCTGCTCGTGCTCCACCGCTCGGTGACGGTCCCGTGGCCGGCCTGGCTGCTGGTGGTGTTCCTGCTGTGGATGGCGGCGAGCTCGGTGCAGATCGAGGGGTTCGGCTCCTGGATGGGCTTCGCGCTGCGCTGGGTCAACATCTGCGCCGCGCTGATCTACTTCGTCTACTACTGGAACGCCCGGGAGACCCTGGACCACCGGCGGTTCCTGCGGGCCGCCGTGGTCGCGTGGGCCACGCTCGTGGGACTGGGCCTGCTGACGTTCGTGATCCCCGAGGCGCGGCTGACCACCCCGATCGGCCTGCTGCTGCCGGAGGGCATCACCTCCAACGCGCTGGTGCAGAACTTCTTCTTCCCGCCCCTGGCGGAGGTCCAGCTCCCCTGGGGCGCGCCCGAGCCGTACAACCGGCCGGCCGCACCGTTCCCGTACACCAACGGGTGGGGCTCCGGGTTCGTGCTCCTCACGCCCCTGGTCCTCGCCTACCTCACCACCGTCCGCTTCCGCGCCCGGCACCTGCTGATCGTGGCCGGGCTGGTGGCCTCGCTCGCCCCGGCCGTGGCGACCACCAACCGGGGCATGTTCCTCGGCATCGCGGTGGCGCTGGGCTACGTCATGGTCCGGATGGTCCTGCGGGGCCGGATCGGGGTGGCCCTGGCCGGGGTCGCCGGCACGGCCGCCGTCGGCGGGTGGCTCGTGGCCAGCGGCGCCGTGGAACGGATCCTGGGCCGCCAGGAGTACAGCGACAGCACGGGCACCCGCTCCGACCTGTACCGGGACACGTTCCTGGCCACCCTGGACTCCCCGCTGCTCGGCTACGGGGCGCCGCTGTACGACGAGACCGTCGGCATCGAGATGGGCACCCAGGGCTACGTCTGGACCCTCATGTTCTGCTACGGGCTCGTGGGCCTGGGCCTGTTCGTGGCCTACCTGCACGGGACCACGCTGCTGACGCTCAAGGTCCGCACCACCACCGGGCTGCTCGTGCACTCCGCGCCCGTGGCCGCGTGCCTGTTCTTCACCTACTACGGCCTCGACGCGGTGCAGTTCATCCTGATCAGCCTGAGCCTGGCCGTGCTGCTGCGCTCCCGGCGCTACGGGGAGGGGCTGTGAGCGCGCAGCCGCTGGCGCGCTCGGGCTCGCTGACCTTCGCCTTCGTGGTCACCGGCGCGGGCCTCGCCTTCGCCGCCACGCTGGTGGTCTCCAACGCCTCGGGCGCGGCGGCGGCCGGTCAGTTCTTCCAGGTGGTGGCCGTGCTGGCGATCGCCACCACCCTGTCCACCTTCGGCGCCGACACCGGGCTGGTGCGGGCGGTCCCCGCCCTCACCGCCCGGGGCCAGGGCGCCGCGGTGCCCGGGGTGCTGCGGATCGCGGCCCGGCCGGTGCTCGTGCTCGCCGCGGGCGTGGCCGCCACCGCGGCCGTGCTCACGCTCGTGCCCGGGGCCCTGCCCGACGGCGTGGGCCCCGCCGTGCTGCTCGCCGCACCCTTCCTCGTGCTGGGCGCCGTGCTCAACCTCGCCTTCGGCGCACTGCGCGGGCTGCACCGGGTGCCGACCTTCTCCTTCCTGCAGAACGTGGTGCTGCCCTCGCTGCGGGTGCTCGGCGTCCTCGCCGTCGTCGTCGCCGGCGGCGGGCTGCTCGCCCTCACGGCGGCGTGGACGGCACCGGTCGCCGTGGTCGCCGTGCTCGCCCTCCTGCTGCTGCGCCGCTGTCTCCGGGACCTGCGCGACCGGCCCGGGGCCGCTCCCCCGCCGGAGCCGGACCAGCAGCGGCGGGCGTTCTGGTCCTTCTCCTCCGCCCGCGGCGTGACCGCGGTGGTCGAGGCGCTGCTCGAGTGGCTCGACGTGCTGCTCGTGGCCGCGTTCCTGGGCCCCGCCGCGGCGGGCGTCTACGGCGTGGTCAACCGGTGTATCCGGGTGGGCGCCATGCTCGACCACACCGCGCGCATGGTCACCGGCCCGTCCATCAGCGCCGCGCTGGCGGTCGACGACCTCGCCACCGCCCGCTCCGTGTTCACCCGCACCACCGCCGTGCTCGTGGCCGGCGCCTGGCCCTTCTACCTCACCCTGCTGCTGTTCGGGCCGGTGGTCCTGTCCTTCTTCGGCGAGGGCTTCGAGTCCGGCTACCCCGCGATGCTCGTCATCGCCACCGCCATGCTCCTGGCCGTCTCGGCCGGCGGCGTGCAGTCCCTGCTGCTGATGGCCGGGCGCAGCCGGTGGCAGCTGATGAACAAGTCCGCGGCCCTGGCCGTGGCCGTGGCCCTGAACCTGTGGCTGATCCCGCAGTGGGGCCTCGTGGGAGCCGCCACGGCGTGGGCGGCGTCGGTGCTCACCGACACGGGGCTGGCCCTGTTCCAGTCCGTGCGGCTGCTCGGCATCGCCCCGCGCTGGTCCGTGGTCGGCGCCATCGCCGCGGCCGCGGCCGTGCTCACGGGCGGGGGCGGACTGGCCGTCCGCGCCCTGCTCGGCACCACCACCACCGGCCTGCTCGTCCACCTCGCGCTGACCGGCCTGCTCGTGGCCGGCGCCGGGGCGGTCCTCGTGCTCCGCGGCCGCGCCGCCGTCCGGGGGACGGACGCCGAGGCGTGTGGTCCGAAGAGACCACGGGATCACCGGGTCCTGCTGTGGTCCCGATGAGTTTGCATCTGTAACATTTCAATCGATCGACATCGGAATCAGGACGTGGCCGGCCGGGCAGGACCCGGCAGCGCTTCCCGGGCCGGGGTCGGCGATCCGCCGGGGGGCGGACGCCGGGCGCGGCTGCTCCATCCGAGACGACCCGCGATCCACCAGGGGGGAAATCCACATGAGCGAGACTCTGAACACCATCGGCGCCGAACGGCGCCGAACCCGGGACGACACCGTCCGGGCCCGGCCGAACCGGCCGGAGCCGGCGGACCCGACGCCCGCGTGGCGCCGCGTCCTGCACCGGTGGCCCACGATCCTCAGCACCTGGCTCGTCGTGCTGGCCGCCGCCCTCGTGGCGGGCCTGCTGTGGCCGCCGACCTACCAGGCGACCGCCTCGATGACCGTCACGCCGAGCGCGGTGAACCCGCTCACCGGCGACTCCGGCTTCGAGGAGGTCGAGATGCAGACGGAGATGGCCACGATGGCCTCGCAGCGCATCACCCTGCGGGCCGCCGCCCTGCTGCAGGACGTCCCCGTCGAGGAGGCCGACCCCGCGCTGGCCGAGGACCTGCTCGAGCGGCTCTCGACCACCGCCCCGGACGACACCCAGGTGCTCCGCGTGACGGTGACCGGCGACGACCCGAACCAGGCCGCCGAGCGCGCCAACGCCCTGGCCACCGCCTACCTCGCCGACCGCGGCGAGGACGTGCAGACCACCGCCGACGACACGCTGAAGCGCATCGACGAGTCCATCGCCGGCCTCGAGCGCAGCGACGACGACTCCTCCAGCCTGCGGCAGCTGCGCGAGCAGCGCACCGCCCTCGCCCTCATCGCCCCGACGCCGGGCCGCGTGATCAGCGAGGCCACGCCGCCGCAGGAGCCCTCCTCGGCCGGCATCCCGCTCTTCGTGGCCGGCGGCGTGGTCGGCGGCCTGGTCCTCGGCGCCCTCGCCGGGGCGTTCCGGGAGCGCGCCGACCGCAGCGTGCGCCGGCCCGACCGGCTCGCCGACGGGACCGGTTCGCCCGCCGTGGTGCTGAACTCCGTGGACGACGAGGACGGCGCACTCGAGCTGCTGCGCCGGCTCTCCCAGGACGAGGACCGCGCGGTGCCGCGGCCCGGCTCCCGGATCGCCGTGCACTCGGCCCTGCCCGGACAGGCCACCGTGGTCGTCCAGGCACTGGACGCCGTCGTCTCCTCGTGGGGCGGCACCGTGGAGGTCGTGGACACCCGCACCCTCACGGACGCCGTGGGCCCGCTGGGCGACACCGACTGGCTGGGCATGGACGACACCACGCCCTCGCTGCTCGTGGCCACGGTCCCGCCCCGCGCGGGTGCCGCCGAGCTCGCCGCCCTGACCGACCGGGTGGACGGCGTGGTTCTGGCCGTGGAGCCCCGGGGCCGGCTGCGCCGTTTCCAGGAGCGCTTCGAGCGGCTCAGCGGCCGCGGCGCCGCCGTGGTCCCCGCGTTCGTGGTGCAGCGCCAGGTGCGCCCGGGCACGGACGCCGCGCCGGCCCGGGACGCCGCGCCGCAGCACCGCTGATCGTCCGCCGACGCCGCCTGAACCCGGGAGGTCAGGTCAGATCCAGGCGCCGGCGGCCGGAGGCCAGGGGTCAGGGAGCACGCACCGCGAGAGCGGGCGCTCCCTGGCCCCTGAGCACGTCCGCGAGGTCCTCGGCCGCGGCGGCGTCCGCCACCAGGTGCGCCACCGTGGGCCCGGACCCGGACACGAAGCTCGCCAGGGCGCCGGCGGCCGCGCCCGCGGCCAGCACCGGCCCCAGCTGCGGCGCGAGGGACAGGGCCGCGGCCTGCAGGTCGTTGGCCAGCAGCGGGGCCAGCTCACCGGCCGCCCCGGCGCCCAGGACCGCCTCGAGGTCGCCCGGCAGCCGCGGCGCCGGGACGTCCTGATCCGCGCGCAGCCGGTCCAGCTCCGCGTAGACGGCGGGCGTCGACAGGCCCGCCTCGGCCGCCACGAGGACCAGGTGCAGCGCCGCCCCGACCGCCACCGGGCGCAGCCGGGATCCCGTCCCGGTGCCGACCGCGGCCCCGCCCGTCAGCGCGAACGGCACGTCGGCGCCGAGACAGGCCGCGAGCTCCAGCAGCGCGTCGTCGTCGAGCTCGGGCTCCCCTGAGACGCGGGCGGCGAGCCGGTTCACGGCGACCAGGGCCGCGGCGGCGTCCGCGGAGCCCCCGCCCATGCCGCCGGCCACGGGCACGGCCTTGTCGAGCTGCAGGTGCAGCCCGCCCGCCAGGGGCGGGAAGCGGGCGAGCACGGCCTCGGCGGCCCGGACGGCCAGGTTGGACCCGTCGGTGGGCACCGCGTCCAGGGAGAACGTCCCGCGGTCGAGCTGCTGGGCCACGAGCGAGCCCGGGACCGCCGCCACGCCCACGGTGGTGCCGGTGCCCCGGGTCAGCGTGGCCGTCACGGTCTCCCCCGTGCTCACCGCGCAGTACAAGCTCGCGACGTCGTGGTAGCCGTCCGGTCGCGGCGGGCCCGCGGCGAAGAAGAGGTTGACCTTGCCGGGCGCGCCGGCGCGCTCCGTGAGCAGCACCGCGGTCATGCCCCGCGCACCCCGGCGGTCAGGCCCGCGGCGGCGCCGGCCCGCGCGATCCGGGCGAACTCGTGGACGTCCAGCTTCTCCCCGCGCTCCCCGGGGTCGATCCCGGCGGCCTCGAGGATCTCGCCGGCCGCCGCGGCGGAGCCCGCCCAGCCGGCGAGGGCGGCCCGCAGGGTCTTGCGCCGCTGGGCGAAGGCGGCGTCCACCGCGGCGAAGACCAGCTCCCGGTCCACGTCCGCCACCGGCTGCTCGCGGCGGACGAAGCGCACCAGCCCCGAGGCGATCTTCGGCGCCGGCCAGAACACGTTCTTCCCGATCGTCCCGGCCTTGGTGACCTCGGCGTACCAGGAGGCCTTGACCGACGGCACCCCGTACACCTTGGAGCCCGGCGCCGCGGCCAGCCGGTCCGCGACCTCCTCCTGCACCATGACCAGCCCGCGGCGGATCGAGGGGAAGCGGGCCAGCAGGTGCAGCAGCACCGGGACGGCCACGTTGTAGGGCAGGTTCGCCACCAGGGCGGTCGGCTCGGCGGGCAGCTCCTGCACGCGCATGGCGTCCTGCTCGAGCACGGTCAGCCGCCCGGCCAGCTCGGGGCGCAGCCGCTCCACCGTGTGCGGCAGCTGCGCCGCCAGCGGCGGGTCGATCTCCACCGCCACGACCTGCTCGGCGGCGTCCAGCAGCCCCAGGGTCAGCGAGCCGAGGCCCGGTCCCACCTCGAGCACCGTCTCGTGCTCCCCCAGCCGCGCGGCGGCGATGATCCGCCGGATCGTGTTGGGGTCGATCACGAAGTTCTGCCCCAGCGTCTTGGTCGGCCGGATCCCGAGATGCTCGGCGAGCGCCCGGATCTCCGCGGGCCCCAGCAGGGCGCGGGCGGCGGGCTCTGGCGCGGTGGATTCTGTCACCGCCCCATCGTATCGGCCCGGTGCCCTGCCACCCCTCGCCCCCTCCTGACGCCGAGTCCCCCATGGGGTCGCAGATCCCCCCGTTCGGTCCAGGGGATTTGCGGCCCCCAGGGGGACTCGGCGCTCATGCGGGCCGGCTTGGGGTCAGTGTGCACTCGCCGCGCGCAGGAGAGCGGCCTCGATCCGTGCCAGAGTCGCCGCCGGACGATGCACCACGTCGTTCCACCCCACGCGGATCACCGTCCACCCCAGCTCCTGGATCTCCACCTCGCGCCGTCGCTCGTCGCGCAGCACGGCTCGGAGCGTGGCGGCCCCGGCGTACTTGGTCTCGCCGTCGAACTCGAGCACCAGCCGGTGCTCGGGCCAGGCGAAGTCGGCCCGATAGGACCCGCTGCGGCCCTCGATGACCCACTGCAGCCGCGGCATGGGCAACGACGAGTCCGCCAGCAGCAGTCTGGTCAGCGTCTCGCCGACGGACTCCGAGCGCGGATCCATGGCGGCGAGCACGGACCGAGCCCGCCTGACCCCACGCCGGCCGGCCCACTGCGGGAGGCGCCTCTCCAGGCGGGACCGGGACACGCCCACATGGTGGGCCTGATCCGCGATGACCACGGCGTCGGTGAACGGCAGCAGCCTCGCGCAGTCCAGCAGGGTCCGCTCCGCCGAGGTGACCCGGAGTCCGTCCACCGCCACGACGTCCGCGGCAGCCAGGACGGCCTCGTGGCGGACGACCGACGTGTAGCCGTGGTGGGTGCCGCGCTCCGGCGGCGAGACCGTGTGGATCCGGGACGGGACCCTTCGCAGCCCCAGCCCGTGCACCACGGCCGCCGAGGCCAGGCAGAACACCGGGGTCACGTGTGCCGCCCGCGCGAAGGCCCGGTGCTTCAGGAGCACCTGCTGCTCGGGGGACAGCTCGCGGTACCGGTGCGTGTCCACGAAGTAGCCGGGGTGGATGCGCTGCAGCCGTCCGTCCCGCACCCGGCGGCGGATCTCGTGGCTGCTGAGGCCGTGGTCGAGGAGGTCGGCGGTGCTCCGGAGCTCGATCATGCCTCGTGGATAGCAGCGCCTGCCTCCCGCCGGGACGACGCGACCGGCCGGTGTGGACACGGGCACCGGCCCACGCTGGGTGGGGAGAAGGAGTCGAGCTGCGCCGAGTCCCCCGTGTGGTGACAGTTCCCCCCGATCGATCGGGGGGAGCTGTCACCATACGGGGGACTCGGCGGGGGCGGGAGCGCGAGTGAGGGGAAACGGGGGGCGCCGCGGGTCAGAAGGGGCCGTACACCTCCAAGGTGTTCGCCCAGAGGCGCTCGCACAGCGGCTCGAGCTCCTGCTCGAGGATGCCCGCCATGCCGCGCACCGTGTAGTTGACCACGTAGCTGGCGTTGGGCCGGCCCCGGTACGGGTGGGGGGTGAGGAACGGCGCGTCGGTCTCGGTGAGCACGAGCTCGGGGCGGGCGGTGCGCAGCGCGGCCTTGAGGTCGTGGCTGTTCTTGAAGGTGACGGTCCCGGAGAAGGACATGTACCAGCCGTGCTCGTTGCAGGTGCGCGCGAGCTCCTCGTCCCCGGAGAAGCAGTGGAACACGGTGCGCTCGGGGGCGCCCTCCTCCAGCAGGACGGCGACGACGTCGGCGTGGGCGTCCCGGTCGTGGATCTGCAGCGCCTTGCCGGTCTCCTGGGCGAAGCGGATGTGCTCCCGGAAGGACCGCTTCTGGTGCTCCCGCCCCTCTCCCTCGGTGCGGTAGTAGTCGAGACCGGTCTCGCCGAAGGCTCGGACCCGCTCGTGCTCCCCCAGGGAACGGATCGCGGCGAGCGCCTCGTCGAGGGTCCCGGCGGCCGCGAGCTTCGGCGCCTCGTTGGGGTGCAGCGCCACGGCGGCCAGCACCCGGGGGTCGGCCTCGGCGGCGGCCACGGCGAAGCGGGAGGAGGGGACGTCGCAGCCGACCTGGACGAGGCCGCCCACCCCGGCGAGGGCGGCGGCGTCCGCGGCGTCCCGGACCGAGACCTGGACCCGGCCGTCCTGCAGGTCGAGGTGGGTGTGGTTGTCGGCCACCGGGTGCGGCAGCGGCTCCGGGGCGGGCGGGTAGGAGAGGTTGCGGCGGCGCCCGTCGTCGGCCTGGGCGGAGCGGCGCCGGGTGCCCTCTCCCGCGGGGACGTCCTCGGGCACGGCGTAGTGCTCGGGCTCGTAGGCGGCGGGGGCCGCGCCGGGGGCGGGAGCGGGGCGGGCGGCGGGGTCGGGCCACAGGGAGGCGGCGAGGAGGGTGGCGTTGGGGTCGGTCACGGGCGGCACCTCAGGAGGTCTCGGGGAGCGGATCGGGAAAGAGGACGGGACAGCGGACGGGAGAGCCGACGGGAAACACGCGGGCACCGACCAATCTACGAGCTGGGCCCGGGCAGACATACTGGGAGCTGCAGACGCGAGCAGGAAGCCGAGGAGACCATGGAGTCCTTCCCCCAGTACACGCAGGCGATCCTGGACCGGATCAACGCGGTGATCGACGGCAAGCCGGAGGCGGCGCGCACGGCCCTGAGCGTGCTGCTGGCCGGCGGGCACCTGCTGGTCGAGGACGTGCCGGGCGTGGGCAAGACCATGCTGGCGCGCACGCTGGCCACCGCGATCGGCGGCACGGTCTCGCGCGTGCAGTTCACCCCGGACCTGCTGCCCACGGACATCACGGGCGTCTCGGTCTACGACCAGGCCCGGCGCGAGTTCGAGTTCAAGCCCGGCCCGGTGTTCGCCAACGTGGTGATCGGGGACGAGATCAACCGGGCCTCGGCCAAGACGCAGTCCGCGCTGCTCGAGTGCATGGCGGAGGGCCAGGTCACGGCGGACGGCACGACCTACCGGCTGTCGACCCCGTTCATGGTGGTGGCCACGCAGAACCCCGTGGAGATGGACGGCACGTTCCCGCTGCCGGAGGCGCAGCGGGACCGGTTCACGGCCCGGATCTCGATGGGCTACCCGGACACCGCGGCGGAGATGACGATGCTCACCGACCACGGCGGCGGCTCCCCGCTGGAGGGCCTGCAGCCGGTGGTCTCCCTTGAGGACGCGGCCCGCCTGGTGGCGCACGTGCGCGGCATCCACGTCTCGGACGCGGTGCGCGCCTACATCGTGGCGCTGGGCCAGGCCACGCGCTCGCACCCGCAGATCCGGCTGGGCGCCAGCCCGCGGGCGCTGCTCCAGCTGCAGGCCGCGGCCCGCGCGGAGGCCGCCCTGAGCGGGCGCGAGTACGTGCTGCCCGACGACGTGCGGGCGGTCGCGGTGCCGGTGCTCGCCCACCGCCTGATCCTGGACCGGCGCGCCGGCACCGACTCCGCGGAGGAGCTGGTGCGGGCGGTGCTGGACGAGGTGCGGGTCCCGGCCGAGCACACCCCCCGGACCCGATGAGGCGCCGGCCGGCGCCGGGGCGCACGGCGGAGGGCGAGCGGGCGGAGCAGCCCGTGGACTCCCGCGCCCGGTTCACGGGGCGCGGCTGGGCCTTCCTGGGGGCTGGCGCCCTGTGCCTGCTGCTGGCCACCTGGCTGGGCCGCAAGGACGTGCTGGCGCTGGCCCTGTTCCTCGGCGGCGCCCCCCTGTTCGCGGCCCTGTCCCTGTACGTGGTGAAGCCCAGGGTGCTGCTCAAGCGCGGCGTGGACCCGGCGCTGGTGACGGCCGGGGACTCCGCGGTGGTCCGGCTGCGCGTGCGGCACCGGACCCGGCGCGGCGGGACGGTCACCGGGGCGGTCGCCGTGCACGAGACGGTCCCGGAGCCGCTGGGCGGGGACCGCGAGCTGGTCGTGGAGGCCGGCGGGGAGCCCGCCGCCTACACCGTGCGCCCCCGCCGCCGGGGCGTGTACGCCCTGGGGCCGGCCACCGTGCGGGTGGCCGACCCGTTCGGCCTCGCCGCCGAGCTGCTCGACGCCTCCGAGCGCACGTCCCTGCACGTGGCCCCGGACCCCGTGGAGCTGCCGGAGATCAGCGCCGACCGACTGCGGGAGTCCGGCACCGACCCGTCCCGGACCGCGCAGCCGCAGCCGGGCCCGGACAACGTGACCACCCGCGAGTACCGGCACGGCGACCCGATGCGCCGGGTGCACTGGGCCGCCTCCGCGAAGCACGGCCGGCTGATGGTCCGCCAGGAGGACCCCCGCAGCACCCGCCGCCTGACCCTGGTCCTGGACCGCGACGAGGCCTCCTGGCCCGGGGAGCGCCTGTGGGCCGGCGTGCTCCCCAGCACCGCCGAGTTCGAGTGGGCCGTGTCCTTCACCGCCGCCGTGCTCGAGCACCTCACCCAGCGCGAGACCGCCCTGCACGCCCTCGACACCTTCGGCCGCCCGCTCCCCCGCGGCGGCGAGGACGACGACGACGCTCCCGCCCGCACCCGCGCCACCGCCGTCACCGACGACGGCGCCGAGGACGCCCGGCACGGGCTCGCGCGCGTCCGCCCCGAGCCCGCGCCCCGGGAGACGGGGCCCGGCGGGACCGCGGAGGACGCGCTGGCCGAGCGGTTCGACCGCGACGGCATGGTCCACCCCGTGCTGCTGGTCTCGGGGGACCTCTCCGCCGCGGCCGCCGAGCGGGTCCTGGGCGGCACGCAGCGGGCGGCCGCCGGCAGCGCCGTGCTGGTGACCTCCTCCCCCGACCACGTCCCGGACGGGGCGGGGGTGCTCGAGACGGCGGGCTGGTCCGTCGTCGTCGTGCCGGCGTCCGCCGCGCCCGAGGACGCGTGGGCGCAGCTGGGCTCCGGGGCCCGCGCGGCCGGGGCCGTCCGGTGAGCGCCGCCGTCCGCGCCCCTGCGCCCGCCCGCCCGCCGGGAATCCCCGGGCCGCCGGAGGACGCCGGGACGGGCCGCCGCCCGGTGCGCGCCGTGCTGGGCCTGGCCGGCACGGTCCTCGTGGCGGTCGGGCTGTCCCTCGTGGCGCCGGCCGGGGTCCTCGACGGCGCGGGCTGGGTCCCCGGCGCGCTGCTCGCGGCCCTCGCCGTGGTCGTGGCGACCACGACGTCCCGCGTGCTGCGGCTGCCGGGCCTGCTGGCGCCCCTGTTCGGCGCCGGCGCCCTGACGCTCGTGCTCACGCTGCTGTTCCTGCGCGAGCCCGCGCTGCTCGGCCTCGTGCCCACCCCCGGGAGCCTGTCCCTCGGCGCGGAGCTGTGGCGGGAGGCGGCCGGGATCGTCGCGGAGCGGCCGGCCCCGTACCCGGGGGGCGCGGCGCTCGCGTTCGTCGCCGCCCTCGCCACGGGTCTCGTGACCCTGTTCGTGGACACGGTGCTCGTGGCGCTGCGGCTGCCGGGGCTCAGCGCGCTCGGCGTGCTGGCGCTGCTGGTGGTGCCCGCCCTGGTGCTGCCCGGGAGCGTGGGCGCGGCCGGGACGGCGGCCGCGGTGCTCGCGGCCCTGGTCCTGCTCGGCGGCGGACGGCGCTTCGGCGCGGTCCGCGAGCCCCGCACCGCCGCGGCGCCGGGCAGCTGGCCGCGGGCCCTCGTGGTGGGCGCCGGTGTGCTCGCGGTGACCCTGCTGGTCCCGGGCCTGGTGCCCGGCTTCGTCAACGGCGCGTTCCCCCAGGGCAGCGGTCTCGCCGGCGATCGCGCCTCCGGGGTGGGCCCGCTGCGGGTCGTGGGACAGGACCTGCGCTCCGCGGAGCAGCTGCCGCGCCTCGAGTACACGACGAGCACGGACGAGCCCGAGCTGCTCCGGGTCCTCACCCTCGCCGACTTCTCCGGGGCGGAGTGGTTCCCGGACACCACCGGGCTGGACCCCGAGCTCGACGACCTCGGCCCCACCCCGCTGCACCCCGTGGGCGGGGGCCCCGAGCGCAGCACCTCCGTGGAGCTGCGGGACTGGTCCGAGCGCTGGCTGCCGCTGCCGTGGGCGCCCGTGGACGTGGCGGGGCTCGAGGACGGCGGCTGGGCCTGGAGCCCGCTCGACCTCACCGTGCACGGGGAGCAGGTCCCGCCCGAGGGCACCGCCTACGAGGTCCGCTCGATCGTGCCCGAGCCCACGTCCGCGCGGCTGCGCGAGGCCCCCGCCGCGCCGGACTCCCCGGAGCTCGCCCCGTTCCGCGAACTGCCGGGCGGGACCCCGGCCGCCCTCCGGGACGCGGCCCGGGAGCGGGCGGGGGACGCCCCCACCGCCTTCGACCAGGCCCTGGCCCTGCAGGAGTGGCTGCGCTCGGACGAGTTCCGCTACGACGTGGACGCCCCGCTCGCGCAGGACTACGACGCCGGCGGCATGGCCTCCCTCGAGGAGTTCCTGGCCGTGCGCACGGGCTACGCCGGGCACTTCGCCCCGGCGATGGCCGTCATGGCCCGGGAGCTCGGCATCCCCGCCCGCGTGGCGGTCGGCTACCTCCCAGCCACCGGCGCCGCCCCGGACCAGTCGGCGGACCCCGACGAGCCGTTCGGGGACGCGGCGGAGGCGGGCGCCTTCACGGTCCTGCCCCGCGACGCGCACGCGTGGCCGGAGCTGTGGTTCGAGGGCTCCGGGTGGGTGCGCTTCGAGCCGACCCCCGGCACCGGCGACCTCCCCGGCTACGCCGCCGAGGGGCCGCAGGACGGGGACGGGCAGTCGCAGGAGGGCGAGGGCACCGCGGAGCCCACCGGCGCCCCGACCGACGCCCCCACCCCGGCGAGCACGGCGGACAGCCCCGACGAGGACGCCCCCTCCGCCGAGCCGACCGCCGTGCCCACCCCGGAGGCCCCCGCCGCGCCGGAGGCCGACGACGACGCCGGACCGGCCGGGTGGCTGCCCTGGCTGGCCGGGATCCTGACCGCCGCGCTGCTCGCCCTGCTGGCCGCCCTCCCCCGGCTCCTCCGGTCCCGGCGGCGCCGGCGCCGGATGCGGGTGCTGGGCGACGCGCAGGCGCCGGCGGCCGATCGGGCCCTGGCGGGGTGGGCGGAGGTCGAGGACCTGGGTGTCGACCACGGGCTGGGCCGCGCCGCCGCGGAGACGCCCCGGGCCTACGTGGACCGGCTCGGCGCCGTGGTCCCGGCCGCCGCGCCGGCGCTGGGGCGGCTCGGCCGGGACGTGGAGCGGGCCCTCTACGCGCCGGACACCACGGAATGGACCCCGGAGGCCGGCCCCGAGGACGTCGCGGCGCTGCGGTCGGGTCTGGCCGGGCGCGGCGGCCCCGGCGCACGGCGCGCCCGGTGGCTCCCCCGCTCGGCGACGACCCGCTCGGCGACGCCCCGCCGCTGAGCGACACTCCGACCGCCGAGTCCCCCCGGTGCTCGCAGTTCCCCCCGATCGATCCGGGGGAACTGCGAGCACCGGGGGGACTCGGCGGGCCAGCAGGTCAGGGGCGGGGCGTCACCACTTGTAGTCGAGGAACTTCCCGTCGAAGGTGACCACCACGCGGTCGCCGTCCGGGTCGGGCCGGCGGGAGACGTCGACCCGGAAGTTGATGGCGCTCATGATCCCGTCGCCGAACTCCTCGTGGATGAGCTCCTTCAGGGCCGGCCCGTACACGGAGAGCGCCTCGACGAAGCGGTAGACCGTGGGGTCCGTCATCCGCGCCGGGTCGCTGCCGCGGGACGGCTGCTGCTGCAGGCTCTCGGCGACCGTCCCGTCCAAGCCCAGCAGGTCGCACACCTGCCGGGCCTGCTCCGGGGTCATCGGGTGCTGGCCCAGCAGCGCGGCGGTCGTCCAGACGTGCGGGGCGCGGATCTCGTCGGCGATCTCGCGCCAGGACAGGCCGCGGCGCACCCGGGCGGCGACCACGAGGTCGGCGGCGTCGGACTTGGTCAGGATCGGGGTCATGCGGGGCTCCTCGGGAGTCGGCGAGCTGGTGGGGGCGGGTCGGCCGGATCCGTCGCTCACGCGACCGGGACGCGGTCCTCCTGCGCCGCCGGCCGGATGCGGGGCGCCCCGGTGCGGGCGTGGGTGGCGTAGAGGGTGAGCCCCACGAAGGTCAGCCCGCCCACCAGGTTGCCGAGCACGGTGGGGATCTCGTTCCACACGAGGTAGTCCATGACCGAGAAGCCGCCGCCGAGCAGCAGACCGGAGGGGAACAGGAACATGTTGACGATCGAGTGCTCGAACCCCATGTAGAAGAACAGCATGATGGGCATCCACATCGCGATCACCTTGCCGGAGACGCTGGTGGACATCATCGCGGCGACCACCCCGGTGGAGACCATCCAGTTGCACAGGACGGCGCGGACGAACAGCGTCAGCATCCCGGCGGCGCCGAACTCGGCGTAGCCGACGGTCCGGCCCTCGCCGATCTCGCCGATCTGGCGGCCGACCTCGTCCGGGGGCAGGGAGAAGCCGTAGGTGAAGATGATCGCCATCAGCACGGCCACGACGAACGCCCCGGCGAAGTTGCCGGCGAACACCAGGCCCCAGTTGCGCAGCATCGAGCGGACGGTGACGCCGGGGCGCCTGTCGATGAGCGCGAGCGGCACGAGGGTGAACACGCCGGTCAGGAGGTCGAAGCCCAGCAGGTACAGCAGGCAGAACCCGACCGGGAACAGCACGGCCCCGAGCAGCGGCTCGCCCGTCCGCACAGTGACGGTGACGGCGAAGGCCGCGGCGAGCGCGAGGATCGCACCGGCCATGAACGCACGGATCAGGGTGTCGCGGGTGGACATGGCGACCTTCGCCGCTCCGGCGTCGATCATCTTCGTGACGAAGTCGGCGGGCATCACATAGGACATGGCATGGCTCCGTTGCTGGACGGACAGGAGGATGCCGGGTCCCGCGGGGCACGTGCCCCGCTCCCGGCACGTCCCAGTCTGGACGGGCCGTGTTTCCGCACCGTGTCCCCGTCCGCTCCCGGGGGTCAACTCGGCCTCACCGGGGCGCGGCGAGCCTGTGAGGCGACGCCCGGGCCGGACCGCCCCTATGCCTTGCGGGCCGCCAGCACCGTCTCGTAGAGCTGCCGCTTGCCCACGCCCGTGCGCTCGGCCACGCGGCCGGCGGCGTCCTTGAGCCGGGTCCCGGCGGCCACGAGCGCCTCCACCTCGGCCACGAGGTCCTCGGGTCGCGCGGCCTCGGGGGCGGGGGCACCGGCGACGACGACGGCGATCTCCCCGCGCACCTGCCCCTGCCCGCACCAGTCCACGAGCTCGGTGAGCGAGCCCCGCACGACCTCCTCGTGCAGCTTGGTGAGCTCCCGGGCGACGACCGCCCGGCGGCCCGGGCCGAACGCGTCCCGCAGCGCGGCGAGCATGACCTCGAGCCGGTGCGGGGCCTCGTAGAAGACCATGGTGCGCCGCTCGCCGTCGAGCTCCGCCAGCCGAGCGGCACGCTCCGAGGACTTCCGCGGCAGGAAGCCCTCGAACGTGAACCGGTCCGTGGGCAGGCCGGACACGGCCAGTGCCATGAGCACCGCCGAGGGGCCGGGGATCGCGGTCACGGTCAGGCCCTCGGCGGCCGCGGCCTCCGCGAGCCGGTAGCCGGGGTCGGAGACGGTGGGCATCCCGGCGTCGGAGAGGACCAGCACGGTGCTTCCCGACCGGACGGCGTCGAGCAGCTCGGCGACCCGTCCGGCCTCGTTGTGCTCGTGGTGGGTGAGCACCCGGCCGCGCGTGGTGACCCCGAGCCCGGCGGTGAGCCGGCGCAGCCGCCGGGTGTCCTCCACGGCGAGCACGTCCGCGGTCTCGAGGGCCGCCCGCAGCCGGGGCGGCGCGTCCCCGAGGTTGCCGATCGGAGTGCCCGCCAAGACCACCTGCCCCGGACCCGCGGCACCGCCGGCGGAGGCGCCGTTCCGGCCGTCGGCGGCGTCGGTGGGGGCGTCGGCAGGAGTGTCGTCGTGGGGTTCCGTGTGCACGGGTCCACTCTACGGCGCGCTCCGCGGGCCTCCCCCGCGGCTCAGCGGGCGCCGGGACGCGTCCCCTACGATGACACCGTGAGTTCCTCGGTGCGCGCCCCACTCCTGGCGCCGGAGCCTCGGCCGGCGGCACCGGTGGGCACCCTGCGCCGGTCCCTGGCCCCCGCCGCCCTGCGGGAGCGGCTGCTGCCGGCCCCCGCGGCGGTGGCCCGGCTCGCGTGGCTGGGGCCGCTGCTGGTGGTCCTGCTCGGCGGGCTGCTGCGCTTCCACCGGCTCTCCCACCCGGACGCGATCGTCTTCGACGAGACCTACTACGTGAAGGACTCCTACTCGCTGCTGCTGCACGGCTACGAGCGGCAGTGGCCGGAGGGCGCCGACGAGCTGTTCGTGGCCGGCACCCCGCCGGAGGCCCTGGCCACCCCCTCCTACGTGGTGCACCCGCCGGCCGGGAAGTGGCTCATCGCGTTCGGCATGTGGCTCTTCGGCGCCGAGGACCCGCTGGGCTGGCGCTTCTCCGCGGCCCTGGTCGGGACGCTGTCCATCGCACTGGTGTGCGCCGCCGGGTGGCTGCTCTTCCGCTCGGTCACGGTGGCCACGCTCGCGGGGCTGTTCACCGCGGTGGACGGGCTGCACCTGGTGCAGTCGCGGCTCGCGATGCTGGACGTGTTCCTGATGTTCTTCGTGCTGCTCGCGTTCGTCCTGCTCCTGCTGGACCGGGAGCACGGGCGCCGCCGCCTGGTCGCCCGGCTGGGGGTGGCCCCGGGCCGCGACGTCCCGGAGGCGGAGCTGCGGCGCCGCCTGGAGTGGGGGCCGTGGCTGGGCGTGCGCTGGTGGCGGATCGCGGCGGGCGCGGCCTGCGGGCTCGCGGTGGGCGTGAAGTGGAGCGCCCTGTTCCTGGTGGCCGGGCTGGGCGTGCTCACGGTGCTGTGGGACCTCAACGCCCGCCGGGTGGCCGGGGTGCGGCGCTGGCTGCCCGCCGGGGTGCTCAAGGACGGCGTGCCCGCGTTCTTCGCGGTCG
Organism: Kocuria sp. WN036; assembly: GCF_002287015.1. Taxonomy (NCBI): domain Bacteria; kingdom Bacillati; phylum Actinomycetota; class Actinomycetes; order Micrococcales; family Micrococcaceae; genus Kocuria; species Kocuria sp. WN036. The sequence continues at coordinate 57,431 of NZ_NSKF01000005.1, forward strand.
TCGGGACGGGCCTGGTGGTCTACGTGTCCACCTGGGCGGGCTGGTTCGCCTCGACGGACGCCTACGACCGCACCTGGGCGCAGCAGCACCCGGGCGAGGGCCCCCAGTGGCTGCCCGCGCCCCTGCGCTCGCTGTGGGCCTACCACTCCTCCGCCTACGGCTTCCACAGCGGCCTGGGCACCGAGCACGCCTACGAGGCGCTGCCGTGGCTGTGGCTGACCCTGGGCCGGCCCACCTCCTACTTCTACGAGGACCCGGAGCGGGGCAGGTCCGGGTGCGCGGTGGAGCACTGCTCGCAGGCGATCCTCAATCTCGGCAACCCGCTCCTGTGGTGGACGGCGATCGCCGCCGTGCTCGTGGCCGCGTGGCTGTGGGCCGTGCGGCGGGACTGGCGCTTCGGGGCGCTGACCGGTGCGTTCGCCGCCGGGTACCTGCCCTGGTTCCTGTACCCCGAGCGCACCATGTACTACTTCTACGCGCTGCCCGTGCAGCCGGCCCTGATGCTCATGCTCGCCGGCATGCTCGGCCTGGTCCTGGGCCGTCCCGGGGACACCGTGCGGCGCCGGCGCGCGGGTCTCGCGGTGGTGGGGGTGTTCACGGCCGCGGTGCTCCTGCTCAGCGCGCACTTCGCCCCCGTCTGGTACGCGGAGACCGTCGAGTACGCCCAGTGGCGGGAGCGGATGTGGTTCACCGCCTGGATCTGACCCGCCGGCTCAGCGACCGGCCAGCCGCCGCTTGAGCTCCTGCCGCCGGCGCACCCGGTCGAGGGCCCGGTGCCGGCGGAAGGCCGTGGGCCAGGTGGCGGCCATGACCGCGAGCGCCCCCAGGAGGGCGAGGCCGGCCACGGCGATCGCGGCGTCCATCCAGAACTGGGTGGGGTACAGCCGGATGAGGGTGTCCGAGGCCCGGAAGGTCCAGGACCCGTCCGCGAAGAACAGGGAGTGGAACAGCGCGAAGAACTGCTGCCAGCCGAGCACCGCGGCGACGGCCAGCGCCACCAGCAGCGCCACGGTCAGCCACGAGCCGAAGAACAGGGCGCCGGAGGCGGCCCCCGGGGCCTTCGCCCGCAGGTACAGGCACGAGACGAGGCCGAGCAGCGCGAGGACCGCGACCACCGCGAGCGCGGCCTGCAGCACGATCTTCACGTCGGTCATGTGCGCGACCTCGGAGCCCAGGAACAGCGGGGCGCCGTCCGCGTCCTGCAGCCCGCCGAGGAACCCGGCCGGGGCCCAGTTCATGACGTAGTCCAGCCCGTAGGAGCCGAAGACCATCCGCTCCTCGGTGGAGAAGCCGTAGGAGTCCGCCGGGAAGCCCGGGCGGTGGTACTCCGCCCACAGGAACAGCGGCGTGGCCACCACGCGCACGGCCGCGGCGAGCAGCGCGAGCGGGAGCACGAGCGCCAGGAGGACCTGCTGCAGCCGCGGCAGCCGCGGCTCGTCCGCCAGCGCGTCCCGGCGCAGCGCGGATCGGCGGCGCGCCTCCGCGTCCGGGTCCTCGTCCCCCGCGGCCTCGTCGGCCCCGACGGCGCGGGCGCCGCCCCCCGTGCGGCCCGTCCCGGCGCCGCGGCTCCCGCCGCGCCCACCGGGGCGGTCGTCGTCGTGCGCGTCCTCGGACGCGCTCTCCGCGGGGACGACGGCGGGGAGCAGGCCCGTCCACACGGGCTCCTCGCGCTGCCGGTCGTCCGCGGGCGGGTCTGCCTGCTGCCAGGGCGCCTTGTCGTTGCTGGGGGTGGCCACGGGCGGGTCCTTCGGTCGGAGGGGGTCGGTGGTCCGGGGCGGGCGGGTCCGCTCCGGCCGGTCCCGATCCTACCCACCGCCGGCCCGCTCCCTCACCTGCGGGGGCTCACCGGCGGGGGCTCACCAGTCGCCCTTCCACTCCTCGTCCGCGTAGTGCTCGAGCGGGATGTTCCAGTCGCCGTACCCGTCGTCGGGATCGGCCTGCGGGTAGCCGGTGCCCACGACCTCCACGACGTCCCCGGGCCGGAACACGTCGTGGATGAACTTCGCGCCCTCGGGCGGCATGCCCACGCATCCGTGGGAGACGTTGGCGATCCCCAGGACGGGCAGCGCGGAGGGCAGCGCCTGGTGCACGAACTCGCCGCTGGCGGTCAGCCGGGACACGTTGGAGGCCCAGAACGTGTCGTACCAGTGCGGGTCCCCCGGCTCCAGTTCCAGCGAGGAGGCCTTGAACAGGTACGTCGGGGCCTGCTCCATGATGACCTTCTGCCCGGTGGTCGAGGGCCAGTCCGGATTGCCCAGGGTCACGGGGAACGTCCCCGCGACCTCGCCGTCCACCCAGGCGGTCAGCGTCTTGGTCTCGTTGTCCACCCGGGCGTAGTGCTCGGCGCCGGTCGAGAAGCTCCGGCGCAGGTCGTGGTTGCCCACCATGCCGTGGCCCACGTCGAGTCCGAGGAGGTTCAGGGAGACCGTGATCTCCGAGCGCGGCGCCCACTTCTCGGCGGGGCGGTAGCGCAGCATCGTGTCCGAGTACCACCGGAAGGCGCCCGCCCGGTCGCCGCCGCCGTCCACGGTGACGGCCTCCTCGACCTGCTCCTTGTGCACGACGGGCTCGGAGAAGGTGAACTCCAGGACCTGACCGGTGCCGTAGACCCCGCCCTCGGCCACGTTGAGGCGCGCGTCGACCTCGTTCGCCGCGAGGACGGTCGTGAACGTGCTGGTGCCCGTGGTCGGTCCCGTCTTGGAGGCGGCGCTCCAGTGCAGGACGTAGGGGGTGTCGAAGGCCAGGACCGCGGTGCTGGTCCAGGTGCGGCCGTCGGCGGAAAGCTCCCCGGGCACCGGTTCCCCGCCGGCGGCGGGCACCAGCACGACGTCGGTCAGCTCGCCCCCGTCGGCGCGCACCACGACCGGTTCCACGGGGTTGTGCTCGACCGCCGCGTCCGCGGGGGCGACGGTGACCTCGGCCGGTGCGGCCGTGGCCGGCCCGCTCGGTGACGGCGTGGCCGGGGCAGTGGCCGTCGGGGCGGTGGCGGCCTGGGCGGTGGCGGCCTGCTCTGCCGCGGGCGCCCCGGAGGCCTGCGCGCAGCCGGTGGCGAGCAGGACCGTCACGGCCCCCAGCGCGACCAGGCGCCGGGGGGCCGGCAGCGCTCGCGGGGCGGGGGGCGCGGGAACCGGGCAGGAGGACAGGGGCATGGGAAGCGGCACCTCGGGCGTCTGGGGGGTGGGGGGAACGCTGGGGAACTGCTTCCCACGATAGGTCCGCAGGCCGCGCAGGACCTCACCCGCCACCCATCGGTCACGAATGTTAACGCCTTCGTGACCCCCTGCGACGTGTGCGGTGCGTCATCGCCCGGGGGTCAGGCAGGCGATGCCGTGGGCGATCGGATAGACCGGGTGCACCCCGTCTCGGAACGGGCGGTCGCTCATCAGCCGGTCGGCGTCCACGGGGATCAGCGTCCCGCCCGTGAGGGGGCACCGCAGGAGCTCGAGCAGACCGGGCGCCAGGGCGACCGCCACGGGGGGCACCGGCTCGGGCTCTGGCACCGGCAGCGCCCAGGGGGCGGGGCGGCGGTCGGCCGGTGTCTCGTGATGCCGCGCCGGCCTGCTCTCGTGGCGGTTCTCGGTGCGGAGACCGGTGTGGAACTCGGTGTGGAGTTCGTGGGCCGGCTGCGTCGTTGCAGGGACAGTCATGGGGGGACTCCTGGTGCTCCGGGGGGAAGAGCCGTCCGCACCGGACAGGTGCGGTCTGCGGCTCATCCTAGGGGCGGAGCACGGGCACGGTGCGGAACCGGCCGGGGACGCGCGGTTCAGGCCTCGGGCCGGGCGGAGCCCCCGGGCACGGCGGGCCGGCGCAGGTGCGCCCGGTGCAGGGCCGCGGGCACCGGGACGTCGTTCCACGGCATCTCGGGGGCCGGCTCCGGGGCCGGCCGCGGAGCGCGCTCGGGCACGGCCGGGCGAGAGATGCCGGTGGCGGGGCCCCGGGGGGCCTCCGCGCCGGCAGCCCGGGGGTTCTCCGGGGCGGGCACCGAGGGGCGCTGCGGGGCCGTCGTCGGGCCGCCCGGTGCGGCACGCTCCGGGGCACCCGCCCGGCCGCCGGTCCGGGGGGTCGTGCGGGAGCCCTCAGGACGCGGCGCGTGCGGTGCCGGGGATGCCGGGGATGAGGGTCGCGGCAGGGAGACGTCGCGCAGCACCGTCCGCGGGCGGTCGCGGACGGGCGCCGGGGGCTCGCCCTCCCGGACCGCCTCCGCCACGGCGCCGATGTCCTCGCGCCGGGCCCTCGCCTCCGGCGGCTCCAGCCGGACCACGCGCCAGCCCCGGGGCACCGTGAGCCGGTCGGCGTGCACGGCGCACAGGTCGTAGGCGTGGGGCTCCGCGTGTCCGGCGAGCGGGCCGACGACGGCGGTCGAGTCCGAGTACACGTAGGTCAGGGTCGTGACGGCGTCCCGCCTGCAGGTCTGGCGGGAGCAGAGGCGGGTGGGACTGCCGGAGGAGCTCATGGCCCGAAACTACCTCAGCGGGCGAGACGGCGCAGGCGGCGGCGCTCGCGCTCGGAGAGCCCGCCCCAGATGCCGAACTTCTCGTCCTTGCTCATCGCGTAGTCGAGGCACTCCGCCTGCACGGGGCAGGCCTCGCACACGCGCTTGGCGTCACGCGTGGACCCGCCCTTCTCGGGGAAGAAGGCCTCCGGATCGGTCTGGGCGCACAGCGCGTCGGTCTGCCACGCGAGCTCGCCCTCGTCCTCGTCCACGGCGTACAGCCCGGCCACGGCGCTCCAGTCGGAGCCCTCGTCGGCGGCCGGTGCCTCGAGCAGGTCGAGAGCGGGGGCCGCTCCGGCGCCGGAGAGGTTCTGGACGGCCTCGTGGGCCCGGAGGTAGGCCGTGGCCTGGTCCTCCATGCTCCCGGCCGCCCGGCGGACGTGCCGCTCGGCGGCCCGGGGGTCGACGGGATCGACGAACCAGTCCTCTGGCACCGAGCGCATGCTCAGCCGACGGGCCTCGAGGGGGCTGGATTCCACGACCTGCTGTCGTGCGGCCTCTCCCATGACTTTCCTTCCATCCGACACGATTGCTCGGGTGCGGCGCAGTACGGGGGTCGCCGACCCTGTGCATCCCGGAGAACGTATCCTTGCTGATCGTCTGCCGGACTTCCCAATTACACGTGTGTAACTAGTACGGAGTCAACCCGTCCCGGGTGACCGCCCATGCCACGATATCCGGGAAGAATGTCTTTGGGAGTAGACGTTTTTCCACGTCACGGCCCGATTTTCGACAGGAATGCCGCAGAGGGCGAAGAATGCGGCCCTACGCATATGCCGAACCGCCGCCGCGGGCACGGCAGCCACGAGGAGGAACCATGGACACCCCGACCCCCCGATCTGTCCCCCGCTTGGTGGACAAGCTGCGCAGCAGCAGCCGCCCGGCCCTGATCTGGTACGGCCGGGACGGCGAGCGCGTGGAGCTCTCGGGGCGGGTCCTCGACAACTGGGTGGCCAAGACCGCGAACCTGTGGGTGGACGAGCTCGACCTCGAGGCGGGCGACCTCGTGGCCGTCGGCGACGAGGTGCACTGGCGCAGTCTCGCGGCCGTCCTCGGCTCGTGGACCATGGGGGCCGCGGTGCGGGTGGTCGATCCCCGCGAGGGCGCGGCGGAGCCCGGGGACCGGGCCGTGGTGGGCCTCGTCGACCCGCAGGGGGCGACTCCCCCGCTGCTGGACCGGGTGCCCGCCGGGGCGCGGGCCGTGGTCCTGGACCGGCCGGCGCTCTCGCTCGGCCACCGCGGCGAGCTGCCGGACGGGGACGTCCTCGACTACTGCGCCGAGGTCCGCTCCCACGCGGACGTCTACGACGGCCTCGAGGAGCCGGCGCCGGACGGTGCCGCGCTCCGGGCCGCGGGCACCGACGACGGCTTCCTGCCGCACGACCGGCTGATGCCGGCCGCGGGCGAGCTCGCGGCCGGGCGGGAGGACGCGTGGGGGACGGCGTCGGCCGTGCACGTGCCGGGCCGGCGGATGGACGCCGAGTTCCTGCTGCGCGTGCTGGCCGTGCTGGCCGGGGGCCGGGCCGCGGTCGTCACGGACCGCCCGGCGGACGCGGCCGACGACGGCTGGCGGTCAGTCCTGGCGGCCGAGAACGCCGTGGCCTTCTGAGCGGAACGGCTCAGCGCCCCTCCGCCGGCTCCGTGCTCCCGTGGCTCTCGTGGCTCTCGTGGGTGTCCGAGCCGGGGGCCGCCGCGCTCCCCGCGCGGTGGCGGGCGCCCTCCCGGTGGGGGTGCTGGTGCGCGCGGTGGGGGTGCTCGGCGCCCTCCGCGGGCTGGTGACCCGTGATCAGGGCGATCTCGAGGGCCGCGGTGTCCGCGAAGTTGGGGTCCTCGTCGAGCTCCTCGGTGAACACCCAGAAGCGGTAGGCGAAGTACCGGAAGACGGTGCCGAGGATGGTCCCGATGATCGTGCCGGACACGAAGGACGCGTAGGCGCTGGTGAGACCCAGCACGTAGTAGCTGAAGCCGAGGCAGCCGAGCTCGATGGCCATGCCGATGCCGTTGGCCACGAGGAACTGGACCAGCTCGCGGCGCTTGTCCGACTGGCGCTTGTGCCGGAAGGTCCACAGCCGGTTGGCGACCCACGCGAAGACGATGGCCACGGCGGTCGCCACGAACTTCGCCTTGAGGTGGCCGTCCTCGAACACCGTGTGCATCAGGATCCAGGTGAGCGACGCGTTGATCACGAACGCGAGGGCGCCCACGACGCCGAACTTCATGAGTTCCTTGACGAAGAGGTGCCACAGGGCATCGAAACGGTCGACGAGGCGGTTCACGCGGCTTCAGGTCTCCCAGGTGGTGAGGCGGTGGGCGCCGGCCGGCGCGGCGGTCGACGCCCACGGACGAGCACCCGCGGCGGACCTCGGCACATCCTACCCCGCCCCTCCTGCACGGCACCGGAGAGTTACAGCACAGTCCCCTGGCCGTCGCGGGGCCCGCGCCGGGCAGGTGCCGGGGCCGAGGCGGGAGCACGACGCCGGAGACCGGGCGGCGGGCGGCCCCGGAGGCAGGGCATCCCGGCCCGCCGAGCGGTCCCGGCGGACCGGGATACCCTGGTCGGGTGAATTCTTCTGTGACCGCCCCTGTCGTCGGCGTCGTCGGAGGCGGGCAGCTCGCCCGCATGATGGCGCCCTCCGCCACCGCCCTGGGGATCGAGCTGCGCGTGCTCGCCGAGGGCCCCGACGTCTCGGCGGTCGCCGCCGTGCCCACCGCCCCCGTGGGCGACTACACCGACCTCGACGTGCTGCGCCGGTTCGCCGCGGGCGTCGACGTGCTGACCTTCGACCACGAGCACGTGCCCACCGAGCACCTGCAGACCCTGCTCGCCGAGGGCGTGGACGTCCGCCCGGGCCCGGACGCGCTGGTGCACGCCCAGGACAAGCTGTGGATGCGCGCGGCCGTGGAGCGCCTCGGGCTGCCGAACCCGCGGTGGGAGGCGGTCGCCGACGTCGAGGAGCTGATCGCCTTCGGGGAGCGCACGGGCTGGCCGGTGGTGCTCAAGACCCCGCGCGGCGGCTACGACGGCAAGGGCGTCATGGTGCTCGGCACCGCCGAGGACGCCCGCGGCGCCGAGCCGGCGCAGTGGTTCGCCCGCACGGACGGGCCCCTGCTGGCGGAGGAGAAGGTCGGGTTCTCCCGCGAGCTCTCCGCGCTCGTGGCTCGGACCCCCTCCGGCGAGGTGCGGGCGTGGCCGGTGGTGGAGTCGATCCAGGTGGACGGCGTCTGCGACGAGGTGCTCGCGCCCGCCCCGCAGCTGCGCCCCGAGGTCGCGGCCGCGGCCGCGGACGCCGCCCGGACGCTGGCCACCGAGCTGGGCGTGACCGGAGTGATGGCCGTGGAGCTCTTCGAGACCCCCGGCCGCGGTACCGGGTTCCTGGTGAACGAGCTCGCCATGCGCCCGCACAACTCCGGGCACTGGACCATGGACGGATCCGTGACCAGCCAGTTCGAGCAGCACCTGCGCGCCGTGCTGGACCTCCCGCTCGGGGACACCGGGCTGATCGGCGGGTCCGCGGTGATGAAGAACTACCTGGGCGGGGCGAACCAGGACCTCTTCGGCGCCTACCGGGCGGCCATGGGCGCAGAGCCCCGCGCCAAGATCCACAACTACGGCAAGGCCGTGCGGCCCGGGCGCAAGATCGGCCACGTCAACCTCACCGGCACCGCGGACGAGATCCCGGAGCTGCGCCGGCGGGCCACCCGCGTGGCCGCCGTGCTGCGCGACGGGCAGGCCTGACCCGCGTGCCTCCCACGGCCCGTCCAGCCGGGACGGATAGCGTAGCCCCAGACCGGACCGCGATGGCGGCCCCCACCCGCCGAGCAGCCCAGGAGCACCAGTGAACGAGAAGCAGCAGCCCGTCGTCGGCGTCGTGATGGGCTCGGACTCCGACTGGCCCGTGATGGAGGCCGCCGCCACCGCCCTCGAGGAGTTCGGGATCGCGTACGAGGCCGACGTCGTCTCCGCCCACCGGATGCCCACCGAGATGATCGAGTACGGTCGGCGGGCGCACGAGCGGGGGCTGCGGGTGATCATCGCCGGGGCCGGCGGCGCCGCCCACCTGCCGGGGATGCTCGCCTCGGTGACGCCCCTGCCCGTGATCGGCGTCCCCGTCCCCCTGAAGACCCTCGACGGCATGGACTCGCTGCTGTCGATCGTGCAGATGCCCGCCGGCGTCCCGGTGGCCACCGTGTCCATCGGCGGGGCGCGCAACGCCGGGCTGCTGGCCGCCCGGATCCTCGCCGCCGGCGCGGACCCGCAGGCCGAGGTCCTGCGCGGGCAGCTCCTGCGCTTCGCCGACGAGCTCCGGGAGACCGCCCACGCCAAGGGCGCCGCCCTGCGCACCCGCCTCGACGGCTGACCCGGGCGCCCGCGCTCCCGCCCTCCCGTCCTTCCCCCTGCCCGCCCTTCCTCGCCGGAGCTGCCCGTGAACGGCCACACCCCCCGCGCTGAGCACGATCCCCGCCCGCCCCACGACCCGTCCGCCGAGGGTTCCCGGTCCCGGGACCTCCCGCCCGACGCCGTGACGGCCGTGCGGGGCGTCGACGACGACGCGGCGAGCCCGCCCCGACTCACGGATCCGCTGCGCCACCCGCAGCACGCCGGGGACGGCACCCGGGCCCGGCGCGCGTGGACGCTGCTGCTGTCCACGCTCGTGGTCCCCGGCAGCGCGCAGCTCGTCGCGGGCCGGCGGGCCGTCGGCCGGGCGGCCCTCAAGGTCGACGTGGTGGTCTGGGCCGCGGCGGCGCTGGCGCTCCTGTCCCTGGTGCTGTGGCGCACTCCCCTGGTCTGGTTCCTGACGAACTCGTTCACGTCCCTGCTGCTGATCGCCGGGCTCGTGGCCCTGGCGGTGGGATGGGCGCTGCTCTTCTTCGACACGCTCCGGCTCGTCCGGCCCGGCCTGCTCGTGCAGCGGACCCGCCGCGCGGTGGCCGCGGCCACCGTGGCGCTCATGCTCGTCACCTCCGGCGGACTGGCCTGGTCCGCCTACCTGCTCTCCGTGACGCGCGGCGCGGTCTCGGACGTCTTCGGGGGCGGGCTGCCCTTCCGGCCCGCGGACGGGCGGTACAACATCCTGCTCATGGGCACCGACTCCGGGGAGGACCGCTCGGGCCGCCGCCCCGACTCGATGACGGTGCTCAGCGTGGACGCCGACTCCGGGCGGACCGTGACCGTCTCCCTGCCGCGCAACCTGCAGAACGCGCCCTTCCCTTCGGACTCGCCGCTGGCCGACGTCTATCCCGAGGGCTTCAACTGCGGCGACGAGTGCATCCTCAACGCCCTCTACACCGACGTCACGAACAACCACGCCGAGCTCTACCCCGACGCCGCGGACCCCGGGGCCGAGGCCATGAAGGACGCCGCCTCGGGCGTCCTCGGCATCGAGGTCCAGGCCTACGCGATCGTCGAGATGAACGGTTTCGAGCAGCTCGTCGACGCCCTCGGCGGGATCACCATCGACGTCGGCGGGCGCGTTCCGATCGGCGGCGGCACCGACCTGGTGACGGGCCTGCCGAACGAGATCTTCGGGTACATCGAGCCTGGCGTCCAGCGCCTGGACGGCTACCACGCCCTCTGGTACGCCCGGTCCCGCGAGGGGGCCACGGACTACGACCGCCAGGCGCGCCAGCGCTGCGTGCAGGCCGCGATGCTCAAGCAGCTCAACCCCGTCAACGTGCTGACCCGCTTCGAGGAGCTCGCGAACTCGGGCACACAGGTCGTCGAGACCGACATCCCGCAGAGCCAGATCGGCTCGTTCGTGGACGTGGCGCTCAAGGCCAAGGAGCACGAGCTCGTGCAGTACGCCGCCGGCCCGCCGTACTACGACCCGTCCTTCCCCACCTACCCGGACTTCGACCTGCTGCACGAGGACCTCGACCGGGTGCTCGAGGAGGCCACGGACCGCGGCGCGCGGGACGCGCAGGCCCTGCCGGCCGGCACCCCGGTGGGCTCCGGGATCGCGATGGCCGCCCCCCTCGCGGCGGCGAAGCCCCTCGTGGGGACGCAAGAGCTCACGCCCAACGGCACCTGCTCGGTGCCCTGACCGGCCCGGATCGCGGGGCGCCGGCGGCGCTCCGACGCCCCGGTACAGTGGGGGCGTGGCGAACATACTGCAGTCGAACGCATGGGCCGGATTCCAGCGGAACCTGGGGCACAAGGTGTTCCAGGCCTCCGGGGACGGATGGCGCTACCTCGCGATCCTCGAGGGCGGCCGGACGGGCCGCTACCTCTACTGCCCGTACGGTCCCGAGGCGCGGACCCCGCAGGCCTTCGAAGCCGCGCTCGACGACCTCGCCCGCACCGCCCGGTCCGAGCGCTGCTGGTTCGTGCGGGTGGAGCCCGTCGACGCCGCGGTGACGGACGGGCTCGAGACGCCCGAGGCGTCGTTGCGCCGGCGCGGGCTGCGCCCCGCCCCCCGGCAGGTGCAGCCGGGGCACACCCAGGTCATCGACCTCATCCAGGACGAGGACGCGATCCTCAAGGACATGAAGTCCACCAACCGCAACCTGCACCGCAACATCGCCAAGAAGGGCGTGACCTTCACGACCTCGGCCGACCCCGAGGACGTCGACGTGCTGCTGGGCTTCCTCGAGGCCACGGCCGAGCGCAAGGACTTCGCCCGGCAGCAGGACGCCTATCTGCGCGAGGCCGCCCGCAGCCTCATGCCCGTGGGCGCGGCGGCCCTCTACGTGGCCCGGTTGGACGGGGAGCCCATCGGCGCCTCCCTCGTCTACGACTCCGACGACACCCGCACCTATGCCCACGCCGCGATGGACTTCGAGCACCGCAGGCTCTCGGCGGGGATCCCCCTGGTCGTGCGGATGGTCCTGGACGCCAAGCAGAAGGGACTGAGCCGTTTCGACCTCTTCGGCACGGCGCCCGAGGACGCCGGCCCGGACCACCCGTGGCACGGCTTCACGAAGTTCAAGAAGTCCTTCGGCGGCCGCCCGGAGTCCTATCCCGGGACCTGGGACCTGCCGCTGAGCCGCGGGAAGTACGCCGCGTACACCGGTGTGCGCGCCGCCCGGGAGGCCGCCGTCTCGGCCCGCAAGAGCCTCCCGGGCCTGACCGGTCGGCTCCGGGAGTCCGTCGCCGGGATGCGCCGCCGGGAGTCCTGAGCGCCCGGTCTCAGCGCCCCGCCGCGTCCCGGAGGGCGGAGATGCTCTCGCCGACCACGCGGCGGGTGAGGTCCCGGGCCCGCCGGGCACGCCCCCGGACGGGACGGGACGCGCCGTCGTCGTCCTCGGGCACGTCGTCCGGCTCCCCGAGGTCGGGAGACCACGCCGGGGCCGGTTCGCCCAGGCCCAGCTCCGCGGCGACCGCGGTCCCCGAGGCCTCGGCGGCGGCCTCGGCGACGTCCTCCGAGAACTCCCCCGCCGGGCCACGGCCCAGGGCCTTCTCCCAGGGGCCCAGCACCGGGCGCTCCGTCGCCGCCAGCTCGCGGACCACGAGCGGCACCTCCGTCTCGTCCGGGTCGCCGCCGTCGAGACGCTGCACGCGCCGCTTCTGCAGCTCGACGATCCCGGTCAGCAGCAGGGCGTCGTCCACGCCCAGGTCCCGGCCCCGGCGGGTGAAGCCGAGCCGATAGATCATCGCCAGACCGCGCGTGTGCACGAACCACAGGTAGCCCAGGGCGGCCTCGCGGCCGTCCTCGGCGGCCTCGGTGGCCACGAGCAGCAGCGAGTCCTCGCCCAGGTCCTCCAGCAGCTGGGTGATGAGCCGGGTCCGCAGCCCGATGTTCGCGAGGACCCGGCTGCCCGCCGTGACCTCCCGCACCGTCACGCCCGGGGTGCGCAGTGCCGTGCGGCAGCGGTCCAGGGTGGCCTCCGAGAGCCGCCGCGAGAGGTCCCGCTCGGTCTCCCCCAGCACCACCTCCAGCCGCCGGGACTCCTCCGGCCCGGCGTCCGCGGCGGGCCGGGTGAACCCGGCGGCCTCCAGCGCCTCCGGGGTGCCGGGCGCGCGCAGGGTGTCGGCCTGGAAGCGCAGCAGGACGGCCGAGTGCTCCTCCCGGGCCCAGTCGGCGAGGGCCGCGGCGACCACGGGCAGGTCCTCGGGCCGGTGGACGTGGCAGTGCACGGTCCCGGCGACCACGCGCTCGGCCTCGGAGCGCAGGTAGAGCTGCGCGTAGCCCACGGTGCGCTGCTCGGCGTCGTGGACCATGACGCGGTCGACCCGGAGACCGGGGCCCTCGGCGGAGGCCTGGGCCTCGCCGATGCCCCACAGCTGCTGCGGGTGCCCGCCGGTCACCCGGACGGTGGCGTCCCAGGTCTTGCGGTTGGGACAGGGGCTGACCGTGGTGCTCACGTGGGGATCCTCCTCGTCACCCGGGCGCTCCGCCCCGGCTGGGGGACCGCGGTCGGCGCCCGCAGTTCGGCCTCCAGTCTAGGGCCGGGACGGGCTGGGAGAGGGGCCGGACACGGTGCGACGGGGACAGGAGGACCCCCGCACCGGAGGTCGGTGCGGGGGTCCTGTCACGGCCGTGCCGGCCGGGCCCGGCGCCGGCCCGGTGTCAGGCTCAGCGGCAGGCTCAGTGGCGCGCGTACTTCTCCCACTTGGAGGCCAGGTGCTCGGCCTCGACCATCCGCACGGTCCCGGAGCGGGAGCGCATCACGATGGACTGGGTGGTGATGCGGCGGCCGCGGTAGCGCACGCCGCGCAGCAGGTCCCCGTCGGTGATGCCGGTGGCGGAGAAGAAGCAGTTGTCCGAGGTGACGAGGTCGTCGGTGGTCAGCACCGCGTCCAGGTCCAGTCCGGCGTCGAGGGCCTTCTGGCGCTCGTCGTCGTCGACCGGGGCGAGCCGGCCCTGGATGATGCCGCCGGTGGCCTTGACGGCGCACGCGGTGACGATGCCCTCCGGGGTGCCGCCGATGCCCATCATGACGTCCACGCCGGTGCCCTCACGGCAGGCCGCGATCGCCCCGGCCACGTCCCCGTCGAGGATCATCCGGGTGCGGGCGCCGGTGGCGCGGATCTCGTCGACGAGCTGCTGGTGGCGCGGGCGGTCCAGCACGCACACGGTGAGCTGGTTGATGTTGACGCCCTTGGCCCTGGCCACGAGGTGCAGGTTCTGCTTGACGGGCAGGCGCAGGTCCACGAAGTCCGCGGCCTCCGGGCCCACCACGAGCTTGTCCATGTAGAAGACGGCGGAGGGGTCGAACATCGACCCGCCGTCGGCCACCGCGATGACGGCCAGGGCGTTGTTCATGCCCAGCGCGGTGAGGCGGGTGCCGTCGATCGGGTCCACGGCGACGTCGGAGGCCGGCCCGGAGCCGTCACCCACCTGCTCCCCGTTGAAGAGCATCGGGGCCTCGTCCTTCTCGCCCTCGCCGATGACCACGGTGCCGTTGAAGTGCACGGTGGAGAGCAGGGACCGCATGGCGTCGACCGCCGCCCCGTCCGCGGCGTTCTTGTCGCCGGCGCCGACCCACTGGCCGCCGGCGATCGCCGCCGCCTCGGTGGTCCGCACCAGCTCCATCGCCAGGTTGCGGTCGGCCACGTTGTTGGTGCGCGCGGGGATCGTTCCGGTGGATTCTTCGGCCACGTTGTTCCTCACCTTCGAGTTCACGTTCTTCGGGACCCCCGGGCCGGGCTCGGCCGCGGGCGCGGTCCACGTCCCGCCCAGCATATCGCCCACGCCTCCGCGGACCGCGACCTGGGCCACATTGCGGCCGGGTGCGTCCGGGCGGGCCCGGCGCGGAGGGAGCGGGGGCGGCGGACGGAGGGCGGGCGCGGCGGACGGAGGGCGGGCGCGGCGGACGGAGGGCGGGCGCGGCGGACGGAGGGCGGGCGCGGCGGACGGAGGGCGGGCGCGGCGGACGGAGGGCGGGCGCGGCGGACAGGGGCCGGCGGACAGGGCACAATGGACGGGTGAGCTCCTCGACCCCCGACCGTCCCGCAGAGCACCCCTCGGCAGAGCACCCCGCGGCCGCGGGCCCCGGCACCGCGCCGGGCTCCGAGGCCGCCGAGGCCCCGGAGCAGCCGCTCCCGCAGATCACGGAGAAGCAGGCCCGACGGCTCAACGCCCCGGTGCAGGGGATGATCATCTCCATGGCGGTCCTCCTCCTGCTGGTACTGCCGTTCGTGTGGCTCCAGCCCCGCCCCGACGCCCAGCCGTACCGCCCCGACGTCGACGTCGCCCAGGAGGCGGACTTCGTCGCGGACGAGGCGCCCTTCACCCCGGTCGTGCCGGAGCCGGGCGAGGACTGGACCGCCAACTACGCCCGGTGGAACGGCGGCGCCGCCGAGGGGGTGCCCTTCTGGGAGATCGGCTGGGCCACCCCGCAGGGCAGCTTCATCGGCCTGGTGCAGACGTCCATGGCCAACCCCACGTGGCTGGCCCAGCAGGCCGAGGCCGTCCCCGCCACCGCGACGGTCGACGTGGGCGGCGTGCCGTGGGACGTCCACGTCCGGGAGGAGTCCCGGAACCAGGACGCGCTGACCGTGTACACCGGTGAGGTCAACGGCTCCACCGTCGTGCTCAAGGGCGACGCGTCCGGCGCCGAGCTGGACCGGCTGGCCGCCGCCGTCGCCGAGGACCTCACCGACGCCCCTGCCCCGCGAACCACGGAGATGCCATGACCCCGGACACCCGCCCCGACGACACCTCGCCCCGCACCCCGGCCGCCGCCTGGCAGCGCCTGCGCGAGGGCAACGCCCGCTTCGTGGCGGGCGAGTCCATGCACCCCAACCAGGACGCCTCCCGGCGGCAGTCCGTGGCCGGCGGGCAGAATCCGTTCGCCGTGATCTTCGGCTGCTCGGACTCACGGCTGGCCGCCGAGATCATCTTCGACCTCGGCCTGGGCGACGCGTTCGTGGTGCGCACCGCCGGGCAGGTCATCGACGACGCCGTGCTCGGCTCGATCGAGTACTCGGTCGCGAACCTCGGCACGCCGCTGATCATGGTCCTCGGCCACGACTCGTGCGGGGCCGTGACCGCCGCGCACAGCGTCGCCGGCTCCGGGCAGATGCCCCGCGGCTTCCAGCGGGACCTCATCGAGCGGATCATGCCCTCCGTGCTCGAGACCCAGCGCCACGGCCACCAGGACGTCAACGCGGCGGTCGTGGAGCACACCAAGCAGACGGCGTCCCGCCTCATGGAGCAGTCCCGGGTGATCGCGGACGCGGTCTCCAACGGCGAGGTCGCCGTGGTCGGCGTCTTCTACCACCTCGAGGACGGCCAGGCGGAGCTCGTCCACGGGCACGGCACCTGGCTTCCGGGCCGCTGAACCGGGTGCCCGGCGCGGCGGCCGTCACCCCGGGTCGCCGTGCCGGGCGTCACCCGGCGCTGTCCTAGACTGGCGCCATGGCTGATACCACCGCAGAGACCACCGAGTACCGCATCGAGCACGACACCATGGGCGAGGTCCGCGTTCCCGCGAACGCCCTGTACCGCGCTCAGACCCAGCGTGCGGTCGAGAACTTCCCCATCTCGGGCAAGCCCCTCGAGCCCCAGCACATCGTCGCGCTGGCACAGATCAAGAAGGCCGCCGCCACGGCGAACGCGGAGCTGGGGGTGCTCGATGACGAGCGCGCCCGGGCCATCGCGGACGCCGCGGACAAGGTCGCCACGGGGCAGTACGACGAGCACTTCCCGATCGACGTCTTCCAGACCGGCTCCGGGACGTCCTCCAACATGAACACCAACGAGGTGCTGGCGACCCTCGCCAACCAGGCGCTCGAGGGCACGGACGTCGAGGTCCACCCCAACGACCACGTCAACGCCTCCCAGTCCTCCAACGACGTCTTCCCGACCTCCGTGCACGTCGCCGTCACGGGCGCGCTGATCAACGACCTGGTCCCGGCCATGACGCAGCTCGCCGAGTCGCTCGAGCGGAAGGCCTCGGAGTTCCAGGATGTCGTGAAGTCCGGGCGCACCCACCTCATGGACGCCACGCCGGTGACCCTGGGCCAGGAGTTCGGCGGCTACGCCGCGCAGGTCCGCTACGGCATCGAGCGGGTCGAGTCCTCGCTGCCGCGGGTGGCCGAGGTCCCGCTGGGCGGCACCGCCGTGGGCACCGGCATCAACACCCCCGCCGGCTTCTCCGCCCGCGTCATCGAGCTGCTCGCCGAGGAGACCGGGCTGCCGATCACCGAGGCCCGCAACCACTTCGAGGCCCAGGCCAACCGGGACGGCCTGGTCGAGGCCTCCGGGCAGCTGCGCAACGTCGCCTACAGCTACATGAAGATCAACAACGACCTGCGCTGGATGGGCTCCGGCCCCAACACCGGCCTCGGCGAGATCCTCATCCCCGACCTCCAGCCCGGCTCCTCGATCATGCCCGGCAAGGTCAACCCGGTGATCTGCGAGTCCACGATCCAGGTCTGCGCGCAGGTGATCGGCAACGACACCACCGTCTCGCTGTCCTCCACCAACGGGGCGTTCGAGCTCAACGTGGGCATCCCGGTCATGGCCTCGGCCCTGCTGGAGTCCATCCGCCTGCTCGCGAACTCCTCGCGCGTGATGGCGGAGAAGATGATCGACGGGCTCGAGGCGAACACGGAGCGCTGCCGCTTCCTCGCCGAGGCGTCCCCGTCCATCGTGACCCCGCTGAACAAGGCCATCGGCTACGAGGCCGCCGCGAAGATCGCCAAGCACTCCGTGGCGAACAAGATGACGGTGCGCGAGGCGACCATCGCCCTCGGCTACGTCGAGAACGGCCAGCTCACCGAGGAGCAGCTGGACCGGGCGCTGGACGTCACCACCATGACGGGCCCCAACGCCTGACCCTGCGCTCCCGGCGCACCGAGGGGTCGCGTCCGGACGGAAATGCTGCGGCATTCCCTCCGGACGCGACCCCTCGCCGTGTCCGGGCACAGTTCGCGACCCCTCGCGGCATCCGGGGGGCTCAGACCACGAAGCGGGGCGGGCCGCTGTGCGCCCGCGCGGCCCGCAGCCGCTCGAGCTGGTGGGGCGGCATCGGCGGGAGCTCGTCCATGGCGTACCAGCCGACCTCGAGCGACTCGTCGTCGTTGACGCGGGCCTCGCCGGAGACCCAGCGGCAGCGGAAGGTGTGGTCCAGGAACTGGCAGCGGTCCCCGTTGGGGTACCGCACGGGCTCCCCCGCCCTGACCGCCACGAGCTCCTCCACGACGGCGACGACGCCGGTCTCCTCCAGGCACTCGCGCACCGCCGTGACCGCCGGCTCCTCGCCGGGCTCCACGATCCCGCTCACCAGTCCCCAGTTGCCGTTGTCGCTGCGCCGGGCCAGCAGCACCCGGCCGTCCTCGCGCAGCACCACGGCGGTGACGGCAGGCAGCCACAGGAGATCGTGGCCGATCTTCTCCCGCAGGGACAGGACGAACTCGGGGGTGGGCATGCGGGCTCCTCGTGCAGTGTCTTGGGGTGGGGTCCGGCCCATTCTGGCAGGCCGGCGCGGGTCACAGCAGCAGGAGGACCCCGAGGGCCCCGGTGATCATGGCGGGACCGAACGCCACCCGGGAGCGGGCGTCGACCCGGCCGAGCACCACGAGCACCGCCCCGGCCAGACCGCCGAGCACGAACCCGGCCGCCGCCCCCAGCACGGCGTGCCAGACGGAGACGAAGCCCAGGCACATGCCGAGCAGACCGGAGAGCCGGACGTCGCCCATGCCCATCCCGGCCGGGTGGAGCATGCGGAGCAGGACGTAGAGCCCGCCCACGACCACCAGGCCCCACAGCATCCACAGCAGCCGGACCGGCTCGCCGGCCAGCACCGCCGCCCCGCCCAGCAGCACCCCGCACCCGGGGTACAGCGGGCGCACCACGCGGCCGGGCAGCCGGTGCTCCCGCACGTCGGTGCGCCACAGCCACGCGCACGCGACCACGAGCACAGCGGTGCCGAGCAGCGCGAGCGCCCCGGCGGCCCACCCGGCGGCGTCCCCGCGGGTGAACTGCTCGGTCAGGAAGGTGCCCACACCGGGCATCGTAGCCCCGGCCCCCGCAGGGACGGGGTGCCTGTGGACGCGCGGGGCCCTCCCTAGACTGGGGTCATGCACCGCTCCCCCGTCCCCGCGCCCACCGACCAGGACGAGTTCTGCGCGCTCAGCCGCTCCTCCCCGTGGCGCTGGGACACCCTGCGGTTCGTGCTGTCCTGGCCGGCCCCCGCGGACGCCGCGCCCCGCCGGCCCGTCCGGGCCTGGGTCCGCCGCCCGGACGGCCTGCGCGTCGAGGCCCTGGACGGCACCCCCCTCTACACGGCCACCACGCGGGAGCAGTCGCGCGACGACTTCTACGTCGCCTCGACCTCGGCCTCGTGGCTGCTCGCGCCGCAGCTGGTGGCCCCGGTGTTCACGGACTCCGGGCTCGTCGAGCGCAGGCCCGAGGCGGCCTACGGGGACCCCGTCTTCGGCGGCGGCCGCTGGCAGGCCATCCTCGACCCCGTCGAGCTGGCCGGGGACGCCCCCGTGCCGCCCTACCTGCCGGAGCGGCGGCCCTGCACGGTCGAGGACGTCCGCACCGGCACCCACCACGGGCGGCCCGTGCGCGGCGCCGTGGTGGTCCCCGGCCACGCCTACACCCCGACGACGCCGGGGCACCCCCTGGCCCCGGCCCGCACCCGGGTGCTCCTGGACGAGCGGACGGCCGTCTGCGTCCGCTCCGAGGTGCTCGAGGGCCCGCTGGCCGGCACGGGCCACGACCTGCGGATCGAGGCCGTGGACGAGTACTTCATCGACGACCTCTTCCGCTCGGTGCCCCTGGACCTCACGGACGTGAGCAGGCACCTGCCCTGGCCCGTCGGCCCCTGAGGCCCCCGGCTCAGCTGTCCAGGTCGCCCAGGACCTCCGTGACCAGGGCGGCGATCGGTGAGCGCTCCGAACGGGTCAGCGTGACGTGGCCGAAGAGCGGGTGGCCCTTGAGCGCTTCGACCACGGCGGTCACGCCGTCGTGGCGGCCGACCCGGAGGTTGTCGCGCTGGGCGACGTCGTGGGTCATGACCACCTTGGAGTTCTGCCCGATCCGGGACAGCACGGTGAGCAGCACGTTCTTCTCGAGGGACTGCGCCTCGTCCACGATCACGAAGGCGTCGTGCAGGGACCGGCCGCGGATGTGCGTCAGGGGCAGCACCTCGAGCATGCCCCGGTCGAGCACCTCCTCGACGACCTCCTGCGAGACCAGCGCCCCGAGGGTGTCGAACACCGCCTGGCCCCACGGGTTCATCTTCTCCTCCTCGGAGCCGGGCAGGTAGCCGAGCTCCTGGCCGCCCACGGCGTAGAGGGGACGGAAGACCATGACCTTGCGGTGCTCCCGGCGCTCCATCACCGTCTCCAGGCCCGCGCACAGGGCCAGGGCGGACTTGCCGGTGCCGGCGCGCCCGCCCAGCGACACGATGCCCACCTCGGGGTCCAGCAGGAGGTCGATGGCGAGCCGCTGCTCGGCGGAGCGCCCGTGCACGCCGAAGACGTCCCGGTCCCCGCGCACCACCCGGGCGGAGCCGTCGGCGCGGACCCGGGCCAGGGCGCTGCCGCGCACGGAGTGCAGGGTCAGGCCCGTGTTGGCCGGCAGCCCCTCGGCGCCCGGGACCACGACGGCCTCGCCGCCGTAGAGCCGGTCCACCACGTCGTCGGGGACCTCGAGGGCCGCGGTCCCGGACCACTCGACGTCGGAGCCGACCCACTCGGCCCGGTACTCCTCCGCCTCCAGGCCCAGGGCGGAGGCCTTGACCCGCATGGGCAGGTCCTTGGAGACGATGCACACGTCCTTGCCCTCGTTGGCGAGGCTCAGCGCCACCGCCAGGATCAGGGAGTCGTTGTCCTTGAGCCGGAAGCTCACCGGCAGGACGGTGTCCGAGACGTGGTTGAGCTCCACCACCAGGCTCCCGCCCTGGTCCCCGAGGGGCACGGGCCGGTTGAGCCCGCCGTGCTCCACGCGCAGGTCGTCGAGCAGCCGCAGGGCCTGCCGGGCGAAGTAGCCCAGCTCCGGGTCGTGCCGCTTGCCCTCCAGCTCGGTGATGACGATGACGGGCAGCACCACCTGGTGCTCGGCGAAGCGCAGGATCGCCCGGGGGTCGGACAGCAACACCGAGGTGTCGATCACGTAGGAGCGCACCCCGGCACCCAGGGGGGCGGAGATGTCGGTGATGCGCTCCTGCTTCTTGGAGATGCTCATGGTGGCCCTTCCTCCTCGGTCCGGCGGGCGGCGTCAGCGCCGTCCGCCTGAGGACAACGTATGCGGACCGGACCCGCCGCGCGAGCAGAAACGGTGAACGGCGCGCAAATTGCCGGCGACCGCCCCGGGCGTGCCCGGCGCCGCGCCCGGGGACGGCGTCCGGGACGACGACGGGCGGGGTCCGGTGGGCTCAGCCGCCGAAGCGCCGCTGCCGCGAGGCGTAGTCGCGCAGCGCCCGCAGGAAGTCGACGCGCCGGAAGTCCGGCCACAGCGCCTCGCAGAAGTAGTACTCGCTGTAGGCGGACTGCCACATGAGGAACCCGGACAGCCGCTGCTCGCCCGAGGTGCGGATCAGCAGGTCCGGGTCCGGCTGCCCGCGCGTGTAGAGGTGCTGGGAGATGTCCTCCACGGACAGGCTCTGCGCGAGCTCCCGGACGTCCGCGCCGGCGTCGAGGGCATCGGTGAGGACCTCCCGCACGGCGTCCACGAT
Organism: Kocuria sp. WN036; assembly: GCF_002287015.1. NCBI lineage: Bacteria > Bacillati > Actinomycetota > Actinomycetes > Micrococcales > Micrococcaceae > Kocuria > Kocuria sp. WN036. The sequence continues at coordinate 78,495 of NZ_NSKF01000005.1, forward strand.
CTCCTGCCGGCCCCCGTAGCCGACCGCGATGTTCAGGTGCGGGCCGGCGTTGCCCGCGGTGCGCTCCGTGAGGTCGGCCAGGCACGCCGCGAGCCGCGGCGGCAGCATCTCGAGGGCGCCGACGGGCTGGACCCGGCAGATGCCCGTCTCGGTGAGCGTGTCCATGAGGTCGGAGATGATCTCGAGCAGGGGTTCCAGCTCCGCGGCCGGGCGCTTGAGGTTCTCGGTCGAGAGGATGTAGAGGGTGACCACCTCGATGTCCAGCTCCCGGCACCAGCCGAGGAACTCGACGATCTTCTGCGCGCCCGCCTTGTGCCCGTCCGCGGTCGAGGCGCCGAACTGCTTGGCCCACCGCCGGTTGCCGTCCACGAGGACGCCGACGTGCTTGGGCAGCCGCCGCGGATCGAGCTCGGCGGAGAGCCGGCGCTCGTAGAACCGGTAGAGCGGCCGTGGCTTGGGCATCTGTGCTTCCTCCCGGGTTCTCGCGCACGGTGTCGGGGGTCGGGCCGGACGTGGTGGGGGCCACGGTGCCGGGCGTGGTGGTGATCACGGACCCGGCCGGCTCTCGGCGACGCCTCCTAAACTACCCGGTGGGAGACCGGACGGACTCACGCACAGCACGCCGGGAGGAACATGATGGAGCACACGCACAGCGCCGCCCGCCGGGCCGCCGGCCGCGTCGAGGAGGCGGTCGAGCACGGGATCGAGGGACTCGTGGAGCGCAAGCCCGCGTGGCGGGGCTGGATCCACGCGAGTTTCACGCCCGTCGTCGTCGCCCTGGGTCTCGTGGCGATCCTGCTGGCGCCCAGCACCGAGCTGCGGATCGCGTGCGCCGTGTACGGCGTGACGGGCATCCTGCTGTTCGGCGTGTCGGCGATCTACCACCGCGCCTACTGGCCCCGGCGGCTGCACATGGTCCTGCGCCGGATGGACCACTCGAACATCGCGCTGCTGATCGCCGGCACCTACACCCCGCTGGCGGTCGCGCTGCTGGACCCGCCGCAGTCCCGGCTGCTGCTGGTCGTGATCTGGTCCTGCGCCGCCGGTCTGGTGCTCTTCCGGCTGCTGTGGACCCTGGCGCCCCGCTGGCTGTACACCCCGCTGTACGTGGTGATGGGCTGTCTGGCCCTCTTCTACCTGCCGCAGTTCTGGCAGACCAGCCCCCCGGCGGCCGCGCTGACCGCCGCCGGCGGCATCGCCTACATCACCGGCGCCGTGGTCTACGGCACCCGGCGGCCGCGCCTGCTCCCCGAGGTGTTCAGCTTCCACGAGGTCTTCCACGCCTTCACGGTGCTGGGCTTCGTGCTGCACTACGTGGCGATCATGCTCGCGATGCTCCGCTGAGCGGCTCCGCCCCGCCCGGCCGCTCCGCGGGCTCCGCGGGCTCCGCGGGTCCCGGTCCCGGGTTCCGTACCCGGGGTCGGTCCCCGGTTTCAGCCGCGCGGCTCGGGCCCCTCCGGCTGCTGGGCCCGCGCCGCCGGCCCTCCCCCGGCCGGGTCGCCGTCGGCGCCGGTCCTGGCTGCGCCGGCGCCGCCCGTCCCGGCGCTGTCGGTCCCGGCGGGGCCGCCGGCCCGCTCCTCCGCGGCGCGGCGCTCGGCGTACTCCGCGCGGTAGCGCAGCCGCCGGTTGCGGCGGTTGAAGTCGCGCACGAGGAAGATGACGGCCACGGCCAGCAGCAGCGTCATGAGGAACCCCAGCATCCCGGGGGTCACCTGGCTGGGGTCCAGGCCGGGGCGCAGCGTGCCCTCGTCGATCGGGTTGGGCGCCATCGCCGGCAGCAGGGCGAGCACGTTCAGCACGGTGGTCATCCCGGCGCTCAGCCCACGATCCCGGCGAACAGGTCGTGCTCCGGCAGGTCGGTCGGCACCCGGGACTCCGCCAGGACGTAGTCCTCCCACGGCCACACCTGGGACTGCAGCTCGGCGGAGACGGCGAAGAACATCCCGTCCGGCGCCACCTGGGTCCGGTGGCTGCGCAGCGCCTCGTCCCGCAGCGCGAACGTGTCCGGGCAGCGCACCTTGGTGGTGGTCTCGTGCCGGGGGGCCGGCGGGCGGTGGCCCTCCGGGTCGCTCTCCTGCAGCATCGCGATCCGGGCCGCGTACGGGGACTGCAGGCCGCGCTCCTCGAGGGCCTCGTGCAGGGCCACGAAGCGCTCGAGGTTGAAGGCCCGGTCGTAGTAGAGCTTCTGCGGGGTCCACGGCTCGCCGAGGCCGGGGTACCGCTCCGGGTCGCCGGCGGCGCGGAACGCCTCGACGGAGACGTTGTGCGTCTGGATGTGGTCCGGGTGCGGGTAGCCGCCGTTCTCGTCGTAGGTCAGGATCACGTGCGGGCGGAACCGGCGCACGAGCCGGACCAGGGGCGCGGCGGCGCGCTCGAGCGGCTGCAGGGCGAAGCAGCCCCACGGCAGCGGCGGCAGCGGGTCCCCCTCGGGCAGCCCCGAGTCCATGAAGCCGAGCCAGCGGTGGTCGACGTCCAGCGCGGCGGCCGCCTGCGCCATCTCGTGCCGGCGCAGACCGGTCAGGTCCCGCTCGGCGTGCGGGTGGCCCTCCATCTCGGCGTTGAGGATCGAGCCCCGCTCCCCACCGGTGCACGTGGCCACCATGACCTCGACCCCCTGCCGGACGTAGTGGGCCATGGTCGCGGCGCCCTTGCTCGACTCGTCGTCGGGGTGGGCGTGGACGGCCAGCAGGCGCATCTCTGACAGGGAGGTCACTCGGGAGGTCCTCTCGGGAACGGTCGGGGAGTCGGGGAAGCGGCCGGTGCGGGCACGGGCCGCCGCCCATTTTACGCGTTCGCCGGGCGGTCCTGCGCCCGGGGTGCTCCCAGGGGCCTCGGCTACAGTGGTCGGGCGGTCGCCGGGCCCGGCGCCGCCCCCTTGCCCCCGAGACCCGAGGCCGCCGTGTCCACCGACTCCCCAGACCTGCTCCGCGACCGCTACGGAGCCCCCCGCCGCGAGCGCCGGATCGGGACGCGCGGCTGGATCGGTCTCGCCCTGGCGGCCACCCTGGTCACCGCCGTCTTCGTCGTCTGGGTGGTCACGGCGCGGCAGAGCGCCCCCACGTTCAAGGACATCGGCTTCGAGGTGGTCTCGGAGGCGCGGGCCACGGCGGACTTCGAGCTCACCAAGCGTCCCGAGGACGTCGTCACGTGCGCGGTGCAGGCCCTCAACCAGGAGTACGCCGTGGTGGGCTGGTCCGAGGTGACCATCGGGGCCGTGCCCGAGGACCGCCTGGGCGACGGCGGGACGAGCTCCCACCGCGCGGCCGTGCGCACCACCAACCTGGCGACCACCGCGGTCGTGGACTCCTGCTGGCTCGAGGACTGAGCCCCCGGCGGTCGTCCCGCCCGTGTGTCGCCGCCGCCGTCGGGCCTTTGGGCTTGTCCGCCCGCCCCGCCTAGACTGGGCAGCAGGACTCCCCGTCCCCGGCAGCCGGACACCGTCCGAAACGGACGACCCGCACCGGGGCGGGGTCTTTGCGTAGCGGACCCCCGCACCGCCGGCGGCCCCCACGCCGTCGTCCCGGTCCGCCGCGGACCCGCCCGGACCCCGGGAGGACTGCCGCGGCCCGACCGACCGTTCACCGAGGAGAGATTGTGACCACCACGAACAAGACCGGCGCCTGGCTGACCCAGGAGGCCTACGACCGCCTGAAGAAGGAGCTCGACCACATCTCCGGCCCGTACCGGCACGAGATCGTGGAGCGCATCGACCAGGCGCGCTCGGAGGGCGACCTCAAGGAGAACGGCGGCTACCACGCCGCCCGCGAGGAGCAGAGCAAGAACGAGGGGCGCATCGTCCACCTCAAGAACCTGCTCGAGAACGCCCAGGTCGGCGAGGCCCCTGCCGACGACGGGGTCGTGGAGGCCGGCATGGTCGTCACCGCGGAGATCGCGGGCGAGGCGATGACCTTCCTCATCGGCTCCCGCGAGGTGGCCGAGGACCTGGCCGCCGGCAGTGAGCTGGAGGTCTTCTCCGAGAAGTCCCCGATGGGCTCCGCGATCTCCGGCCACCGGGTCGGTGACGAGCTGTCCTACACCGCCCCCAACGGCAAGGAGATCCCGGTCAAGATCCTGGACGCCAAGCCGTTCAAGGTCTGAGGCTCCCGTGACGACCCACTGGTTGCGCAGCCCCGGCCCCGGCACCAAGGCGCTGATGGTCCTGACGGCGGTGCTCGGGGTCGTGGCCGTGGTGCTGCACTTCGCGGGTCAGGGCGACCCCGCCGCGAGCGCCCCCGGCAGCCTGCGCAACGTCTTCGTCTTCGCGACGTTCGTCAGCGCGTTCGTCACCTACCTCACCGGCCGGCGCCGCACCTGACGCCGCCCCCGGACGACACCGGCGCCGGTCCCCGCGGGGACCGGCGCCGTCGTCGTCGGGGGCCGGGACCGGTGCCCGGCGGCGGTCAGTGCACGACGACGGGGTGGTAGCCTTCCGCCTCGAGCGCCCGGAGGATCTGGCGGCAGTGCTCGTGCCCCTTGGTCTCCATGTCGATGGTGATGGACACGTCCCCCAGGCTGAGCGAGCCGCCGATCCGGGTGTGGTCCACGCCGGTGACGTTGGCGTCCTGGACGGCGATGAGCTCGGAGATGCGGGCGAGCTCGCCCGGGCGGTCGGTGAGCATCATCTTGATGGTCATGTACCGGCCGGCGGCGGAGAGCCCCCGCTGGATGACCTTGAGCATGAGCATGGGGTCGACGTTGCCGCCCGAGAGCACCACCACGGTGTTGCCGAGGTCCGGGTACGCGGCCTGCAGGCGGCCGTCCAGGAGGGCCGCGACGCCGACGGCGCCGGCCGGCTCCACCACGAGCTTGTTGCGCTCGAGCAGGAAGATCAGCGCCTGGGCGAGGGAGTCCTCGGAGACCGTCACGACGTCGTCGGTGAGCTCCTTGATGATGCTGAACGGCAGCTGGCCGGGCTTGCCCACGGCGATGCCGTCGGCGATGGTCGAGACCCGGTCGAGGGTCACGAGCGCGTCCCCCGCGAGGGACGGCGGGTAGGCGGCGGCGTTCTCCGCCTGCACGCCGATGAGCCGGATCGGCCGGCCGAGCTGCTCGGCGCGGGCCTTGACCGCCACGGCCATGCCGGCGAGCAGCCCCCCGCCGCCCACCCCGGTGATGACGGTGTCGACGTCGGGCACCTGCTCGAGCACCTCGAGGCCGAGCGTGCCCTGCCCGGCCACGATGTCCGGGTGGTCGAAGGGGTGGACGAACACCGCCCCGGTCGCGGTGGCGTGGCGCTGGGCCTCGGCGAGGGCCTCGTCCACGCTGGTGCCGTGCAGGATCACCTCGGCGCCGTGGTCCTGGGTCGCGGCGATCTTGGGCAGGGCAGCGCCCAGCGGCATGTAGATGCGGGCGGTGATGCCCAGCTTGGCGGCGGCGAGGGCGACCCCCTGCGCGTGGTTGCCGGCGGAGGCCGCCACGACACCGCGGGCCTTCTCCTCGTCGGTGAGCTTGGCCATCCGCACGTAGGCGCCGCGGACCTTGAAGGAGCCCGCGCGCTGCAGGTTCTCGGCCTTGAGGTTGACCTCGGAGCCGATGAGCCGCGAGAGCGCCCGGGAGTGGGTCACCGGGGTCCGGTCGATCACGCCCTCGAGGAGCGTGGCGGCGTCCTGGATGTCGGCGAGACGGACGGGCAGTTCGGCCAGGCTCACGGTGCGTCTTCTTTCCCGGTCGGTGCGTCGGTGCGGGGCCGTGCGGGACCCGCTGGGTCGTGCCACGGTGAGCGCCCGCCGGCGGCGGGCGCGGTCCTCATCCTAGTCGCTGCCCGGGGAGCGCTCCGGCGAGGCGGGAGCACCGGAACCCGCCCCCTGGCCGACCCCCTGCTCGTCGCTGCGGCCGCGGCCCTGACCCGTGCCGGCGGCGGCCCGGGCGCGGTCGTCCCGTCGGCCGCGCTTGAGCGCGGCCTGCAGCCGTTCCTTCGCGCGGGTCCGGCGGAAGCGCTGGAGCTGGGCCATGACCTGGTCGCGGGTGAGATCGTTCTTGCGCGCGTGCTTCTTGATCTCCCACGGGAAGTAGTACGGCTCCCACGGGATCTCGTCGTCCGCCTTCCATGTCCCGCCCACGAGGTAGCGCACCACCGTGTTGAGGAAGGCCATCACGGGCACCGCGAACAGGGCGCCCGCGATGCCGAAGAGGATGGTGCCGGACGCGACGGCGAGGAAGACCGCGAGGGGGTGCAGGGACACGGCCCGGCCCATCACGAGCGGCTGCAGGACGTTGGACTCGATCTGCTGCACCAGCAGCACCACGGCGAGCATGGCCAGGGCGGTGCCGAAGCCGTTGGCCACGAGGGCGACGAGCACGGCGACCGCGCCGGTGAGCACGGCGCCCACGATCGGGATGAAGGAGCCCAGGAACACGAGGATGCCGATGGGCAGGGCGAGGGGGACGCCGAGCAGCGCCGCGCCGAGTCCGATGCCCACGGCGTCCACGAACGCCACGAAGCCCTGGATGCGGGCGTACTGCACGAGCGAGGTCCAACCCCGGCGGCCGGCGCCGTTGACGGCCCGCCGCGCGCTGACCGGGAACAGCCGGACGAGGAAGAGCCAGATCCGCTCGCCGTCCATGAGGAAGAACAGCAGGGTGAAGAGCATGATGATGATGCCGGTCAGCACGTTGCCCGCCGTCGAGCCGAAGGACATGGCGCCCGAGAGGATGGCCTCGCTGTTGTCCTGGATCGTGGTGCCGAGGTCGTCGATCCAGTCGTTCACGCTGTCGGCGCTGAGGTTCAGCGGCCCGTCCTCGAGCCAGCCCAGCAGCTGCTGGGTGCCGACCACCACGTTCTCGGACAGCTGCGCGAAGCCCAGCACGATCTGCCGGCCGGCGAGCACGAGCAGACCCGTCACGAGGCCGATGAGCACGAGCACCGCGGTGCCCGAGGCCAGGCCCGCCGGCACGTGCTGTCCGCGCAACCACTTCACCAGCGGGAACAGGAGCCCGGCGAGCAGGCCGGCGATGAGCACGGGGATGATGACCACCGTGATCGTCGACAGCATGTACCCGAGCAGCCCCACGGCCGCGAGGATGATGATGAGCCGCCACGACCACGCCGCGGCCACCCGCACCGAGACCGCGACGCCACCCGCGGCGTTGCCGTGCAGCGGGGGGAGCTCGGTGCCGGGTCCCGGCCGCAGCGGCCGCTCGGCGTCGTGCGATGTCGAAGGCATGGAGCCATCTTGGCACGGCGGTCCGACCGCCGGGCGCCCCCCGGCCGGGGCCGGACGACGATTCCGCGGGCCGGTCCGGCACGCGGGGCGCGCGCGGTGGAAGACTGGCGGGATGTCACGCACTTTCCTCCGCGTTCTCGCCCAGCGCCGGCCGGCTCCCGGCCTGACCCCGGACGCTCCGCCGCGGGAGGAGCTGGAGGCCGTGCTCCGCGCCGCCGCGGGGACCGCGGCGGCCGATCCGGGCCTGAGCTGGCGGGTGGCCGTGACCACCCGCCGCTCCGCGCCGGAGCTCGCGGCCGCGCTGGCGGGGCTGACCCGGGTGCCCAACATGTCGGCGCCCTTCCCCCGGCTCAAGGGCAAGCAGCTGCGCCGGCTCGCGGCCTTCCGGGGCGCCCTGAAGTGGGCGAGCACGGGCGGCCTGGGGTGCGCGCTCGTCTTCAGCCCCGACGACACCCTGGGCATCCCGCGGAAGGAGCAGCTGAACGCGGCGCACGGGGCCCGCCCCCTGCTCGAGGCCGCATTCTGGGCCGCCGGCTGGGGCACCGTGTGGGCCCACCGGGACGGCGAGGGCGAGGACGCGGTCCGCGCGTTCTACGGGCTGACGGAGGAGGAGAAGCTGCTCGGCTGGCTGTTCGTGGGCCGCCCGCCCCGCGCCGTGGCCGCCGAGCACACGGCCACCCGTCCCACGCCCGGGCCTCGGATCTCGTACCACTGAGCCCCTCCCCCGCGTCCGCCCGCGGGTCACGGCACGACGACGGCCCGGGACCCGCGGTGCGCGGGTGCCGGGCCGTCGTGGGTGGTGCAGGCGGGGCGGGGACCTAGTTCGAGGTCATCTCCCGGATGATCGCCAGGATGCGCAGGATCTCGACGTAGGTCCAGATCAGCGTGACCGTCAGGCCGAAGGCCGCGGACCAGGCCATCTTCTCGGGGACGCCGACCTCGACACCGCGCTTGATGTTGTCGAAGTCCAGCACGAAGCTGTAGGCCGCGAGCAGGATGGCCACGGCGCCGATGAGCAGGCCCAGCCAGGGGCCGAGCGGGCTGTCCGTGCGGATGTTGAAGCCGAACAGCAGCACCGCGCCCAGGTTGACCAGCGCGAAGACGGCGTAGGCCATGAGCGCGACCATGAAGATCTTGGTGGCGCGCGGGGAGGCCCGGACCTTGCCGGAGCGGAAGAGCACGAGCACCGAGACGAACACGGCGATGGTGCCGATGACGGCCTGCACCACGATGCCCGGGTACATGGCCTCGAACATCCCCGAGATGCCGCCCAGGAACATGCCCTGGAACAGGCCGTAGGCGAGGATCAGCGCGGGCGAGGGCTCGCGCTTGAAGGCGTTGACCAGGCCGAGGACGAGACCGACGAGGGCGCCGGGGATGGTGAGGATCGGCATGATCCAGCCGGCGAGCGCGCCGACGACCACGGCACCGAGCACCGTGGCGGTGCGCATGATGACGTCGTCGTAGGTCATCCGGCCGGTCTGGTTCGTCCCGGCGGCCGGGGCGTTGTACATCGAGTCCAGGCGCTCGGCCGAGTACGGGGCGCCCTGCTGGTAGCCGGTCCGTCCGTAGCCGGGCTGCTGCTGGTAGGGGGTTCCGTAGGAGGTCTGTCCGTACTGGTTCCCGTGGGACTGGGCGCTGCCTGCGCCCGGCTTCGAGAGATCGCGGAGAAGCGGGTTACCGCCGGCCATTGAGGGGTCCTTCCGTGGCACTGATGTGCGAGATGTGCGACCAGCGTAGCAAGGCCTGCCTGACGAAAGCATGAGAACTGCTGTGCTTAAGCCGAGGGCGTGCGGGCGGCCCGGCCGGCGCGGGCCCCGGCCCCCAGGAGAGCGGACAGACAGGTCTTTGCTGGTGCACACATGCTGGGGAGAACGACCGCTGTCCCGATCCGGAGGCCCCTCATGCCCGAGTCCCCCGCCCACTGGGTGCCGCTGGCCGCGATCCCGGTGCTGCTCGCCGTCGGGGCCCTGGCCGTCCTGCACTGGAGCCGCTACCTCGGGGCGATCGGCCGGCTGGAGCGCGCGCGGACCTCTCCGGACGCCGCCCCGGCGACCGCCGCCTGGCTCGAGCTCCGCAGCGAGGAGCACTACCGCCGGGCCTACAGGCTCACCTGGGCGGTGGCCGCGGTGCTCGCCGTGGGCCTGACCGCCGCCGTCCTCGCGGGCTGAGCGGCGGCACGCCCCGTGGTCCCGCTGCCCGGAGCCGTCCTCCTCTACGGCTGCCTCGTCGTCGCCGGGGCGGGCGCCACTGCCCTGTGGAGCCTCGTCCAGGTCGCGCTCGACCTGGCCCCGGCCGCCCGCCGCCGGTCCCGCGGCGCCCGCGCCTCCGCGCGGAGGCACCTGGGCCGCGCGACGTCCGCGACCGCCGTGGCCCTGCTGACCGCGGGCGTCCCCTCGCTGCTGCGCCATCTCGAGTGGCTCGCCGTGCTGGTGGGGACGGCCTGAACCGCCCCGACGGGACCGTGGGCCGACGGGGCTGGCGTCACACTTCGTGATGAAGCCGTGATCTTGTTTTAGATCTGTTCGCATTGATTTGCATGTGAGAACCTTTTCCGGGATCCCCCCAGCCCCCAGGAGTTCGCCCATGCAACGATCCATGCTCGCCCCCACCCTGTCCGCCCTCTCCCTGGCCCTCGTGCTGGCTCCTCTCACGCCCGCGACCGCCGCCCCCGCCGAGAACGCCACGACCCTGTCCGCCCAGCAGGTCAGCGCCGAGGCCCCGCCCGAGATCACCGACCGGATGATCGTCAAGTACCGCACCCCCGTGACCGACGCCGAGTCGGAGCAGGTCGTCGAGGACGCCGCCGCCGAGGCCCACGTCCCGGAGGCCGAGGACACCACCGAGGTCCGGACCACCGGCGACGGCGCGGCCGTCGTCGAGCTGGCCGGCGAGGTCTCGACCGACCAGGCCGAGAAGCTGGCCGAGGAGCTCACCAAGGACCCGGCCGTGGCCTACGCCGAGCCCGACCGGCTCGTCTCGACCGCCCGGATCCCGGGCTCGGACGAGGCGGAGCCGGAGGACATGGGCTCCGTCGCCGCGACCGCCGCGGACCCGGGCGTCCCGTCCCTGTGGGCACTCACCAACCTGCGCGCCTTCGAGGCGTGGGACACCGCCACCGGCAAGGGCGTGACCGTCGGGGTCGTCGACACAGGCTTCGCCAACCACCCCGACCTGGACTCCCAGACCATCGGCGGCTACGACTTCGTCTCCACGGCCGCTCTCGGCAACGACGGCAACGGCCGGGACGCGGACCCGCGGGACCCGGGCACCTACTCCACGGCCGGCCAGTGCTACGCCGGCTCCGCGGCCACCAACTCCATCTGGCACGGCACGCACGTGGCCGGCACCGTGGCCGCCAAGCGGGACAGCTACGGCACCGTGGGCATCGCCCCCGACGCCACCCTGCTCAACGCCCGGGCCCTGGGCGCGTGCGGCTTCGGCTACGTCTCCGACATGGCCGACGCCGTGCGCTGGCTGGCCGGCGACGCCGTGGCCGGGGCCCCCGCCCCGCGCAAGCGCGCCGACGTGATCAACATGTCCCTGTCCATGGGCGGGGGGTGCCCGGCCACGCTGCAGAACGCCATCAACACCGCCTGGTTCCGGAACATCCCGGTGGCCGTGGCCGCGGGCAACAGCGGCCGCCCGGCGATCGAGTACGCCCCGGGCAACTGCTACAACGTCATCACGGTCGGGGCCATCGGCTCGGACCGGGTGCGGGCCAGCTACTCCAACCACGGCGGCGCCGTGGACATCTACGCCCCGGGCCACCACATCCTGTCCGCGGGCAACACGGGCACCCGGGGACCGGTCGCGCCCAACAGCCGCTTCGACTACGGCACGTCGATGGCCACCCCGCACGTGGCCGGGACCCTGGCCCTGCTCAAGCAGAAGAACCCGACGCTGAGCTCCGACCAGTACAAGCAGCTGATCCTCGACTCCGGGGACGCCTGGGACAGCCTCCCCGGGGGCAAGACGCTGAACTCCCACGACGCGCTGTGGATCACGAAGGCCGCCGACACCGCCGCACCGGCCGCGCCCACCCCGACCTACACCACCAAGGGCGCGATCGGGGCCCTGTACCAGCGGATCAAGAGCCAGACCGGGGCCCCGACCTCCCACGAGCAGGCCGTCGCCGGCGGGGTCCGCCAGAGCTTCGCCAAGGGCACCATCTACTGGTCCTCGGCCACCGGCGCCTACTGGGTGCGGGGCGGCGTCGAGACCGCCTACAAGCGCAACGGCACCGCCGCCGGCGTCCTGCGCTTCCCCCGTTCGGACGAGAAGTCCAACGGCATCGGCGGGGCCTACCAGCTGTTCCAGAACGGCCGGATCCTCTGGTCCTCCCGCACCGGGGCCCACGCTTTGACCGGGGACATCGAGACGGTCTTCGCCGCGGCGGGCAACGAGAAGGGCGCCCTGGGCTACCCCACCGCGGACCGGCGGAGCAACGGCATCGGCGGGTTCTACCAGACCTTCCAGAAGGGCCGCATCCTCTGGAGCTCCGCCCACGGCGCCCACCCGATCACCGGCGCCACCAGCGCGGCCTACTCACGGGCCGGCAGCGAGCGCGGGTCGCTGGGCTACCCCACGTCCGGGGCCGTCGCCGACGGACGGGGCGGCACCTCCCAGTCCTTCCAGAAGGGCCGGATCGTCTGGAGCGCCGCCGGCGGGGCGCACGCCCTCAAGGGCTCGATCGGCGCCCAGCACAACCGCTCCGGCGGCACGGCCGGTGCCCTGGGCTACCCCACCACCGACGAGGCGTCCACCGGCACGGGCGGCGTCTACCAGGTGTTCCAGAAGGGCCGGATCTACTGGAGCCCCAGGACCTACGCCCAGGAGACCAAGGGCTCGATCGGCAACGCCTACGTGGCGCTCGGCGGCACGAAGAGCCGCCTGGGCTTCCCCCGGACGGGTGAGATCACCCGCGCCGACCGCTCCGTGGTGCAGTACTACCAGGGCGGTTCCATCACCTGGCGCCCGGGAGGATCCATCCGGATCGACTACCGCTGACCCGGCACCGGTCCCGCCGCGGCCCCGCTCCGTCCTGTCGGAGCGGGGCCGCGGCGCGTCCGGCGCCCTGCTGGGCACCGCACGCGCCGAGGTCCCGGAGTCCACGCGCCGGCCGCCCCACCGGTCCCGCCACCGGCGTCCCCGCAGTAGAGTCACGCCCATGGGGACTCTGCTGTACGAGTGGATGACGGCGCGCCAGGCCGCGGACGCGCTCGACGCGTACCTCGCCGAGCGCGGTCCGGCACTCGAGCGCCTGCGCGCGGCACTGGCCGAGCACGGCCTGGAGCCCGACGAGATGCTCGACGGCTCCCTCTACTCCTTGTCCCCGCTGTGGGCCTGGATCAGCGCCCGGGCCTCCGAGCTCGGCGTGGACCCGCGTCCGCTCGCCGAGGACCCCACCCGCCCCGCGTGGCCGAGCTGGGCCCGGCACGGCAAGCTCGTGGACCCGCACCCGCCGGCCGCCACCATCGCGCTGCTGGACGGCTTCGTCTCCTACCTCGAGCAGCTCGTCGGCGACGCGGCACCGGAGGCGACCTGGCAGGTCGGCGAGCACCTGATCGCCGACCACCCGCTGCTCAACTACCCGGTGCTGGGCTCGGAGCACCACCAGGTCTTCCTCCCCGGCATCCCGCTCTACAGCGCCTACCAGTCCGCCCACGGGCGCGCCCCGATGACCGGGACGGAGATGCTCGCCCACATCCGCCGGACCGTGGACGCCCTCCACGGCGAGGGCCCGGAGGCCGCCGCCGTCGAAGAGCCGCTGGTGACGGTGGTCGCCGAGGTCGACTGCTTCGACGTGGGGCTGCGCGAGGACATCCCGACCCTGCACCCGCAGGTCGTGGAGCAGCTGATCGACGAGCTGTGCGACCGCGACGGCGTCGAGTCGGTGCACCGGTACGGGCCCGCCGCGCTGGTCGTGGACGTCTCCGGCTGGGACGAGCTGCGGCTGAAGCTGTGGTGCACGCTGTGGCTGCAGCGCCACCTGCCGCGCTGAGACACACCTCCGGGCAGGTGCTCGGCCGCCTGGACCGCCCGTTCCCCCTACCGTGGCGAGGTGGACCCGCTGACGCAGCACACCCCGTGGCGGCCGGTGCTGCTCATCGAGTTCCTGGTCGCCCGGCTCCTGGTGCCGCAGCCGCCGTGGGCGGCGTTCGCCGTCGTCATCGGTGCCCTGGCTGTCACCCAGGTCGTGCGGGCGCGGCACGCCTGGGCCTGCCTCCGCGCGCTGCACACCACCGGCCGCACCGGCTGAGGATCCGTGCGCCACGCCTGGCTCACCACTCATGTGTGCGGAGACGGCACCGGCGCTGCTGACTACGCTGTCCCCACGGGTGGTCCGAGGGCGGGGGTGGCGCGTGAGCACGGAGGGGATCGGCGACGCCGGCAGTGCCGGTGCGCCGCGCGAGCGGTGGGCGTTCCGGTGGTGGTGGATCCCGGCGTACTTCGCCACCACCTTCGTCCTCGACACGGTAGGCACGGCGGTGTGGGACTGGGTGCTCGCCACCGGCGGGTACGGACTGTCCAATGCCGTCGCCGGGCTGATCACTCTGACGGTGTGCTTCGTGATGCACTCCCGCACCCGGGCCAGGCACCAGAAGCTCGAGGAAGAGGGCGACCCGGAGGTGCTGCCGCGGACCACCGACTACGTGACCACGGCGACACCGACGGTGGTGCTGTGCTGGATGGCCGGGGTGGTGGCCTGGGCGGTGACCGTGCTGCTGCTCGTCGTGGCCGGATTCTCCTCGGCCTGGGTGATCGGACCCATCATCGGGACGGCGTTCATCCTGGGTGCTCGGACGGAGTCCGCTCACGCCAGGACGATGGACGCCCTCCGCGGGATCCCGCCGGCGCCGGCCGCCCCCGAATGAGGGGTCAGACCGTCCTGGTTGCTGCGTGGCACGATGCGAGGACCACGACGGCGATCCGGGAGGTCCACTTTGTCGAGACGAGCCAAGCTGCTGACGCTGGACGTCGTCATCCTCATCGCCTGGGTCATCGGGATCCGTCTCATTCTCGGGGAGTGGGACTGGTTCATCACGGGCATCGGCGCCGTGTTCCTGGGGACCCGGATGGCCTGGGACGCCCGGCCCCGCCGCGACCCGGGGATGGAGGCGTCCCGATGACGCAGGACCGGCGAGGTCGCCGCGGCGGAGTGTTTCCGGCGCATGGTGCGGCGGCGGCGTCGAGCCCAGCACGCGCGCAGGAGCAAGGAAGCGTCGTGACCGCATCCGAGGACCGGCCCGACGAGGAGCCCGACGACGAAGACGTCGGCGAAGGCGTGCTGTGAGAGGCGTCGCGCTCGGGATCTGCGCCGGAAACACCAGGACGGGGAGGAATAGCGCTCAGTCCAGCAGCATCCCGGCCGGCATCTGCCCGACATCGCCCAGCGCCCCGAAGAAGAACACCCTGGCCAGCAGCACCAGCACCGGACCGATCAGTCCCAGGGCCAGGATCCAGGACCGTGCACGGAACACCTCGGCGTAGATCTCCGCGGTCTCACCGCGAGCCGCACCGATCCGCCAGCTGCGATGGACGCTGCGTGCCATCTTCTCCGACATAAAGCGTGCCTGAGCGTAGAAGATCGCGAACAGGGCCAGTGCCCCAACAGGGGCTACGGTCGCGAAGACCGACGGATTGGCGTAGAGCACCTGGAGCATCAGCATCACGGTGAACACCACGCTCATCGCCAGGATCGCGACGTGGAAGGACGTCACCGCCAGCGAGGCGGCCACCTTCGGGACCTCCCGCGGGGTGGACGACAGACGTGCCGCGATCGGTCTGCGCGCGAGGGTGAGCACGATGTTGGCGGTCACCACGAGGAACAGCGGAGCCATGACGGCGATGCCCACGTGAGGCTCCCTCCAGGTCGGCCCGGCAGTGCTCTCCACCGGCACTCCTCAGCCTAGGAGTTGCAGTTGTGAACCGCTGTCCGCACTGCTGCGGTCTACCCGATCGGTCCCCGAGGATTCCTCGGAGATCTTCGCCGGCGAGCCCGGCGCACTCCGGCCCGGGTCGGTAGCCGCCGGTGGTGAGTTCTCGAAGGATCGGCTTGGTGGCGTACTTTCGGGCCCGTTGCGCGTCCCCATCGGATGAGCTGGGCCGGCTTCCGTGACACCCTGTACATCACTGCCTTCAACCTCGCCCAGGAGCTTCGAGCCGCATGACCCGATGGACCACCGCGGAGAACCTGCACGACCTGGGCTCCGGCACCACCCTGGTGACCGGCCCCGCCGCCAACTGGCTGATCCTGCGCGAAGGCAGCAGCTGCACCCTGATCGACTGCGGCTACCCCGGTGACCGCACGCTCGTCGACGCCTCCCTGCGGGCGGCCGGGGTGCCCGGCCTGCCCGACGCCGTGGTCATCACCCACGCCCACGCCGACCACATCGGCACCCTGGGCCGCTTCGTCGCCGCCGGCGTCCCGGTGCACTGCTCGGCCGCCGAGGTGCCGAACATGGCCGGCACCGCCCGCGAGCAGATCGGGCCCAAGGAGTCCCTCCCCCGCGCTGCCCGCTCGTGGAAGTGGCTCACCTGGAGCATCCACGCCATCCGGGTCGGCGGCCTCAAGGACGTCACCGTGGACCCCGAGGCGCTCACTCCTTTCACCCCCGACGCGACCGCCCTGGACGTCCCCGGGAGCCCGCGCCCGGTGGCGACCACCGGACACACCTCCGGGCACACCTCCTACCTCATCGGTGGCACCGGGGTGCTCGCCTCCGGCGACGCGGTGATCACCGACCACATGGTCGCCGAGAAGCACGGTGTCCCGCAGCTTCTCGCCGACCCGTTCCACCACGATCTGCCGACCGCATCGCGGACCGCGGTCCGGCTGCTCTCCGACACGGACTTCGACGTCCTGGCACCGGGCCACGGCCCGCCCCTGCGCGTGCCGGCCGGCCGGCGTCTGTCGATCCACTAGAGCGCCCGCGCCTCGTGTGCTCGAGGTGGTCCGCTCGGGTCCCGACAGCTTCGACGGCGCCGGCAGATGCCGCGGCCTGCGGTCATCCGCTACGAGGGCAGGCTCCCGCTGGTGCCGGGCGCGGGGACGCCGCGTTGCTTGCGCACCCTGGACGCGCGGTGCTCGTCCCTGGCCATCCTGAAGGTGTACCAGCCGAGGAGTCCCCCGATCCCGGTGAGGAACAGGGCGCTCCACATCGGCGGATCGCCCTGCGCCACGGGGGCGACGAGCAGCACCAAGGAGAAGACGACGCCGATCCAGAGCACCGTCGTCACGATGCCCATGCCCCACCAGGTGCTGACCTGCACATGGCCGCGGCCCGGGGTGAACCCGATCTCGTCACCCGCGTAGCTGTGCAGCGCGCCGGTGGCCGTCGTGCGGAGCACCCGCTTCTCACCTCTCGCCAGCGCCTGCTGGTGCTCTGCCCGTATGGCGTCATCACGCCGCTGGCGGTCCTGCATCATGGCCTGTCCTCGCTGATGAGTGGGATGAACGGTGGGGCGCGCAAGCGCAGCGGCTACTTCTCTCCCGGTTGCCGCTGCCCGGGCATGACGCCCGCGTCTGCTCATCGGTTCGGCGGCCGGGGCCGCCATCGACTGGAGAGCGGCCCCCTCCACGAGGGACAGGTTGTGGTCATGGCAGTGGGAGGACGGTGATGAACCAGAACAGGACGGCGGCGAAGACGACGAAGAACGGGATGAGGCAGCCCAACGCGACCCTCGTCTGGTTCGAGACCTGGAAGGACTCCGTCGGGTCCTCCGGGTTGTAGGCCACCTCCACGACCGTCCCCGGCACAGGCCGTGCGCCGCAGGAGATCTCCGAGGCCCCGGTGAACGCTGTGCCTTGCAGGTCGGCGAACCGGTACGTGGGCCAGAAGCGGCGTGACCGGCTGGTGCTGCCGACGCCGCTGGTCCAGCCGGCCCGGCTGCCGGTCACGGTGGCCTCCGCCCTCGGCCAGTGGGCGGTCAGCCGCTCGTGCCGCCTGTTCTTCCGGACCGTGTGGACGACGGAGCCGGCGGCCCCGGCGACGAACAGCGCCCAGACCGCGTACAGCACGGTGCTCACCCGGGCATCCCAGAACCGCCGCGCACCAGCGGGGCGGCGGGCATCGTCGATGCCTGACCGGAGTCGAGGACGCAGGGAGCGCAGCAGAGGGCTCGTCGGGGGTCGGCCATGGTCTCAAGCTATCCTCCCACCCGCCGTTGTCCCCGCACCCCCGGGCTGTCACGCACACGGAGGGTGGCAGCCGGGAGGCCTTCAGCACGATCCGCCTGGTCGGCTGGCCGCGAAGCGCACCAGAGGTTCCGCAGCTTGCGAACCCGGCAGTAGGGTCACGCCCATGGGAGACCAGCCGTACGAATCGATGGACGCGCGCCAGACCGCCGACGCCCTCGACGTCTACCTCGCCGAACGCGAACCGGCCCTGGAGAGGCTTCGCGCAGCACTGACCGGCGCCGGCTTGGACACGCGTGAGACGCTCGACGGGTCCCTCTACTCCGTCTCCCCGCTGTGGGCATGGCTCACCGCTCGGGCCGCGCGGCTCGGCGTCGACCCGCGGTCACTGGAAGACGATGCCACCCGCCCCTCCTGGCCGTCCTGGGCACGCCACGGACGACTCGTGGACCCGCACCCACCGGTCGCCACGATCGCACTCGTCGACGGCTTCGCCACCTACCTCGGCCAGCTCCTGACCGCCGCGGTCCCCGCTGCGTCCTGGCAGGTCGGTGAGCACCGCATCAGTGACCACCCGCTGCTGAACTACCCGGTGCTCGCCTCGGACCACCACCAGATCTTCCTGCCGGCCCTGCCGCTCTACAGCGTCTACCAGTCGGCCCACGGCCGCGATCCGATGTCCGGCACCGAGATGCGCACCCACGTCCAGCGGACCGTCGACGCTCTGAACGGGCGAGGACCGGAGGCCGCTGCCGTCGACGAGCCGCTGGTGACGGTCGTCGCCGAGCTCGACTGCTTCGACCTGGGCCTGCGCGAAGACATCCCGGCCGAGCGCCCGGAGATCGTGCCCCTGCTGATCTCCGAGCTGTGCGATCGCGACGGCGTCGTATCGGTCCACCGGTACGGACCCGCCGCCCTGATCGTCGACGTCCCCGGCTGGGACGAGCTGCGCCTGAAGATGTGGTGCACCCTGTGGCTGCAGCGGAACCTCCTGCGATGACCCGCCGGCGTCACGATCTCCGCCGCCGGCCTCGTGGCCGTGCGCGCCGGCGCCCGGACGGGGCCGGTAGCCTCGGCACCATGAACGAGTCCGCCCAGCAGACCGCCGAGGTGCCCGTGCCGACCGGCGGCCAGGTCCTCGCCCGCGCCGTGCCGGCGGCCGCCGTGCTCACGGTCGGGTTCCCAGCCCTGGTCCACTGGGGACTGGACGACAGCGGTACCGCACGCAGCCCCTGGGTCACCTTCGGACCGGCTCTGCTCCTGGGACTGGCGCTCATCGTGCAGCGCCTCGTCCAGGCGCCCCGTGCCCGCCTCGACGTCCACCAGGACAAGGGAGCGCTGCGCCGATCGATCGGGATCACCGCCTCCTCCGGTCTGGTCCCGGACGATCCGGGCACCCGCGTCGCCGCCGGGGTGCTGGCTTGCACTCAGCTGGAGTCGGCGACCACGATCGTGGCCGGGATCGCCGGCGTCGTCGCCGTCTGGATCCTGCGCACCGAGACGTGGTGGGCGGTGACCGCCGTCCTGATGATGCTGATCGCAGTGGTCCCGGTCCTCCGCGCCCGCCGCGGCTGGGCCTACCTGGACGCCCTGCACGCCGCCGAGCGCACCGGCTGACGGCCTGCTGCCCCGGCGGGGCACTAGGGTGACGGACATGACAAGCCGTACGTCCGCAGCCCTGGCTGCCGCCGCCGTGCTGCTGATGATCACAGCCTGCGGCCCGTCAACGGAGTCCTCATCGGCTACCTCGGTCGACCTCGAAACGTGGGCGGCCAACACCCTTCCTGCTGTCGCCGAGGGAGGATTCTCCATCGCCGGCAGCACCGGCACCGACGGCAGTCGCGCCACCGGTTCGACGACCGATGTGGAGCCCGGGTGGTACGCGGTCACGATGGCGTGCGCACCGGCTGACCCGGGGGCTGACGCCGATCTATCCTCCGGACGGATCAGTCTGATCGGGGAACACGGGTCCTACGGCGAAGGGGACTGCGCGGGCTCACCGGTGACCACGACCGTGCAGCTCGGCGCCCCCGACGACACGACGCCGGAGACGGTCACGGTGGCAGCTGAAGCCGAGGGCTACGAGGCCTTCTGGGGCGTGTCCGCCGCACCGACGACTGCACCCGAATAGCGCACCTGCCGCACCGGTCGACGATCCGATGACCGGAACGAGCAAGGCCTGCTCGTCCGGCACGTAGGCCGGCAGCTCCGCGTCGTCGGCGACCTCCAGCTGCACCCGGTAGGCCAGCACCTCGTGCTCCCGCGTGCGCCCCGGCAGCTGCGTCCCGGCGCCGGGAACGGCGTCGAGCTCCACGGCCACTTCGCTGTCGGGGCGGATGATCAGCACGCCGGGGTCCGCGCCCTCGTCGAAGGCGTAGTGCAGCGCCTGGACGGAGCGCACGACGCCGGTGACCGGCAGGTGCGGCACGTGCTCGGGTGTCCGGTCGTGGTGCTTCTCCCAGTACCCGGGCATCGGCCGGCCGCTGTCCTGGCTCGGGTCGTCAGGCTGTCACTCGCGCGGGCCGGTATCGCTGGGCGACCGCCCCCGACCGGAGCTCATGGCGGTCCACGAGCTCGAGCTGGACGCGCTCGCGCAGACCGGCGAGCAGCGTCGGCCCGTGTCCGGCAAGGACCGGTTGCACCACGAACTCGTACTCGTCGATCAGTCCCAGATCAGCCAACGCCGTCGGCAGCGTCACGCCACCCACCCACAGACCCTCGCCCGGCTCCTGCTTGAGCCGTTGAACCGCTTGGCCCAGGTCGCCTCGCACCAGCTCGGCGTTCCAATCGACCTCGCTCAGTGTGCTCGACACGACGTACTTCTTCACCCGGTCGATGGCCTCGGCGAACGGGATCTCCCACTCCTCCATCCAGTCAGGCCACGTGCCCGTGGCCGGCTTCCGCCACGCCGACTCCATCATCTCGTAGGTCACCCGGCCGAACAGCAGGGCATCGGCTCGCTCCATCTCAGCGGTCCAGTAGCGCATCGACTCCTCGTCCGGGGGAAGCCCTGCCTCGTGATGGCAGCAGCCGTCGAGCGTGACGTTGATCGAGTATCGAAGTGGTCTCATCTCATTGTTCTCCCTTGATGGGGCGCCGACTCGGTTGTCTCAGCGCCCGGTCGGTTCCGTGCCTGATGCTCGCTCGGCGATGACGTGCTCGCGCTGACGCTGGATCGCCCCGGCCACCCGGTAGGACTCCTCGGCCGAGACCACCACCGACGATTCCCCGGTGGCGATGCGCACGCTGGGCCCGCCCATCAGGTAGCCGGTGGCCCCGTCGTCCATTCGGCGCCGGCCGATGCGCCACCACTCGGTGCGCGGCCCGACGGCTGCTTCGGTGATCTGCTCGTACGGGATCTGCTGCTGCTTGCGCCAGCCCTGCCGGATCTCCACGGCGTGGTCCCCCAGACTGAGGACGACCGATCGATGCACAGCGAACGAGAGCGCTGTGTAGCCGACTACGAAGACAGGTCCGGTCGTCAGCAGATACGGTCCCTCCGGCACGAGCTCGGCCGCGACCACGATCAGTACGAGGAACACGACGGCGATCGCGATCCGGATCCGCCACGGCTGGAACGTGACGAACCGCGGTGTCTCCTCCGGGTCTGCGTGCTCGGCCATGCCTCATGATCGCCGACCACACCGGCCGGGGGTAGACCCGATCCCCGGAACAACGGCCGACATCCCTCACGGCCGCCGGCGGCACGCAGTCTGTCGCCGCGACGCGACTGGATCAGCCGGTCTCGATCTGCAGCTGTGGGGTGAGCCGCACCCATCCCTCTGGTTCCTCCCCCGGAAGGCCGGCCGGAGCGAAGTCCGCCTTGATGCCCAACTGCCCGCTGGTGCCCACGCGCCCGCCGGGAGTGCAACCAGCGACCCAGTCCCCGGCTGCCGTCGGGTCGTAGGTGAGCAGGCAGTCGCCTTCCTCCCCGGCCACGAGGTAGAACTCGGCGCCCTCGTGGATGGCCAGCAACCGAGAGCTGTCGGCATCCCAGCCGTACTCCGCGGCATCGATCTCCGCGGGAAGCGTGTCGTCCTCGGTCTGCTCGCCGGCGTACAGGTCGACCGAGTCCTGCGAGCAACCAGCGACGACGAGAGCGATCGTCACCGCCAGCATCGCGCGCGTGCACCGGGTCATCATCTGCTGCTCCTTCGCTTCACCGACACAAGCCTCCGATGCCTTCGACCGTCTCACGGAGGGCGCGTCGAGGGGCTGAGGCCACGCCCGGTAGGGCAGGTGTCTCCGCCCCGGTGTTCGAGCACGAAATGCTCGCCTGCTCGCGGCCCTCAGGTCGTGCGGGTCGGCCGCGGTAGCGGAGGTGTGACGGGTGTCGAGGTAGATGGGGAGTACTGCTTCGAGACCGGAAGGTTGCTGGTGCTGGAGATCCGGGCCACGGGCCGCGTCGCGGTGAACGTCCCCGGTCCCACCCGCTTCGCCGCCGAGGCGAAGATGCTCTCCGTGATGGACCCGCTGCCGCTGGGCCGGCTCGGTTCCGACCTGGACAGCGAGGTTTGCCGTTGGCCGGTGGGCCCTGATGACTTCAACGCCGAGGACGCGCTGAAGGTCCGCGCCTCCTAGGGGGCCGGAAGCGTTTCGAGGACATCTCTCGAGCAATCCTTCGGCTCGAGCGGCGAACGCGGCCAGACGCTTACCGGCTCTTGAAGGCTCGTTGTCGCCGTCGGGACGACTGCTACGGTGCGACCAGCAGGCACCGGGCGAACACGTCGCTCACCGCCTCCGACCCCCCGAGGAGCACCGCGCGATGAGCACCCCCACCTGGCAGAACCCCGAGGTCCTCGCCGCCGCGGCCGGTCCCCAGGGCCCGCAGGTCCAGGCCGTCTTCGAGAAGGCTGCGGACATCGGCCTCGAGCAGTCGCAGGCGCTGCGCAAGGCCGCCGAGCTCCACCAGAAGTTCGTCACCGACAACACCCCCGTCGAGGTGGACTACGACGCGCTCGGTCAGGCTGCCGTGAAGCTGGCGGTCGGCGCCGCGGCCGCCGCCGGGCGCCAGGACGCCCTGGACCAGATCCTCGGGTCGTGGCGGAGCCTGTCGCAGGCGATCGCCACCGACTTGTTCCTCCTGATGCACCGGCACACCCGCCCCGACTCCGCTCCCCCGTCCGGAGACGCCCTGGAGCGCGCCGCCGAAGCCACCGCCACCAGCTTTCAGATGCCCGTGGCCCACGCCCTGATCGCCCTCGCCGCCCGGGACCTGATCGACGCCGACGGCTTCCCGCAGGACGCCTACGACTTCCTGACCACCCCGTGGAACTGGGCCTTCGGCGCCGCCCACCCCGAGGACGACACCGGGCAGACGGTGGAGGGCTCGTGAGCGAGGACCTGGCCGCCTGGGCGCAGTCCCGCCCGCAGTCGGTGCCCGCGGTGCAGTCGCCGGCCGACGGGCGGATGACGCCGATCGAGCTGAAGGTCGTGCGCGAGGACGTGGAACGGATCGAGGCGTACACCGCCGAGGTCGCAGATCACCTGGCCGCCCACCTGCTCGAGCACACCGGGCCCGACCCGGTCTTCGAGGTCTACGACCGCGACGCCGACATGCCGGCCCTCGATCTGCCGGGCGCACCGTTGCCGCTCACGGCCAGGTGGTGGCGGGCCGTCGCCTACCAAGTCGCCGAGGATGTTCCGGGCCTGCGGATCGTCGAGGCGCCGAAGTAGTCCAGGCAATCGGCGTCGCAGCACCACATGCTTGTGCACGGAAGTGGGGCTGCCGGGGTGCGGTCAGGCTCTCTAAGCTGAAGCTGTCGGTGAGCAGCTCACGAGCGGCCCGACACAGCGCAGGCCACGTCGGGGGGCGTGGCCGCGCAGCACGCAACGCCCCTGTCGGCGCGCGCCGCCCGTGGCGAAGGCGATCAGTCCCCGGACATCAGGAAGCCGCCGGCGGCCAGGAACAGCGCGGCCGAGACGGCGAGCAGCACCGGGTAGCAATGCTCGGCCAGAATGACCTCATGGTGGAAATCGTCGGCGTCGAGCCTCGCGTCGAGCCTGGTGGAGTGCTTTTTGGACTGCCAGTCGGATGGCGACCGCAGAACGCGCTCCCACCGGACCTCGGGCCGCCTCCGGTGCAGATTCCATGTCGGAAATGGAGGCCAAATGTCGAATCGGCCCCAAGTGACGGTGAGCAACTCCGCCAGTCTGGGCGGATTGCTAACGATTCTTCGTGCCCCCAGTCAGACTCGAACTGACACTGAGCGGATTTTAAGTCCGCTGCCTCTGCCGATTGGGCTATGGGGGCCGGTCCCGGACGCGTCACCGGGACGCCGCCCACCCTATCGCCTCGTCCCGCTCTCACCACCAGGACGGGCCGGGGCCGCGGCCGGGAACCGCGCCTGTCGGCCGGGCGCAGGATCCAGTACGCTGGCACGGTGGTCGAGCAGCCGGCCGCGATGTCGTCGCATCCGCAGGAGGCTGCTCCCGTGCACCACCCCGCTCTCCCGTCCCACCGGTTCCTGCCGGGATCCGGACGTCCCCCCGTCCCCGCCCCGTACGGGTGCACCCCGATGCCGTTCCGGACGACCGCGGCATGAGCGAGGTCGTCGCCCGGCCCACCGGCAGGACCTACCTGGCGCCGGAGGACGCGTTCCCCGCCGACCTGACCGAGCTGTCCCTGGCCGAGCTGCACGTCCTGCACAGCAGGGTCGGCCGGCAGCTCGACCTCGAGTACCTCGGCAGCGCGTCCGGCGCCCACCCGGTCACGCTCGAGCGCCACCAGGAGCTGAGCGTGGAACTGGACGCCCGCGAGATCGCCCACCCCCGGAACACCCACTGACGGACGGGCGGCCTGCCGGCCCCCGGGGCAGGCGCCACGGGGGCCGGGCCGGGGGCGTCACGGCCCCGTGGAACAGCTCGACCCCGCCGCGGCACGTGGCCGGGACGGGGTCGAGCGGTGGACGGATCGGATCAGAGGTTGGCCTTGCGCGGGGCGGGGGCCTTGCCGGCAGCGGTCTGGAACCGCGTGCGCGGGTCCCGCTCGTGGCGCAGCGTGGTGGTGTCCCGGCCGAACATGAAGTTCAGGGCCCACTCGGTGAAGACGCGGGCCTTGCGGTCCACGGTGGGGATCGCGTAGCCGTGGTAGAGCCGGTGCATCGCCCACGCGGCGACGCCGGAGAACTCCAGGCCCTTCGCCGGCAGACCGGGGAGGCCCTTGATGCTGGCCACGCCCTTGTAGAGGCCGAGCCCGGCGACCGCGCCGAGGTTCTCGTGGTAGTAGTCCTCGAGCGGCTTGCCTGCGCGGGCGGCCATGATGTTCTTGGCCATCGTGTGCGCCTGGCGCACCGCGTGCTGGGCGTTGGGGACGCAGAACCCGCCGACTCCCCCACCGGTGAGGTCCGGGACGGCGGAGACGTCGCCGGCGGCCCAGGCGCCCTCGAGGGGCCCGTCGTCGCCGGTGATCCGCAGGTCGGCCCCGGCACGGACGCGGCCGCGCTCGTCGAGCGGGAAGTCCGTGCTCTTGACGAGCGGGTTCGCCTGCACCCCGGCGGTCCAGATCAGGGTGTCGGTGCCGAACTCGCCGGCCGGGGACTTGTCCTGCATGTTGACGAGCTTCAGGTGCTTGTCCACCGCGGAGGCGAGCGACGTGTTGAGCAGCACCTCGATGCCGCGGCTGCGCAGGTGCGCCACGACCTTCTCCGCGCGCTCCTCGGAGACCTCGGGCATGATCCGGCCCATGGCCTCGATGAGCACGAAGCGCAGGTCGGAGACCGTGAGCCGCTCGTTGCGCTCGACGGCGCTGCGGGCCATGTCCTCGATCTCGGCGATCGTCTCGGTGCCGGCGTAGCCGCCGCCGACCACCACGAAGGTCAGCGCCCGGCGCTTGGCCTCCTCGTCGGTGGTGAGGGAGGCGACCTCGATGCGCTCGAGCACCCAGTTGCGCACCGCCACGGCCTCCTCGATGGTCTTGAGGCCGATGCCGTTCTCGGCGAGGCCCTCGATCGGGAAGGCGCGGGTCACGGAGCCGCCGGCGATGACGACCTCGTCGTAGGTCAGCTCGAAGGTCTCGCCCTCGTCGATGCCCTTGACGGTCGCGGTGCGGTTCGCGTGGTCGACGCCGAGCACGTGCCCGGTGACGATCTCGCAGTCCTTGAGGTGCTGCCGGTGGGGCACCACCGCGCTGCGGGCGGAGACGTTGCCGCCGGCCACCTCGGGCAGGAAGGGGAGGTACATCATGTACGGGTTGGGATCCACCACGGTCACGACTCCGCCGGAGTCCTTGATCCGCTTCTGCAGTTCCTGCGCCACGGTGAAGCCGACGTAGCCGCCGCCGACGATCAGAAGGCGCGGACGGTCCTTGGCCAGTTGAGTGAAAGACATGCCCCCGAGTCTACTCAGAACGCTGTCGATATCGGTTCTCGTCCGGGGCCTCCGCGCCGTGTTCCGGCGCACGCCTCAGGAACGGCCGCCCGGGTCCCCGTCCGGGTCGGCGGCCACGATGCGGCGGATGTGCACCACGGCACCCGCCGTGAGGCCCAGCACGAGCAGCCCGAACCCGGCGAGCACCACGACGGGCAGCAGCCCGGTCTCGTCGATCGGGGCGACGGGCTCGGGCGGGGCGACCTCCGCCTCGACCTCCTCCGTGACGGGCGCCGAGCTCTCGGCCGGGCCCGCCGTGGGGGTCGCCGCGGCGCTGCGGCGGTGCACCCGCACCCACTGCTCCATGCTGCCGAGGGGACTGCGGTCGACCTCGGGGACGTCCTCCGTGAGCGCGGCCTCGACGTCCAGCACCCCGTACCCGTAGAGCGGGTCCTTGCCCGGCGAGCCGGTGTCCCGGGCGGTGGAGACGATGCGGTTGGCGATCTGGGCGGAGCTCATCTCCGGCCACTTCGCCTTGATCAGCGCGGCGGTGCCGGCCACCACCGGGGCGGACGCGGACGTCCCGGCCCACGAGGCGTAGCGGTCGCCGGGGATGGCGCCCACCATGTCCTCGGACGGGCCGGCCACGGCGATCGAGATCCCCTGCGAGGAGGACTCCCAGCTCGCCTCTCCCGTGCGGCCCACGCCGCCCACCGTCAGCACGCCGGGGATGGTGGCGGGGGCGCCGACCTGGACGAGCCCCGACCCCCGGTTGCCCGCGGAGGCGACGACGAGCACGTCCTTCTCCTCGGCGTAGAGGAAGGCCTCGTCCCAGCTCTCGGGCCACGAGGTGGCGTTGGAGCCCACCGACATGTTGATGACGTCCGCCCCGTTGTCCACGGCCCACCGGACGGCGTCCGGGAGCTGCTCGTCGACGCTGCGGACCTCCGGGCTCTCGTCGCCCAGCCAGGTGGACACGGCGAGCACCTCGGCGTCCGGGGCCACGCCCACGATGCCGGCGGGCCGGCCCGGGGCGTCGTCGTCCCGACCGCCCGGGGGCACGTGGCCGCGGCCCGCGGCCACGGACGCCACGAGGGTCCCGTGCTCGGGCTCGGTGCCGAGACCCTCCTGGCCGTCGGCGGAGCCGCCGCCCGAGACGTCGGTGCCGGCCACCACGGCGCCCTCCAGGTCCTGGTGCGAGCCGTCCACCCCGGTGTCGATGACGGCGATGCGCACGCCCTCCCCCGTGGACTCCGCCCAGGCCTCCCGCACGCCGTACTCGTCCAGCCAGTACTGCAGCGGACGGATCCCGTCCTCGGCGATGCGGGAGGTGTCCGGGGCGGGGGTGGCGCCGTCACCGGGTGGGGGTGCCACGCTGACGGGGTCCTCGAGCGGGATGCTGGGGGCGGGGCCGGGCTCCGGGGGCCGGGCCTGCGCCGGCCCCGCCCCGGGCAGGACCAGCGCGCCGGCGCCGACCACGGCCGAGGCCGCCCCCACCGCGCCCCACCGGGTGAGGGCGCGGTGGCGCGGGGGGCGGGGGCGGGGTGCGCTGGGAGACATGTGTCCTTCCGGGTCGGGGGGTCCGGGCGGGTCAGCCGACCTGGGACAGGGCGATCCCGTCCAAAATATCGTGCTCGCTCGCGATCGCCGAGTCCACCCGTCCACCGGTGGCGGCGCCCACCCGCTCGACGATCCGCCGCCACACGAGGGCGCCGCCGCCGATGACGTCGACACGGCCCTCGTGCATGTAGGGCAGCGCGGCGCGCTCCGCGCGGGTCATGGCCGTGAGCTCTCGGCACGCCTGCGCGATCCGCTCGGCGGGCAGCTCGGCGCCGTCGATGGCCGCGGGGTCGTAGGCGGACAGCCCGAGGGCGTGGGCCGTGACGGTCGTGATGGTGCCCGCGACGCCCACGAGGTGGGTGGCCTCCGTGAGGGGCACGGTCTGCAGGACCACGTCCACGGCGTGGTCGACGTCGCGCAGCACGGCCTCCTGCTGGGCGGCGGTGGGCGGGTTGGAGCCGAGGTGGCGCTCGGTCAGGCGGACGCAGCCGATGTCCACGCTGCGCTCCGCGCGCACCCCCTGGGCATTGCCCAGCACGAACTCGGTCGACCCGCCGCCGAGGTCGATCACCAGGACCCGGTCCTCCGGATCCGCGCCGCCCACGGCGGCCGCGGCGCCGCGGAAGGACAGCTCGGCCTCCTCGTCGCCGCTGATGACCTCGGGGGTCACGCCGAGGCGCTCGCGGATCCCGGCGAGGAAGACGTCCCGGTTGCCGGCGTCGCGGGTGGCGCTCGTGGCCACGAAGCGCAGCTGCTCCACCCCGTGCTCCGCCAGCAGCCGGGCGTACTCGTCCGTGGCCGCGAACGTGCGCTCGAGCGCCGCCTCTGCCAGCCACCCGGTGGCGTCCACGCCCTGGCCGAGCCGGACCACGCGCATCTCGCGCACCACGTCGTCGAGCACCGTGCGGCCCTGCTCCTCCCGGGTGTCGGCGATGAGCAGTCGGATGGAGTTCGTGCCGCAGTCGATGGCGCCTGTGCGCATGGGGAGTCCTCGGGGGTGTCGGGGGCGGGTGGGTCTCAGGCCTCGCGCCAGGCGGGGTCGCAGTGGCAGGCGTCGGGGGTCCACCACTCGGCGATGGCGGTGAGGGTCTCGTCGCCGAGCGGGTTCACGCCGGGCCCGGCCGCGAGCGCGTGGCCGGCGAGCACGTGCAGGCACTTGACCCGCACGGGCATGCCGCCGGCGGAGATGCCCTCGATCTCGGGTACGGGTCCGGTGCCGGCCGCGGCACCGATCCGGGCACGCTCGGCGAGGTAGTCCTCGTGCGCGGCCCGGTGGGCTGCGGCCAGCGCCTCGTCCTCGGCGATGCGGTCCGTCATCGTGTACATCAGGCCGGCCGCCTCGAGCCGGGACACCGCCGCGGTGATCACGGGGTGGGCCAGGTAGAACACCGTGGGGAACGGGGTGCCGTTGGCCAGCCGCGGCGCGGTGGCCGCCACGAGCGGGTTCCCGCACGTGCACCGGGCCGGGATCTCGACGACGTCGCGCACGGGACGCCCGAGCTGCCGGGAGAGCACCTGGAGGTCCAGGGCCGTGGGCTCGACCGTCGCGGCCGTCACGCCGAGTCCCCGGGGTGCGGGGGCCGGCCGGTCGCCGGGCTCGTGTCCGTGCTGGGGGTTCACGCCGTTCCTCACTCCGCGGCGCTGCCGCGGCTGTCCGTCGCCGCGTCCTGCGGCGCGCCGGCCCCGTCCGCCGGGGCGGCCGGGACGCTCTGCTCTGTCTGCTCTGCCTGCTCGGTGGTGCCGGGGTCCTGGCCCGCGCCGGGCTCGTCCGTGCTGCCCGGCTGTCCGGGGGCCGCGGGCTCGTCGGTGCCGCCCGGCTCGGCGGCGGTGTCCGCGTCCTCGGCGGTGTCCGCGTCCTCGCTGCCGGTCGGTTCCCCGTCGGCGTCCGCGTCCCCGGCGGCGTCCGTGTCCCCGGCGGCTCCCGTGCCCGCCGCGGGACGGGCGTCCTCGTAGGCGGAGGCCACCACGGACTGCCAGAGGGCGTCCACCCAGGCGGGCTTCTCGGCCTCGACCTGCGCCGCCGAGGAGTCCACCACGGCGCCGTCCATCTCCTCGGCGCCCACCACGAGGTAGGACCGCTCCCCCGGCATCACGTAGAGGAGCCGGTCCCGGGCCTGCTGCTTGACGTAGGTCTCGTCCGACCACTGGTCCACCTGGTCCTCCAGGGAGGCCTGCTGGGCCTCCATGGCGGCGATGGCGCGCTCGAGCTGGGCGATCTCCGCCCGCTGCTCGAGGAAGATCTTGGTGGTCGGCGCCGCCAGGAACACGATGAGCACGGCCACGAGGGTGAGGATCAGGAACCGCCCGCTGAAGGTGCGGGCGGGGACCGGCGACCCCACGGCGCTGGACCCGCCACCCAGCCCGTGGCCCGGGCCGCCGCCCGTCCCGCCGTCGCGCCCGCGGGTGCCCGGCGCGGCGTCGCGCCCGCCGAGCAGGCGGGTGGTGCGCGGGCGGGGAGCGGGCATGGCGACCTCACGGGGGAAGGGCGGGGACGGGGACCAGTGTAGCGCTCACGGGGGGAGCGGCCGCCGGGAACGGCCGCTCCCCCCGCACGACGACGGACCGGCGGGGCCGGTCAGCCGCCGGTGGTCACTTCGCGGTGTAGCGCGGGAACGCGGAGGCCCCCGCGTAGCGCGCGGCGTCCCCGAGCTCCTCCTCGATGCGCAGCAGCTGGTTGTACTTGGCCACGCGCTCGGAGCGGGCCGGCGCCCCGGTCTTGATCTGCCCGGCGTTGGTGGCCACCGCGATGTCCGCGATCGTGGTGTCCTCGGTCTCGCCCGAGCGGTGGGAGATCATGCAGTGGAACATGTGCCGCTGGGCCAGGGAGATGGCGTCGAAGGTCTCCGTGAGGGAGCCGATCTGGTTGACCTTCACCAGCAGGGCGTTGCCGGCGCCCTCGTCGATGCCGCGGGCCAGCCGCTCCGGGTTGGTGACGAACAGGTCGTCGCCCACGATCTGGACCTGGGTGCCCACGGACGCGGTGAGGGCCTGCCAGCCCGCCCAGTCGTCCTCGTCCAGCGGGTCCTCGATGGACACGATCGGGTAGTCGCGCACGAGCTCCTCGTAGTAGGAGGTCATCTCCGCGGCGCTGAGCTGCTTGCCCTCGAAGCTGTACTTGCCGTTCTCGAAGAACTCGGAGGAGGCCACGTCCAGGGCGAGCGCCACGTCGGTGCCCACGGTGTACCCGGCCTTCTCGATCGCCTCGGAGATGAGGTCGAGGGCGGCACGGTTGGACTCGAGGTTCGGGGCGAAGCCGCCCTCGTCGCCCAGCCCGGTGGCCAGGCCGCGCTCCTTGAGCACGCCCTTGAGGGAGTGGTAGACCTCCACGCCGGTGCGCAGGGCCTCGGAGAAGGTCGCGGCACCGATCGGGGCGATCATGAACTCCTGGATGTCCACGTTCGAGTCTGCGTGGGAGCCGCCGTTGAGGATGTTCATCATGGGCACCGGGAGGACGTGGGCGTTGGGCCCGCCCAGGTACTTGTAGAGCTCGAGGTCGGAGGCGTTGGCGGCGGCGCGGGCCACGGCCAGGGAGACGCCCAGGATGGCGTTGGCGCCGAGGCTGCCCTTGTTGTCCGTGCCGTCGAGGTCGAGCATGGTGCGGTCGACCAGCCGCTGGTCGGTCGCGTCGAGACCGATCACGGCCTCGGCGATCTCCTCGTCGACGGCCTTCACGGCGTCGAGGACGCCCTTGCCGAGGTAGACCTTCTTATCGCCGTCACGGCGCTCGACGGCCTCGAAGGCACCGGTGGAGGCGCCCGAGGGCACCGCCGCCCGGCCGTAGCTGCCGTCCTCCAGCAGCACCTCGACCTCCACGGTCGGGTTGCCGCGGGAGTCGAGGATCTGGCGGGCGTGCACTGCGGTGATCATGGCCATGGGTTGCTCCTGACGTTGGTGCTGAGCTTGTCGCTGACGTGGGTGGAACGTGCGTGGTGGGGCGGTCGGGGCCCCGGTGCGGGGCACCGGCCGAGGGTCCGCACCGGCGGGGCCGGGCGCCCCCGGCGGCTCCAGCCTAGCGACTCGGCGCCGGTGGCCGGCCGCGGGGGCGGCCCGTGACGGGATCAGTCCCCGTTCCGGGCGGCGGCGTACGCGCGGGCGGCCCCGCGCAGGGCCCGCTCGGCGTCGAGCCCGCGGGCGGAGGCGGAGCGCACGAGCGCGAACAGCGCCTCGCCCAGCTCCTCCTCGGTGCGCGGGCCGCCGGGCTCCTCCGCGGCGGGGACCGCGGGCTCGAGGTCGTGCTTGCGGGCCCGCGCGAGGGTCTTCTCCGCGAGGGCCAGGGCCGGCAGGTGCGGCGGGATGCCGTCGAAGGGCCCGGTCCGCTCGGGCTTCTCGGCCCGCTTGAGGTCCTCCCAGCGGGAGTGCAGCTGCTCGAGGGTCTGCTCCCCCGCGACGTCCCCGGTGGCGCCGGCGCCGAAGACGTGGGGGTGGCGGCGGACCAGCTTGGCGGTGATGGCCTCGAGCACGTCGGCCACGTCGAAGCCGCCCTCGGCGCGCGGGCGCTCCTGGGCGACCCGGGAGTGGAAGACCACCTGCAGCAGGACGTCCCCGAGCTCCTCGACGAGCAGCCCGGCGTGGGCCGCCGGCCCGCCCTCGGCCTCCACGGCCTCGACGACCTCGTAGGCCTCCTCCACGAGGTAGCGCACGAGGGACTCGTGGGTCTGCTGCCCGTCCCACGCGCACCCGCCCGGGGAGCGCAGCCGGTCCATGACCGCCACGAGCTCCGCGAAGCGCTGCCCGGTCCGCTCCGGGACGCCGAGCCCCGCCGCGACGTCGTCGGTGCCGTGCCCCTGGCTCATGCGTGCATCCCCTCGAAGCCGTCGGTGATCATCCCGTCCAGGGCGGTGCGGTCCTCGAGCGGGAGGAAGGCGGCGGCCGCGGCGTTGCGCTGCAGCCGCTCCAGGTCCTCGAGCCCGTAGCCGAAGTGCTTCACGAGCAGGGCCAGCTCGTCCGTGACCGTGGTCCCGCTCATCAGCCGGTTGTCCGGGGAGATGGTCACCGTGAAGCCGGTCCGGTAGAGCATGTCCACCGGGTGCCGCTCGGGACCGCCGCCGAACGCCGCCACGGCCCCGGTCTGGAGATTGGACGTGGGGCACACCTCGAGGGCGATGCCCCGGTCCCGGACCCACTCGGCCGTGCGGCCGAGGTCGACGACGGCGACGTCCTCCAGGTAGTCGATGTCGATGTCCTCCGCGATGCGCACCCCGTGGCCCAGGCGCAGGGCGCGGCCCGTGGCCAGCGCGTCCCGGATCGACTCGATGCCGGCGGCCTCCCCGGCGTGGAGGGTGACGGGCACCAGCTCGTCCGCGAGCAGCTCGAGGGCGGCCCGGTGGCGGGCGGGCGGGTAGCCGTCCTCGGGTCCCGCGAGGTCGAAGGCCACCACGCCGCGGTCCCGGTTGTCCACCACGAGGCGGGCGACCTCAAGGGAGCGCTCGGCGTGGCGCATGGCGCAGAGGATCTGGGTGACGGACACGATGTGGCCCGCGTCCTCCGCGGCCAGCACTCCCTCCGAGAGCCCGAGCCGGACGGCCTCGACGGCCTCCGCCATCGACAGGCCGCCGGCGGTGTGCTGCTCCGGGGCCCAGCGCACCTCGGCGTGGACCACCCCGTCCGCCACGAGGTCCTCGACGTACTCCCGGGCGCAGCGCACGAGCGCCTCGGGGGTCTGCATCACGGCGACCGTGTGCTCGAAGGTCGCCAGGTAGCGCAGCAGCGAGCCGGAGTCGGCGCTCTCCCGCACCCACCGGCCCAGCGCCTCGGGCTCCTCGGCCGGCAGCCGGTGCCCGGCCGCTGCGGCCAGCTCGACCACCGTGGCCGGGCGCAGGGCGCCGTCGAGGTGGTCGTGCAGGCACACCTTGGGCAGGTCGCGCAGGACCCGGTCCGGCACGCGGCCCGGGTGCTGTTCGGCGGAGGTCAGCATCACGGTCGGGACGGCCCCTGTCTCGGTCGGTCTCAGTAGTTCCAGTCCTGCAGGGCCTCGTTCATGTGCTGCGGGATGTGCGCCCCGGTGCGGGGGTACATGCGCAGCTCCTCGAGGTAGTTCTGCGCGGGCAGCCGGTCCTCGTAGCGCACGAAGGCCTCCTCGTCCGCGTAGTCGAAGGACACCTCCGGGGGGATGCCCGGCCGGAAGCGGAACATCATCGCCAGCGGGGCCCCGTTGCCCTCCACGTAGGACTCGTCCTTGAGCTCCTGCACGTGCAGCAGCTCCTCGGGGACGAGGTCGAAGGTGCGGCGCTGGTCCCAGAAGCCGTTCTTCCGCACGTGGGTCAGGGCGTCGTAGTAGGTGCCCAGGGCCCGCACCCGCACGAGCACGGTGGAGACGTCCATCGCCGTGCCGTCCTCGCCGAACAGGCGCCGCTGGGCGTCCGCGAGCCGGCGCAGGACGTCGACCTCCTTGAGCACGAGGTTGCCCTCGGCCAGCTTGTCCTGGGAGGGCCGGTCCTGGGCCCCCGCCGGGGCCCGGTAGGACGGGGAGACGTCGGTGGAGACCGCGGTCTCCGGGGCGGAGGAGTCGTGGTCGTCCCCGGCGGCGGTGCCGGCGGCGGCCGCGGCGGCCGTCGCGGCCGCCGCCCCGGTGGGCGCGGCCGGCTCGACGTCCTCGTGCCACTCCTCGTGGTCGACGTGGTCGGGGACCTCGTGCTGGGCGGCGCCGTGGTCGGGGACGTCGTGGGCGGTGGCCTCCCGGTCGGCGGTGCGGTGCTCGTCCTGCTCCCGGCCGGCCGCGGGGGCCTCCGTGGCGGGAGCGGCCCCGGGAACGGGCTCCGCCCCGGTGGTCGGCTCGGTGATCGGCTCGGCGGCCGGCTCAGCGCTCCGCGCGGAGACCGGGACGCCGGTCGGCTCGGAGACGGGGCCACGGGCGGCGCCGGCCGCGGAGGACCCGGCCCCACCGGCAGCGGCGGCCGCCGCGGCGGCGGGGACTCCCCCGGCCGAGTGCTGCGCGGCCGGGCCCGTCGGCTCCGATGCGGCGGGACGGCGCTCGTCGTCGGACCGCTCCCCGGTGGGGCGCTCACCGGCGGGCCGGTCCTCGGCGGAGCTCGTCTCCGCAGTGGACCGCGTGCCCGCGGCAGCGGCGCCCGGCGCGGGCCGCCCCGACCGCCAGGTGCGGACGTCCTCGCTGCCGTCGGCGAAGCCGTAGGTCGTCACCACGGGGCGGACCCCGTCCTGCTCCGGGCCCACCTCGATGCGGGCGTTCTGCCACGCGCCGCGGGGCGAGGACATGGCCTCGCTGTAGAGGTCGGCCACGGGGTCGAAGAGCGGTGAGTCCTGGTCCACGGTGCCGGACTCCACGGACGGGTCGGCGTCCCCCACGGACTGCTGGGTCTGGTGGGTCATGGTGTTGCCGCGCTGGACGAGCGTGAGCACGGCGCGGTCGGCCCCCCGGGACGTCAGCCGGTCCACGAGGAAGGGCAGCGGTCCGCGGTCCGGCAGCGGCCGGACCTCCTCCGGGCCGTGCTCCTCGTGACCGTGCCCGTCCGGACCCCGGGAACCGGTGCCCCGGTCGCCGTCCCGGCCCGTTTCCCGGGTCCAGGTGTCGGGGCCGGCGGTCGGACCGGCCGGCTGCTCGGGCCGTCCGGTCTCGTGGCGCGGTGTGCTGTCCTCGGTGTTCTTCCGGAAAATGCCTCGCAGACCCAACTGGACCCACCCTTCCGAGCGTGTGCGCACGCCCTCGGTTCTCGTTTCGCGCTGGTTCTCTCCGCAGTATAGGCGGGCCCGGCATCCGGCCCCGGCGCTTCAGCGGCCGGTGATCACCGCACGGTCTCCAGGACCACGGCGCGGTCCGGCCGGGACGCCGGCGCCTCCGGGGCGATCACGGCGGCGCCCTCGAGGGCCTCCCGGGCCCGTGCGAAGCGCTCGGGGGTGTCGGTGAGCAGGGTCAGCAGCGGCTGCCCGGCCCGGACGGCGTCCCCGGGCTTGGCGTGCAGCAGCACGCCGGCGCCGGCCTGGACGGGGTCCTCGCGCCGGGCGCGGCCCGCCCCGAGGCGCCAGGAGGCCACCCCCACCCGGTGGGCGTCGAGCTCGGCGAGCACGCCGTCGGCCTCGGCCACCACGGTCTCGGACTCCCGGGCCCGCGGCAGCGGGGCGTCGGGGTCGCCGCCCTGGGCGGCCACCATGGCCCGCCACACGTCCATGGCCCGGCCGTCCCGCAGCGCCTCCGCCGGGTCGGCGTCCGGGACCCCGGACGCGGCGAGCATCTCCGCGGCGAGCGCCACGGTGAGCTCCACGACGTCGGCCGGGCCGCCGCCGGCGAGCACCTCGACGGACTCCTGGACCTCCACGGCGTTGCCGACCGTCAGGCCGAGGGGCGTGGACATGTCGGTGAGCAGGGCGGTGGTCGTGACCCCGGCGCCGGTGCCGAGGTCGACCATCGTGCGGGCCAGCTCGCGGGCGGAGGCCAGGTCCTTCATGAACGCCCCGGAGCCCACCTTGACGTCGAGCACGAGGGACTGGGTGCCCTCGGCGATCTTCTTGGACATGATGGAGGACGCGATGAGCGGGATCGACTCGACCGTCCCGGTGACGTCCCGCAGCGCGTAGAGCTTCTTGTCCGCGGGCGCCAGGCCGGAGCCCGCGGCGCAGATCACCGCGCCCACGTCCCGCAGCTGGGCCAGCATCTCCTCGTTGGACAGGGCCGCCCGCCAGCCGGGGATGGACTCGAGCTTGTCCAGGGTGCCGCCGGTGTGGCCGAGGCCGCGCCCGGACAGCTGCGGGACGGCCACGCCGTACACGGCCACGAGCGGGGCCAGCGGCAGCGTGATCTTGTCCCCCACCCCGCCGGTCGAGTGCTTGTCCGCGGTGGCCGAGCGCGCCCCGGAGCGCACGAGCGCGGAGAAGTCCATCCGCTCGCCCGAGGCGATCATCGCCCGCGTCCAGGCCCCGATCTCGTCCCGGTCCATGCCCCGCAGGAAGATCGCCATGGCCAGGGCGCTCATCTGCTCCTCGGCCACGACACCGCGGGTGTAGGCGTCCAGGACCCACGCGATCTGCCCGGGCGAGAGGGCACCGCCGTCGCGCTTGGTCCGGATGACGTCCACGGCGTCGAACTGCTCGGTCATGTGGGGTCCTTTCGGGGACTAGAGGTTCTCGGGGCCGAAGGCGTCGGGCAGCACCTCGGCCATGGTGCGCACCCCGGAGACGGTGAGCAGCCGCAGGCCGGGCGCGCGGTGCTCGTGCAGCAGCTGCCGGCACCGTCCGCAGGGCATGAGGACGTCGCCGTTCCCGTCCACGCACACGAACGCGACGAGCCGCCCGCCGCCGGACATGTGCAGCGCGGACACCAGAGCGCACTCGGCGCACAGGGTCAGGCCGTAGGAGGCGTTCTCCACGTTGCACCCGGAGACCACCCGCCCGTCCTCGGTGAGGGCTGCCGCGCCCACGGGGAAGCGCGAGTACGGGACGTAGGCGTGCTCGCGGGCGGCCACGGCCGCCTCCCGCAGTCGGTCCCAGTCGATCCGGGGCCCGTCGTCGGTCGCCTCGCCGCCGGGGCGCAGGGGCTCGTTCACGGGGCGCTCACTCCTTGGTGTAGGGCTTGCCGATGGCCGCGGGACCGCGGGAGACCCCCACGAGCCCGGCCACGGCCAGGATCGTGACGACGTACGGGAGCATGGCCAGGAACTGGCTGGGCACGGGCGTGCCCAGGAAGGACAGGATCGACTGCAGGTTGGACGCGAAGCCGAACAGCAGGGACGCGAGCAGTGCCCCGACCGGGTTCCAGCGGCCGAAGATCAGGGCGGCCAGCGCGATGTAGCCGGCGCCGGAGGTCATGTCCCGGGTGAACGCGGAGACGGAGACCAGCGTGTAGAAGGCGCCGCCGAGACCGGCGACCATCCCGCCGAGCAGCACGTTGCGGAAGCGCAGGGCGTTGACCTTCACGCCCAGGGTGTCCGCGGCCTTGGGGTGCTCCCCCACGGACCGGGTGCGCAGCCCCCAGCGCGTCCGGTAGAGCGCGAACCACACGAGCGCCACCGCGGCGTACATCAGGTAGCCGATCACGGACTGGTCGAAGACGATCGGCCCGATCAGGGGGATCTCCGAGAGCACGGGCACGGCGAAGCGCGGCAGCCGCGGCGGGGAGTTGAACACGCCCGGGTCCGACTCCAGCACCGTGGCGAAGAGGAAGCCGGTCAGCCCGGACACGAGCACGTTGAGCACCACGCCCACGATCACCTGGTTGACCCGGTAGGTGATCGAGAAGACCGCCAGGACGAGCGAGACGAGCCCGGCCCCCAGCACGGCGGCGAGCAGCCCCACCCAGGCGCTGGCGGAGAGGGAGCCGGCCACGGCCGCGGAGAACGCGCCGAACAGCAGCTGGCCCTCGATCGCGATGTTGATCACGCCGGAGCGCTCGCACAGCAGGCCGCCCAGGGAGCCGAAGATCAGCGGGATGGCCAGGGCCACGGACCCGGCCAGCAGCCCGGACAGGGACACGTCCGGGCTGCGCGCGCTGCCCACGACCCACACGAGGAAGCCGCTGACGAAGAAGAAGCCGAACACGAGCACCGCCCACCGGGGCAGGTGCGCCCCGGCCCGGGCGCGCAGGACCGCGAGGACCGTCAGCCCGGCGAGCACGGCCACGGTGACCCAGCCCCACAGCACGCCGTGCACCACGAGGTCCGGCACGCGGAAGAGGTCGCCGGCCTCCGAGACGCGGAAGCTCACCGTGTTGTCCGGGGCGTTGAGCCCGAACAGCAGCAGGGCCACGAGGCTCAGGAGGCCGAGGACCACCGGGGTGCGCCAGCTGGTGACGCCCACGACCTCGTTGGCCGCGGTCGTGGACAGCTCCGCCTCGGCCGGCGGGGGCAGGGTCGTCGCGGCGGTGCCGCCGGACGGACCGCCGGCCGGGCCGCCGGAGTCCCAGGGCGCCTGCTCGGGGCGCGGTTCCGGATGCTGCGAGCTCATGCCCGGCCTCCCTCGGTGGCGGTCGCGGTGGCGGTGGCGGTGGCGGCCGTGGTGGTGGCGCTCCCGCCGCGGCGGGAGCGGACCCGGTCCTGCCCGGTCCGCACCAGCGGCGGCAGGGCGATGAACAGGACGATCAGGGACTGCACGACCAGGACGATGTCGATGTTCGTGCCGGTCATCGACTGCATGGTGACGCCGCCGGCGCGGAACCCGCCGTAGAGCAGGCCCGCGAAGAACGTGCCCCACGGCTTCGACCGGCCCAGCAGGGCCACCGTGATCGCGTCGAAGCCGAAGGACGCGGCGACGCCCGCGGTCAGCGCGCGCTCGGTGCCGGAGATCTGGGCCACGCCCGCGAGTCCCGCGAGGGCGCCCGCGAGGACCATGACGACGACGAAGCCGCGCGTGACCGAGATGCCGGCGGTCCGGGCCGCGCGCGGGTTGGCGCCCACGGCCCGCAGCTCGAAGCCGATCGTGGAGCGCTTGAGCAGCCAGGCGACGAACACCGTGGCGAGGACCGCGAGCACGAACCCCCAGTGCAGCCGGAACTGCTCGCCCAGCAGCTTGGGGAACATCGCGGTGTCCGCGACCTGGGGGCTGACGGGGTTCGAGGAGCCCGGGCGCAGGAACGCCGGGCGGGTGAGCAGCCAGGCGACGAGATTGAGCGCGATGTAGTTGAGCATGATCGTCAGGATCACCTCGTGGGCGCCGGTGCGGGCCTTGAGCACGCCCACGACCGCCCCCCACAGCGCGCCGCCGAGGGCCCCGGCGAGGATCACGGCGAGCAGGTGCACGCCCACCGGCAGCTGCCAGGAGAAGCCGACCCAGGCGGCCAGCGCCGCGCCGATCAGCAGCTGCCCCTGGGCGCCGATGTTGAACAGCCCGGCCTGGAAGGCCACGGCCACCCCGAGCCCCGCCAGGATCAGCGGCGTGGCCACGGTGAGGGTCTCCGCGAGCGGGTAGACCCGCTGCGCGAACGTGCTGCCGTTCGGGTTGTAGACGGCGCCGTAGAACATCGCCTCGTAGGCGGAGGACGCGGCGGCCCACATGGCCGCGACCGTGTCCCCGGGGCGGGCGAAGAGGTAGCTCGCGGCGTCGGCCACCCGGTCGTCGGTCATGGCGATGAGGAGCCCGCCCAGGAGCAGGGCGGCGACGATCGCGAGCACGGACTGCACCGCGGAGCCGGTCCAGTCCCGCCGGGGGCTCCCGGGGGCGACGGCCGTGGGCGGCGGCGCCTTCTGCTGGTCGGCGGCCGCGGGGGCCGCTCCGGTGGCACTCATGCCTGCTCCTTCGGGTGCTGCGCCGTGGCCTGCGGGGCGCCGGCCTGCGGGGCATCGGTCGGTGGGGCGCCGGTCTGCGGGGGGACGGCCGGCTGCGCCCCGGTCCGCCGCGCGCCGTCGGGCCGGACGCCGGCCGCGCCGAGCTCCTCGGCGGTGGCCCCTGCCATCATCTGGCCCAGGACGTCGCGCGGGGTGTCGGGGCCCACGATCCCCATGATCCGGCCGTGGAAGAACACGGCGATCCGGTCCGCGAGCGCGTACACCTCGTCGAGCTCGGTCGAGACGATGAGCACGGCCACGCCCTTGTCCCGCTCGGCGACGATCTGCTCGTGGATGAACTCGATGGACCCCACGTCCACCCCGCGGGTGGGCTGGGAGGCGAGGAAGAGCTCGAGGGGCCGGGAGAGCTCCCGGGCGATGACGACCTTCTGCTGGTTGCCGCCGGAGAGGGTCTGCACGGGGGCGTCCACGGAGGGGGTGCGGACGTCGAACTGCTCGACGGCGCGGCGGGCGTTGGCCTGGACCTCGCCCAGCCGCAGGGACGGGCCGCGGGAGAAGCGGTCGTCGCCGTAGAGGTCCAGCACGAGGTTCTCGGCGACGGTGAACGGGCCCACGAGCCCGTCCGTGGAGCGGTCCTCCGGGACGAAGCCCACGCCGGCGTCGAGGACCTGGCGCACGGACTTCCCGAGCAGCTCCGTGCCGCCCAGCCGGATCGAGCCGGTGGCCCGCTCCCGCAGGCCGAGGATCGCCTCGGCCAGCTCCGTCTGGCCGTTGCCCTGCACGCCGGCCACCGCGAGGATCTCCCCGCGGGCCACGTCGAACCCGACGTCGTCGAGCAGCTTCACGCCGTTGTCCGCGACCACGGTGAGCCCGGAGACCTCCAGGGCCCGCTCCCCCGGCTCGGCCTCGCCCTTGGCGACGGTCAGGGACACGTCCCGGCCCACCATGAGGGCCGCGAGCTCGGAGGTCGAGGCCTCCGGGGACGTCTGGCCCACCACCCGGCCCCGGCGGATCACCGTGATGACGTCGGAGATCGCCTTGACCTCCCGCAGCTTGTGGGAGATGAACAGGATCGACTTCCCGGACCCGCGCAGCTGGCGCATGATCTCGAGCAGCTCGTCGGTCTCCCGGGGCGTGAGCACCGCGGTGGGCTCGTCCAGGATGAGCACCTGCGCCTCCCGCACGAGGGCCTTGATGATCTCGACGCGCTGCTGCACGCCCACGGGCAGGTCCTCGACCACGGCGTCCGGGTCCACGTGGAAGCCGTAGCGCTGGGAGATCTCCCGGATCCGGCGGCGGGTGGTCTCGAGGTCGAGGGTGCCGCCGCGGGTGCTCTCCGCGCCGAGGGCCACGTTCTCCGCGACGGTGAACACCGGCACCAGCATGAAGTGCTGGTGCACCATGCCGATCCCGGCGGCCATGGCGTCCCCGGGGCCCCGGAAGGACACCTCGGCGCCGTCCACCAGGATGCGCCCCCCGCTCGGCCGGTACAGGCCGTAGAGGACGTTCATCAGGGTGGACTTGCCCGCCCCGTTCTCGCCGAGGAGGCAGTGGATCTGCCCGGGCTCCACGACGAGGTCGACGTCCTCGTTGGCCGCGAAGGAGCCGAACCGCTTGGTGATGGACTGCAGTTCCAGCTTCATGGTGGGGTGGTCCTCCTCCTGGGCCGTCCGCCGGCCCGGGGCGGGCACGCCACCGCCGCCAGCTGCGGCCGGGGCCCTCGCTGGCGGCGGTGGGTGCGGTGGTCGGTGTCGTCCGGGATCAGGCCTGCGGCGAGTTCTCGGACTCGACGGTGACCGTGCCGTCGATGATGTCCTGGCGCAGCTGCTCGACCTCGGCGGCGAGCTCCTCGCCCACGGCCTCCTCCTGGTCGTGGAACGGGGCGATGCCCACGCCGTCGTTCTCGAGGGTGCCGACGTAGGGCTCGTTGCTGAACTCGCCCTCGGCGGCCGACTCGACGACGTCCTGAACGGAGGTGCTCATCTGCTTGAGCACCGAGGTGAGCTGGTACTCCTGGCCCTGGTCGAGGGTCTCGTAGCCGTCGGCGTCGACCCACACGAAGCGGACCTCGTCGCCGCCCCCGCCGTTGGCCTCGACCACGGCGTCGAGGGTGCCGAGGGCGGCCTGCCCGGCCACGGGCAGCACGATGTCCGCGCCCTCGTTGATGAAGTTCTGCGTGGTGGTCTTCGCCGCGGAGGTGTCGGTGAAGCTGTTGACGAAGGTGCCGTCCTGGGAGTCCTTGTCCCAGCCCAGGAGCCGGACGTCCTCGCCCTTGGTCTCGTTGTAGTGGTCGATGCCGTCGGCGAAGCCGTCCATGAACACCGTCACGGTGGGGATGTCCATGCCGCCGTAGGTCGCCACGGTCCCGCTCTGGGTGCTGCCCGCCGCCACGTAGCCGGCGAGGAACGCGGCCTCGGCCGTGTTGTAGACGAGCGGCTTGACGTTGTCGAGCTCGATCGAGGCGTCGTCGACGATCGCGAAGTTGGACTCGGGGTTGGCCTCGGCCACGGCCCGGGTGGCGTCGGCGAGGAGGAAGCCCACGGACAGCGTGAGGTCGCACCCGGACTGCACCATGGACGTCAGGTTGGGCTCGAAGTCGGTCTCGGCCTGGGACTCGGCCTGGTTGACCTCGATGCCCATGGACTCCTCGACGGCCTGCAGGCCCTCGTAGGAGTTCTGGTTGAAGGAGCGGTCCTGGAACCCGCCGGAGTCGGAGACGATGCAGCCGGTGAAGTCGGTGGCCTGCTCCTGCGCCTCGCCGCCCTCCTCGGGGGCCGCGCCGCAGCCGGCGAGCACGAGGGCGGAGGCGCCGAGCAGCGCGGCGGCGGAGAGCGGGCGGGTTCCTCGGGACGTCCGGGGCGGGAAGGTCATGGTTCCTCCAGGAGACGGGCGCGGCCGGGCGGTGATCCCGGTCACGCGGCAAGCGCGACGTGGTGCCACTCTACCCACGGGTAGTGGCGGGGCGCCGGAGGCCCGCGTTAATTCGTGGTGACGTCCGGCCGTGTCTGCCGGGAGTGCAGCCGGATGGCGCGCAGGGCCGTGTTGGTCATGACCTGGATGCCGCAGCCGATCGCGGCCTCGTCCGCCACGTAGTCCGACTGGTGCAGGTCGTAGGTGTGCCCGCCCCGCGTGCGCGTGCCCAGCCGCATCATCGCCCCGGGCACCTCCTGGAGGAACCACGCGAAGTCCTCCCCGCCCATCGACTGGTGCACCAGCACCACCGCGTCCTCGCCGAGCTCGGCGCGGGCGGCGTTCTCGATGAGGGTGGTCTCCACCTCCCCGTTGACCACGGGAGGGACGCCGCGGATGTGCTCCAGCTCCACGTCCACCCCGTAGGGCGCGGCCACCTGGTGCACGACCTCGTCGAGCAGCGTGCCCGCCCGGTGCCAGGCGTCGGCGTCGAGGCAGCGCATCGTCCCGGACATGAACCCGGTGGCGGGGATGGCGTTGGGCGCCACGCCGGCGTGCATCTGGCCCCACACCACGGCCACGCCGGAGCGCACGTCGATCCGCCGGGAGAGCACGGCCGGGACGTTGACGGCGATCTGGGCCATCGCGTAGACGAGGTCCTGCGTGAGGTGGGGGCGGGAGGTGTGCCCGCCGCGGCCGGTGAACTCGATGCGCACGGTGTCGGAGGCGGACGTGATCGCGCCGATCCGGGTGCCGACCTGGCCGACGTCGACCTTGGGCTCGCAGTGCAGGGCGAACATCCGGGGCACGCCCTCGAGGACGCCCTGGCGCAGCACGGTGAGGGCGCCGCCGGGCAGCTGCTCCTCGGCGGGCTGGAAGACGATCCGCACGGTCCCGGCGATGTGTGCGGTCCGGTGCAGGTCCGCGAGCACCTTGGCCACGCCCACCATCACCGTGGCGTGGATGTCGTGCCCGCAGGAGTGCGCCACGCCGTCGTTGACGGAGGAGTACTCGAGGCCAGTGCCCTCCTGGATCGGCAGCGCGTCGATGTCCGCCCGCAGGCCCACGCCGATCGGGCCGTGCCCGATGTCCACGTAGCACCCGGTGTCCGAGAGCCGCACCGGGGACAGGCCCATGTTCTCCAGGGCGCCCACGATCCGGTCCGTGGTGCGGAACTCCTGGTAGGACAGCTCCGGGTGGCGGTGCAGGTCCCGCCGGAAGGCGATCAGGTCGGGCAGGTAGCGCTTGAGCAGGGGGCCGATGGCGGGCGGGAGGCCGGCCTCCAGGGCCGCGGCGGAGGATGGCGCGTCAGGCATCTGTCCAGACTACTCCCGGGCGCGCACCGCTCCCGACGCTCACAGGACGTCCGTGTTGCCGCTCTGCTTGAGGGACGCCACCGCGTCCTTGACGCGCTGGGCGTGCTCCCGGGTGGTCACCAGCAGCGCGTCGTGGGTGTCGACGACGACGATGTCCTCGACCCCGATCAGCGCGATCAGCCGGCCCGTGTCCGAGACGACGATACCGCTGGAGCTGTCGGAGAGCACCCGGCTGTTGTCGCCGAGGACCGTGACGTCGGGGTCGGTCTCGGGGTCGACGTGGTTGAGCCGCCGGATCGCGGCGAAGTCCCCGACGTCGTCCCAGGTGAAGCTCGCCGGGACCATGGCCACGTCCCCGGCGGCCGCCGCGGGCTCGGCCACGGCGTAGTCGATCGCGATCTTGGGCAGCCCGGGCCACACCCGGTCCACCACCTCGTCCTGGGCGGGCGTGCCCCAGGCGTCGGCGATCTCGGTGAGCCCCGCGTGCAGCTCCGGCTGGCTCGCGGCGAGGTGGCGCAGCATCAGGGACGCGGGCGCCACGAACATCCCGGCGTTCCACGTGTAGTTGCCGCTCGCCACGTAGTGCCGGGCGGTGTCCTCGTCGGGCTTCTCGACGAACTCCTCGACCTGCAGGGCGTGGGGCGCGTCCGGCAGCCCGAGCTGGGCGCCGGCCCGGATGTAGCCGAAGCCGGTGGCCGGGGAGCTCGGCGGGATCCCGATCGTCACGATCCGCCCCGAGGCCGCCGCGGCCACGGCCTCCCGGACCACGTCCTGGAAGGCGCCGGCGGGCTCGATCACGTG
This sequence comes from Kocuria sp. WN036, assembly GCF_002287015.1. Lineage (NCBI taxonomy): Bacteria > Bacillati > Actinomycetota > Actinomycetes > Micrococcales > Micrococcaceae > Kocuria > Kocuria sp. WN036. The sequence goes on from NZ_NSKF01000005.1 coordinate 122,860, forward strand.
GTCGGCCGCGAAGGACCCGATGATCGCCTCGGGGTCGCGGCGCTGGACGAGCATGCAGGCCAGGCCGATGGCCGCCGCCGAGTCCTTCGGGGACGGCTCGAGCACGAGGTCGCCGGTGGAGAGCTCCGGGAGCTGGCGGCAGACCGCGGCCGCGTGCGTGCGCCCGGTCACGACCATGACCGGGCCGTCGCCCAGGCCCGCGAGCCGGTCGTACGTGGCGCGGAGCAGGGAGGAGCCGGAGCCGGTGAGGTCGAGCAGGAACTTGGGGGCGTCGGCCCGGGAGAGGGGCCACAGCCGGGAGCCCACCCCTCCGGCAGGGATGAAGGGGTGGAAGTGCGCGAGTGGGGAGGTCACGGAGAACACCATACGACGTCGCCCGGGAGCCCGCGGAAAACGACGTGCGCGCGCGGCGGAACCCGTGCGCCCGTGCGGGACAGCCTGTCAGTAAACACCGGTCGTGCTGGTATCGTGGGAGGGAACTCGCGCATCATCCGACACAGAGCCGGAGGGCTCCGCTCACGTCGTGCGCAGTGCGAATTCCCGAACATTTCTAGAGCGCACGACGGCGAGCGACTCAGGGAGGTTTTTCAGTGGCGAAGACATCCAAGGGCACCCTGTACCGCGGCCAGGCTCATGGCCAGTGGTCCTGGGTGGCCCATCGCATCACCGGCGTGGCCATCTTCTTCTTTCTCTTGGTCCACGTCCTGGACACGGCGCTCGTGCGGGTCTCCCCCGAGGCCTACAACGCGGTCATGGCGACCTACAAGAACCCGGTCATGGGCCTGGGCGAGGCCGGCCTCGTGGCGGCCATCGTCTACCACGCCTTCAACGGCCTGCGCATCATCATGGTCGACTTCTGGTCCAGCGGCACCAAGTACCAGAAGCAGATGCTCTGGGGCGTCCTGGCCCTGTGGGTCGTCGTCATGATCCCCTTCCTCATCCGTCACCTGTCCCACGTCTTCGGGGGTTAATCACTATGAGCACTCCGCTCAAGGCAAGCATCTCGGTCCCCCGGAGCAAGGACCTCGAGGTCAACGGCATCAAGTACAACCGCTCCTCGTCCCGCCGCAACAACTTCGAGATGTTCGCGTGGCTGTTCATGCGCCTGTCCGGCGTGATCCTGCTGGTGCTCGTCTTCGTCCACCTCTGGGTCAACCTCGTGGGCCCGGAGGGCGGCGTGAACGCCGTCGACTTCGCGTTCGTGGCCGGCAAGTGGGCCAGCCCGTTCTGGCAGGTCTTCGACATGCTCCTGCTGTGGCTGGCGATGCTGCACGGCACGAACGGGCTGCGCGTGATCATCGACGACTACGCGGAGAAGGACCGGACCCGGTTCTGGCTGAAGGTCTTCCTCTTCACCACGTCCGCCTTCGTGATCCTGCTCGGCACCCTCGTCATCTTTACCTTCGAGCCCTGCCCGGCCGGCGCGGACCCCGCGCTGCTCGCGAGCTTCTGCACCGCGGGCTGATCCCTGCCGGAGACGGCCCGCCCCGCGGCGGGCCGTCTCCGCCGTCCGGTCACAGGCGACCGGGCCCCAGCACATCCGACGGAACACCCAACAGAAAGAACAACCGGTATGCAGGTTCACAAGTACGACGTGGTCATCATCGGCGCCGGTGGTGCCGGTATGCGCGCCGCCATCGAGGCCGGTCAGCGCTCCCGCACTGCCGTACTGACCAAGCTGTACCCCACGCGGTCCCACACCGGCGCGGCGCAGGGCGGCATGTGCGCGGCCCTCGCCAACGTCGAGGAGGACAACTGGGAGTGGCACACGTTCGACACCATCAAGGGCGGTGACTACCTGGTCGACCAGGACGCCGCCGAGGTGATGGCCAAGGAGGCCATCGACGCCGTCCTCGACCTCGAGAAGATGGGCCTGCCGTTCAACCGCACCCCCGAGGGCAAGATCGACCAGCGACGCTTCGGCGGCCACACCCGCGACCACGGCAAGGCCCCCGTGCGCCGCGCCTGCTACGCCGCGGACCGCACCGGCCACATGATCCTCCAGACGCTGTACCAGAACTGCATCAAGCACAACGTGGAGTTCTTCAACGAGTACTACGTCCTGGACCTGATCATGACCGAGGTCGACGGCCAGCGCCGCGTCGCCGGCGTCGTCTCCTACGACCTCGCCTCCGGGGAGCTGCACGTCTTCCAGGCCAAGTCCGTGGTCTTCGCCTCCGGCGGGGCGGGCAAGGTCTACAAGACGACCTCCAACGCCCACACGCTCACCGGCGACGGCATGGCCATCGCGTTCCGCAACGGCCTGCCCCTCGAGGACATGGAGTTCATCCAGTTCCACCCCACCGGCCTGGCCGGGCTGGGCATCCTCGTCTCCGAGGCCGCCCGCGGCGAGGGCGGGATCCTGCGCAACGCCGACGGCGAGCGGTTCATGGAGCGCTACGCCCCGACCATCAAGGACCTCGCCCCCCGCGACATCGTGGCCCGCTCCATGGCCAACGAGGTGCGCGAGGGCCGCGGCGCCGGGCCGAACAAGGACTACGTCCTGCTCGACCTCACCCACCTGGAGCCGGCGCACATCGACGCCAAGCTGCCCGACATCACGGAGTTCGCCCGCACGTACCTGGGCGTGGAGCCCTACACCGAGCCCGTCCCGGTGTTCCCGACCTGCCACTACGCCATGGGCGGCATCCCGACCAACATCAAGGCCGAGGTGCTCCAGGACAACGAGAACGTGGTCCCGGGCCTGTACGCCGCCGGCGAGGTCGCCTGCGTGTCCGTGCACGGCTCCAACCGCCTGGGCACCAACTCGCTGCTGGACATCAACGTGTTCGGCAAGCGCGCCGGCATCTACGCCGCCGAGTACGCGCAGCGGGCCGAGTTCGTGCCCGTGCCGGACACCGCCCTGGACAGCACCGTGGCGCTGCTCGACAACGCCCGCAACGGCACCGGCACCGAGAAGGTCGCCGCGATCCGCAAGGACCTGCAGGACACCATGGACCTCAACGTCCAGGTGTTCCGCACCGCCGACACCCTGCAGACGGCGCTGGACGACATCGCCGCCCTCGAGGCCCGGTACGCGAACATCTCCATCCAGGACAAGGGCAAGCGCTTCAACCTGGACCTGCTGGAGGCCGTGGAGCTCGGCTTCCTCCTGCAGCTCGCGAAGGTCATGACCGTGGCCGCCCTGCACCGCACCGAGTCCCGCGGCGGGCACTTCCGGGAGGACTTCCCGGAGCGCGACGACGCCAACTTCATGAAGCACTCGATGGTCTACCTCGACCCCTCCTCCCCCACCGCGGGGATCCGGCAGGAGACGAAGCCCGTCATCTTCACCCGCTACGAGCCCATGGAGCGTAAGTACTGATGTCTACCGCACACACTCCCGACCGGCCCGAGGACGGCCGCGACGACGACCCCCAGGACCGCGCCCCCGAGCACGGCCACGCCCCGGGCCACGCCCAGGACGACCGCGCCGGCTACAAGACCGACGCGGACGCCGGGTCGGTCGACGAGCGCGACGAGGCCGCGGCCCCGGCCGTGGACCCCGCCGCCGAGAACGCCGAGGGCGGGGAGCCCGCCGCGCGCGTGGACCTGCCCGAGGAGCAGCAGGGCAGCGACGAGATCCCGACCTTCGACCTCACCCTGCAGATCCGCCGCTACAACCCGGAGGTCTCCGACGAGGTCCGCTGGGACGAGTACAAGCTGACCATGTACGGCACCGACCGCGTGCTGGACGCCCTGCACAAGGTGAAGTGGGAGATCGACGGCTCGCTGTCCTTCCGCCGCTCCTGCGCGCACGGCGTGTGCGGCTCGGACGCCATGCGCATCAACGGCCAGAACCGCCTCGCCTGCAAGGTGCTGCTCAAGGACCTCGACCTGTCCAAGCCCGTCACGGTGGAGCCCATCAAGGGCCTGCCGTGCGAGAAGGACCTGATCGTGGACATGGAGCCGTTCTTCCAGTCCTACCGCGAGATCATGCCGTTCCTCGTGGCCGGCGGCAACGAGCCGACCATGGAGCGCTACCAGTCCCAGGAGGACCGGGCGCGCTTCGACGACACCACCAAGTGCATCCTGTGCGCCGCGTGCACGTCGTCCTGCCCCGTGTTCTGGACCGACGGCCAGTACTTCGGTCCGGCGGCGATCGTCAACGCGCACCGGTTCATCTTCGACTCCCGCGACGACGCGGGGGACCTGCGCCTGGAGATCCTCAACGACAAGGAGGGCGTGTGGCGCTGCCGCACGACCTTCAACTGCACCGAGGCGTGCCCGCGCGGCATCCAGGTCACGAAGGCCATCGCCGAGGTCAAGAACGCCATCCTGAGCCGCTCCATGTGAGCGTGCCCCAGGCCGCCGCGGCCCGTCCCCTGCACGGCAGGGGGCGGGCCGCCGTCGTCCGTGCGCGGCGGCGGCTCAGCGGCGCCCGGTCAGGGTGGCCATGGGCACCACGGTGATCGCCACGTTCTCGCCGTCGGGGTGCACCCGCCCGCCGCGCTGGTCCGCGTGCACGATCGCCCCGATCGCGGCCGAGAACAGCAGGATCTGGTTGAACAGGTAGAACCACAGGAGCACGCCCACCACGAGGGCGACCGAGAGCAGGTACGGGTTGGTGGTCGCCCCGGCGACCACCGTGCCCCCGATGTAGCGCAGCGCGAAGCTGCCGGCCGCCGCGGCGAGCACGGTGACGGTCAGGGCGCGGCGGGTGATCCGCAGCCCGGCCACGCCCCGCACGAGCTCGAGGGCGAACAGGGCGTCCAGCACGACGACGAGCAGGGTGCTCAGCGCCCAGGTCAGCCCGGTGCGCAGCCAGTCGGGGCCGCTGCCCCAGCCGAGCTCGCCGGCGGTGTCCAGCAGGAAGCCCAGGAGGCCCGAGGCCGCGCCGTTGGCCACGACCGAGAGGGCGAGCAGCACGCCCAGCAGCAGCAGCCCCAGCAGGTCCCGCGGCACGGCCGCGATGGGCAGGCCCTGCGCGGGGGGCACCTCGAAGAGCCGGCGGAACGCGAGCCGCACCCCGGAGACCCAGCGCCAGCCGGAGAAGAACAGGACCGCGGCGCCGATCACCGTGGCCAGGGTGAAGGGCCGGGTGTCCTCGAGCAGCTCGAGGGGGACCACTCCCCCGTCCCCGGTGTCCAGCAGGCCGGGGACGCGCTCGGTCACGGCCTCCACCACGGCGTCGCGCACCAGGGGGTCGTTGCCGAGGAACACGCCGATCACGGAGAAGCCCATCACCAGCAGGGCGGTGGACGCGAAGATCAGCACGAAGGACAGGCCCGCCGCCATGAGGGGCCCGCCGTGGAAGAGGTAGTGCAGGACCACGCGGACCGGCATCCGCCGGTAGGTCTCGGCGAGCGCCACGGCGAGCACCGAGCCGGCCAGCCCGAGGGCGCCGGCGCCGGCGGCCCGCTTCTCGCGCAGCAGCGCCCGCTGGCGCAGGGCCTCGCGCCGCATGCCGTGGCGGTCGATCGCGCGCGGCGGCAGCTCGGGGGCGGGGCCGGTGCGGGGGCCGGCGCGGGTGCTCATGGCCGGGCGGCTCAGCGCCGGTCGCGGTCGCGCCCCGTGAAGGGGAACTCCTCGCGGATCCGCCAGACGCCCCGGCCGTCGAGCTCGTAGAGACCGATCCGGTCCACGAGGAACCCGGCGCGGTAGGTCCGCAGCATCTCCTGGGCGCGGTCGAGGTCCTCCTCCTCCACGGCCTGGGCGATCGTGACGTGGGGGTGGAACTCGAAGGGGGACGCCGAGACGAGCTGCTCCTCGTGCAGGGCGTCGTGCAGCGCGCGGCACTGCTCCTCGCCCTCCTGGATGCGCAGGTAGACCACCGGGCTCACGGGGCGGAACGTGCCGGTGCCGTTGATCTCCACCCGGAACGGCTCCCACTCGCGGGCCACGGCCCCGACCCGCTGCACGACGTCCGCCCAGCGCTCCGCCTGCGGGGCGATCATCAGCGTGATGTGCGCCGGCACGGCGTAGGAGGCGGGGTCCCCGAAGGACGCGCGCCAGTCCTGGAGCTCCCGGCCCACGGGCTCGGGCAGCTCGATCACCACGCCCGCGTACACCTGGCCGGGGCGGATGGTGGGGGACTGCTGCGTTCGGGTCAACTCAACTCCTCACAGGACGGGACCCAGCCTAGCCCAGCCCCCCGGACCCGCCCAGGCGCGGCAGGAAGCCCATCCGGTCGTAGACCCCCGCCAGGGTCCGGACGGTGATCTCGCGGCCCTTCTCGGCGCCCCGGGCGAGGAGGCGGTCCAGCTCCGCGGGGTCGTCCAGCAGCTCCTGGGCGCGGGCCTGGATCGGGTCCAGGGTCTCGGTGACCACCTCGGCCAGCCCCACCTTGAGGTGGCCGTAGAGCTTCCCCTCGTACTCCGCCACGAGGTCGGCCACGGGCCGGCCGGTGAGCGCCGAGTACACGGTCAGCAGGTTGGCGATGCCCGGCTTGGCCTCGCGGTCGAAGCGGATCTCCGTGCCGTCGTCGGTGACCGCGGACTTGATCTTCTTCGCGTTCTTCTTGGCCGGGTCGAGCAGCCGGATCAGCCCGCTCTCGGACGCGGCGGACTTGGACATCTTGGCGGTGGGGTTCTGCAGGTCGTAGACCTTGGCGGACTCGGCGAGGATCTTCGCGTCCGGCACCACGAACGTGTCCCCGAAGCGGGTGTTGAAGCGCTGGGCGAGGTTGCGGGTCAGCTCGAGGTGCTGGCGCTGGTCCTCCCCCACCGGGACCTGGTGCGCCTGGTAGATCAGGATGTCGGCGGCCATGAGCACCGGGTAGGCGAACAGGCCGACCGTGGCGTTCTCGGCGCCCTGCCGGGCGGACTTGTCCTTGAACTGCGTCATCCGGGACGCCTCGCCGAAGCCCGTGATGCAGTTGAGCGCCCAGGCCAGCTGGGCGTGCTCGGGCACGTGGGACTGCACCAGCAGGGTGGAGCGCTCGGGGTCGATGCCCGCGGCGATGTACTGGGCCGCCGTGACACGGGTCCGCTGGGCCAGGGCGGCCGGGTCCTGCTCGGCGGTGATGGCGTGCAGGTCGGCCACGAAGAACACGCACTCGTTGTCGTCCTGCAGGTCCACCCAGTTGCGCACGGCCCCCACGTAGTTGCCCAGGTGCAGGGAGTCCGCCGAGGGCTGCACCCCCGAGACGACACGGGGTCTGCCGGAGACGGTGGGGACGTCGAACGGTACGGGCTCAGGGGTCACGGTGCGGGGTCCTTCGATCGGGCGGGCGCCGGCGGGGGCGCGGAGCGGGCGAACGGGTCAGAGCTGGTAGTCGACCACCACGGGCGCGTGGTCGGAGAAGCGCGTGTCGTAGCTGGGGGCGCGGTCCACGGCGGCGGTCACCGCCCGGGCCGCGAGCCCCGGGGTGGCCATGTGGTAGTCGATGCGCCACCCGGCGTCGGTGTCGAAGGCCTTGCCGCGGTACGACCACCACGTGTACGGCCCGGGGACCGGTCCGGCCAGCTCCCGGGCGACGTCCTTGTACCCGTGCTCGCCGAAGAAGCGGTCGAAGTAGGCGCGCTCCTCGGGCAGGAAGCCGGCGTTCTTGACGTTGCCCTTCCAGTTCTTGATGTCGAGCTCGGTGTGCCCCACGTTGAGGTCGCCGACGACGAGCACGTGCTCCCGCGTGCGGGCGAGCTCGGGCAGCCGCTCGCTCATGACGTCGAGGAAGCGGTACTTGTCGTCCTGGCGGGGGGTGCCGACCTCCCCGGAGTGGACGTAGGCCGAGACCACGGTGAGCGTGGTGCCGTCGGCCAGGTCGTGGTCCGTCTCGACCCACCGGCCCGCGGTCTCGAAGTGCTCGTGGCCGATGGAGTCGCGCCGCCGCACGGGCAGCAGGGACCCGTCCCGGGCGTCCCGGCGGGTGGCCACGGCCACGCCCGCCCGGCCCTTGTCGGCGGCCTCGGCGTGGTGGACGTCCCACACCTGCTCGTCGAACAGGTCCCGGACGATCCGGTCGGGGGCCCGGACCTCCTGCAGGCACAGGATGTCGACGTCACGGCCCGCCAGCCAGTCGGCCATGCCGCGCTTGTAGGCGGCGCGGATGCCGTTGACGTTGACGGTGGCGACGCGCAGGACGTTCTCGGGGCGGGACATGCGGGGGCACCTGGCTTCCGGGTGGTGGTGAGCGGGGGTCGTGCTGCGGGGGTTCGTGCCGCGGGGCGGTCGGGGTCAGTCGACCACGGTGCCGCTGAGGGGCTCCTGGCGCAGCATGCTCATCCCGTTGCCGGCCGTGATGTCGATGGTGTCGAGGGCGCGGTCCAGCGCCTCGCGCTCGGGGCCCTCGACGGGCAGCGCGGCGAGCTCCTGCTTGATCACCTTGGACTGGACCAGGACGATCTGGAAGCTGTGGGAGAGCTTCTCGTCCCGCATGGAGCCGGCGGCGGCGGACCCGGTGACGGTGGGGGCGCGGCCGGAGCCGGTGCGCAGCTGCTCCCGGGCCTCGTCGACCTGCCGGCGGCCGAAGCGGGCGGCCTTGCGGACCATGAGCACCACCCAGGTGGCGAGCAGCAGCCAGCCGAGGGCGATGCCGGCGAGCGCCCAGCCCAGCCACGAGTTGGCGTTCGCGGCCTGCAGCAGCGCCACCACGAAGATCACCACGAGCACGGCCAGTCCGATCACCGTGCCCCACAGGGCGGTGCGGGAGGCGGGCTCGGCGGCCGGGGCGGTGGACGGGGTCGGGGATCCGAGGGAGCGCATGGTCCCCATTGTCTCAAATCCCGGCCCGGGCCACGAACCGGCGCGGGCGCCGTCCCCGCCCGGCGCCGGGGACGGCCGCGCCCCGGGAGCGAGGGCTCCCGGGGGCGCGGCGCGGTGGATGGCGCTCAGCGGAGGCCGGCGTGCCGCTCCGCGGTCTCCACCACGTTGAGCAGCAGCATGGCCCGGGTCATGGGCCCCACCCCGCCGGGGTTGGGGGAGATCCAGGAGGCCTTCTGCGCGGCGGCCGGGTCGATGTCCCCGGTGAGCCTCTTCTTTCCCGTCCCGGGGTCCTCCACGCGGGAGACCCCGACGTCGAGGAGCACCACGCCGTCCTTGAGGCTGTCGGCCGTGATCATGTGCGGCCGCCCGGCGGCGGCCACGACGACGTCGGCCTGGGCCAGCAGCGCGTCGAGGTCCTGCGTGCCGGTGTGGGCGAGGGTGACCGTGGCGTTGATCTCCTTGCGGGTCAGCAGCAGCCCGATCGGCCGTCCGACGGTCACGCCGCGGCCCACGACGAGCACGTGCCGGCCCGCGAGCTCGACGTCGTTGCGGCGCAGCAGCTCGATCACCCCGTTCGGCGTGCACGGCAGCGGGGAGGTCATCGGCTCGGAGACGTTGAGCACGAGGCGGCCGAGGTTGGTCGGGTGCAGCCCGTCGGCGTCCTTGTCCGGGTCGATGCGCTCGAGGATGGCGTTGGTGTCGATGTGCCCGGGCAGCGGCAGCTGGACGATGTAGCCGGTGCACGCGGGGTCCGCGTTGAGCTCGTCGAGGACGCGCTCGAGCTCCTCCTGGGAGACGTCCGCGGGCAGGTCGCGGCGGATCGAGGAGATGCCGACCTCGGCGCAGTCCTTGTGCTTGCCGCCCACGTAGGAGTGCGAGGCCGGGTCGTCGCCCACGAGCACCGTGCCGAGGCCGGGGGTGACCCCCCGCTCCGCCAGCACGGCCACGCGCTCGGCGAGCTCGGTCCTGATGGCGGCGGAGGCCGCCCGTCCGTCGAGGATCCGTGCGCCCACGCTCACCACTCCTCGAGGCCGTCGTAGAGCGGGAAGTCCGCGGCCAGCCGGTCCACGCGGGCCCGCAGGGCGTCGATGTCGGCCCCGGGCTTCAGGGCGGTGGCGATGATCTCGGCGACCTCCTCGAACTGCGGTGCGCCGAAGCCGCGCGTGGCCAGCGCGGGGGTGCCGATCCGCAGCCCGGAGGTGACCATCGGCGGCCGCGGGTCCCACGGCACGGCGTTGCGGTTGACGGTGATCCCCGCCCGGTGCAGGAGGTCCTCGGCCTGCTTGCCGTCCAGCTCGGAGTCGCGCAGGTCCACCAGCACCAGGTGCACGTCGGTGCCGCCGGTCAGCACGGACACCCCGGCCCGGGCGACGTCGTCGGCCCCGAGGCGCTCGGCGAGGATCCGGGCGCCCTCGACCGTGCGCTCCTGGCGGGCGCGGAACTCCTCGGTGGCCGCGATCTTGAAGGCCACGGCCTTGCCCGCGATGGCGTGCATGAGCGGGCCGCCCTGCTGGCCCGGGAAGACGGCGGAGTCGATCTTCTTCTTGAGCTCGCCCGTGGTGAGGATCACGCCGGAGCGGGGTCCGGCGAGGGTCTTGTGCACGGTCGAGGTGACCACGTGGGCGTGCGGCACGGGGTTGGCGTGCAGGCCCGCGGCCACGAGGCCGGCGAAGTGGGCCATGTCCACCCACAGCTTCGCCCCGACCTCGTCGGCGACCGCGCGGAACGCCTCGAAGTCCAGCTCCCGCGAGTACGCGGACCAGCCGGCCACGATGACCTGCGGGCGCTCGGCGAGGGCCTGCTCCCGGACCCTGTCCATGTCGATCGTGTAGGTGTCGGGGTCGACCTCGTAGGCCGCGATCTCGTAGAGCTTGCCGGAGACGTTGAGCTTCATCCCGTGGGTGAGGTGGCCGCCGTGGGCCAGGGAGAGGCCCATCAGCTTGTCGCCGGGGGTCATGAGCGCCTGCATGACGGCCGTGTTGGCCTGGGCGCCCGAGTGCGGCTGCACGTTGGCGTGCTCGGCGCCGAACAGGGCCGTGGCCCGGTCCCGGGCCAGGTTCTCGACGACGTCGACGAACTCGCAGCCGCCGTAGTAGCGGCGCCCGGGATAGCCCTCGGCGTACTTGTTCGTCAGCACCGAGCCCTGGGCCTCGAGGACCGCCCGGGGCGCGAAGTTCTCGGAGGCGATCATCTCGAGGGTGCCGCGCTGGCGGCCGAGCTCGTCGGCGATCGCCGCCGCGATCTCCGGATCGACCTCGGCGAGGGGCTGGTTGGTGACGGACGGGGACGTGCTCGTGGACATGCCGCTCCTGAAGTCGGGGACCTGGGTGGACCGTCTACGAGTTTAGGCGATGGCGGAGCACCCGGTCCCGTCCGGCGTGGGCGGCCCGGCCGACGACCCGCTCGAGGGGTCCCTGGCCCCGGGCGCGGTGCCACAGGACGGCGAACACGGTGCCCACCAGGACGTGCACGAGGAACCACAGCACCGGCTGCTCGTAGTGCAGCTCCAGGAAGAGCCCGAGCAGGTGCGCCGAGTACAGGGTGAGCGTCATCGAGCCGGCCGCGACCAGCGGCAGCAGCACGTGCCCGGCCCGGCGGGCCACGAGGAGGCACAGGCCGAGCACGAGGGCGCCGGTGCCCACCCCGCTCAGCAGGGCGAGCGGGGTGTTGGTGTGCGGCCCGGTCACGGCCAGCCACCACCAGGTGGCGGAGGGCAGGACGGGGTCCGGCCCGTACACGAGGACGTCCTGGACGTCCCCCCGGTCCAGGGAGGGGCTCGCGGCGAGCAGCCGCTCGATGCCGCCGAGGGGGTGCAGCAGCAACCAGGAGGTGACGGCGGAGAACACCGCGAGCGCGGCCCCGCCGATCGCGAGGCCGGCCTGCGTGCGCACGGCCGAGAGGTCCAGCCGGCCCAGGGCCAGGCCTGCGAGGAGGTAGACGAGGTACGTCACCCCGGGGTACGAACCGGTCACGAGCAGCTGGGCGAGGGTGGTGCCCGGCTCGGTGACGAGCTCGGCGAGGCCGGGGTTGTAGACGGTGAACCCGGGCAGCACGGGGCCGAGCGAGTGCACCAGCACGGGACCGAGCACGGCGAGCCCCGCCGCCCAGGCGAGCAGGGCGCGCACGGACAGGTGCAGGAAGGGCAGGGCGAGCAGGAAGAACACGCCGTAGTAGACCAGGATGTTGTAGGCGGGCGGGTCGCCGGGCGAGAGCTGGTTGATCAGCAGCCCCAGCGCGGTGATGAGCACCGCGCGCACGAGCAGGCCGGCCCGGTCGGCGGTCGCCCGCCGGCCCTCGTGCACCCGGGTCCCGCCCGAGCCGAGGGCCAGGCCCACGCCGGCGAGAAGGGCGAAGAGGGCGGCGGCCCGGCCCGAGAACAGCGTCCACTGGGCGGTGGCCTCGAAGGTCTCCGGGTCCCAGGACGGCAGGATGTGCACGGAGACCATGCCGAGCAGGGCGAGGCCGCGGGCCGCGTCGATCCCGACCAGGCGCCGGCGGGCGGGCGGGCCCGCGGACGGCGCCGCGGCCCGGGCCTGTCCGGCGGGGTGGCGGGTGTGCAGCATGGCGGTGGTTCCCCTCTCGTGGTGCCCCGCGGGCACCTGCCCGGGGGTCCGGGCCTCCGGGCCCGGTCGTGGATCCACTCCAGCAGACGGGGATGTGGCGCTCTTATCGGGTTCCTGTGCCGGGGCTGTGAAGTGCGTCCGCAAACGATCCGCAGGTGATCGGGGGCCGGTGCGGCGCTACGCTGAGGACGGTCCGAGGACGCCGGTGCCGCCGGCGGGGACCAGGAGGGATTCCGTCGTGACCGAGCCCGTGCAGCGGCCCACCGCCGTGGACCTCCCGCGCCTGCGGCACCCCGACGGGGCACCGGTGCGCGCGCTCGTCGTCGACGACGAGCCGCTGCTGGCCCAGATGGTGTCCATGGGGCTGTCGATGCTGGGCTGGCAGGTGCGCTCCGCCCACGACGGGGACGCCGCGGTGGCCGAGGCCCGCGGCTTCCGGCCCGACGTCCTGGTGCTGGACGTCATGCTCCCGGGCTGCTCGGGGGTGGAGGTGCTCGAGCGGATCCGCTCCTTCTCCCCCACCGTCCCGGCCCTGTTCCTCACCGCGAAGGACAGCACCGAGGACCGCATCACCGGCCTGGCGGCGGGCGGGGACGACTACGTGACGAAGCCGTTCGACATGGAGGAGCTGCTGCTGCGGCTGCACCGCCTGGTGCAGCGCGCGGGCATCGCCCACCCGGACGCCGCGGAGCTGGTCGTGGGCGACCTCGTGCTCAACGCGGACACCCGGGAGGTCAGCCGCGGGGGCGACGAGATCGCGCTGACGGCCACCCAGTTCGACCTGCTCCGCTGCCTCATGGAGAACGCGCGCCGGGTGCTGAGCAAGCCGCAGCTCCTCGAGCAGGTCTGGGGCTACGACTTCGGCGGCCAGACCAACGTGGTGGAGCTCTACATCTCCTACCTGCGCAAGAAGATCGACGCCGGGCGCCCGCCCATGATCCACACCGTGCGCGGCGCCGGCTACGTGCTCAAACCGGCCGAGTGAGCACCCGCCGAGGACGTGCCGCCCCATGAGCACCGGTCCCACGAGCACCGATCCGACCAGCACCGATCCGACCGGCACCGGCCCGACGGGCACCGGTCCCACGGACCCGGAGGCGACCGGGGCGCGGGCCCGGCCGCGGGGGGCGGGACGGGCGCTGCAGCTGCGCACCAAGCTGCTGCTGACGGTCCTGGCGCTGCTGACCGTCGCGTGCGCCGCGGTGGGCGCCCTGGGTCTCGCGGTCCTCAACGTGTCCCTGGGCGAGCAGCTGGACGGCCGGGTCCGGGACGCCTCCTTCCGCACGATCGAGTACGGGGTCCGTGCCGCCGCCGGGCCCTCGGAGGAGCTCGAGGCCATGATGGACGTCCCCGCGCAGGGCGCCGGCACCCTCAACGCCCGGGTCGTCGACGGCGAGGTGGTCCGCGCCGGGCTCTTCGCCCCCGACGGGACGCGGCAGGAGCTGACCGACGAGGACCGGCGGCGGATCGGGGAGCTCGTGACGGCGCTCGGCGCCGAGTCGGACGAGGAGGGGGGCCGGCAGTGGGGCCCCGTGGACGTGGAGCTGGCCGTTGGCGGCTACCGCGTGCTGGTGGTCGACGACCCGTGGGACTGGGGCCTCGTGCTGACCGGTCTGCCGCTGGCCGACAAGGAGGACACCCTGCGCAGCTTCGGGGTGAGCACCGCGGCGATCTCGACCGGCGCCATCGCCGCCACGGGGCTGGTCGGGCTCGTCGTCGTCCGGCGCACCCTGCGCCCCGTGGAGCGGCTCTCCGACGTGGCGACCCGCGTCTCGGAGCTCGACCTCGACCACGGGGAGGTGGTCCTGCCGGTGGGGGCCGTGGCGCCGGCCGCGCACCCGGACACGGAGGTGGGCCGGCTCGGCCACGCCTTCGGGCGGATGCTGGACAACGTCGCCCACGCGCTTGCTACCCGCCAGCGCAGCGAGACGCGCGTGCGCCGGTTCGTGGCCGACGCCAGCCACGAGCTGCGCACTCCCCTGGCCAGCATCCGCGGCTACGCGGAGCTGATCCGGCTCACGGAGCCGATGAGCGCGCAGGGCCGCAGCTCCCTGTCCCGGGTGGAGTCCGAGGCGGCCCGGATGACCGCGCTCGTCGAGGACCTGCTGCTGCTCGCGCGCCTGGACGAGGGCCGGGCCGTGGTCACCGAGGACGTCGACCTCCTCGAGCTGGTGGTCGAGACCGTCAGCGACCTCCGGGTCGCGGCGCCCGGCCACGTCTGGCGCCTCGAGCTGCCCGACGAGCCCGTGCTCGTGCGCGGGGACCCGGCCCAGCTGCGCCAGGTGCTCATCAACCTGCTCGCCAACGCCCACCAGCACACGCCCGCGGGGACGACGGTCACGGCCTCGCTCGGGACGGAGGCGGGCGCCGGACCGGGGCCCGGCGGCGAGGCCGTGCTCGCCGTGGGCGACGACGGCCCCGGCATCGGCGCCGACTTCCTCGAGCACATCTTCTCCCGCTTCGCCCGGGAGGACCACGCCCGCGCCGCGAGCTCCCGCGGCGCCGGCCTGGGCCTCTCGATCGTCGACGCCATCGTGCGCGCCCACCACGGGCGGATCGACGTCAGCAGCGTCCCGGGCCGCACCCGGTTCACCGTCCGCCTCCCCCTGGCCGACCGCTGAGCGGACGCGGCTTGCCCCCGCGGCCCCCGGGCCGTTTAATGAGCTGGTCAGGAACCGTCGGCACGGACGGCCGTCCCCGCTCCAGTGCCAAACCGCAACGCCGCGTCCGGGGTCCGTCGCGTGCCGCGTGCTGGGGGTTTCTCCGTGCGGTTCCGAGGGGTCGCGGACGCCGCACCCACCTTCCGGAGGAACTCTCGTGAACGCACTGCCCACCGCCCCGTTCACCGCCTCCCTGCCGCGCATCCAGGGCGCGGACGCGCTGCCGCAGGCGGTCGACCAGCTGCGCATCCCCCACGAGGCCGTGATCTTCGACATGGACGGGGTGGTCACGGACACCGCCGCCGTGCACGCGACGGCCTGGAAGACCCTCTTCGACGCGATCCTGTCCGACGACCGGCTCGAGCCGGCCGAGGCCGGCACCACGGTGGACCGCCGACCCTTCGACGCCGACGCCGACTACCGCCACTACGTGGACGGGCGGCGGCGCGAGGACGGGATCCGCTCCCTGCTCGCCGCCCGGGGCGCCTGCCTGCCGGAGGGCGACGAGACGCCGGGGGCGTGGACGGTGCAGGGCCAGGCCGTGCTGAAGAACACCTACTTCCAGGACGCCCTGCAGGTCCAGGGCGTCCGGGTGTTCGAGAAGACCGTGGCGCTCATCGAGCGGCTGCGCGCCGCCGGGGTGCCGGTGGGTCTCGTCACCGCGAGCCGCAACAGCGTCCCCGTGCTGGCGGCGGCCGGGCTGCAGGACTCCTTCGACATCATCGTGGACGGCCACTTCGCCGCCGAGCACGGGCTGCCCGGCAAGCCGGCGCCGGACACGTTCCTGACCTGCGCGAAGATGCTCGGGGTGAACCCGGCCCGCTCCGCGGTGGTGGAGGACGCCGTGTCCGGGGTGCAGGCCGCCGCCGCCGGCGGCTTCGGCATGGTGGTGGGGATCCGCCGCCACGGCGAGCGCAAGGACCTGTACCGGGCCGGGGCCACGGTCGTGCTCAACGACGTCGGCGAGCTCGACCTCGGCGCCCGCCGCGACGACCCCTGGAAGCTGGTCTTCGAGGGCTTCGACCCGGCCACCGAGGCCCGGCGGGAGACCCTGCTGACGCTGGCGAACGGCTACATGGGCGTGCGCGGGTCGGCCTGCGAGTTCCCCGACAACGGGGTGCACTACCCCGGCAACTACCTGGCCGGCATCTTCAACCGGGTGGTGAGCCACCTGAGCGGCCGCGACGTCGAGCACGAGTCCATGGTCAACGCCCCCAACTGGACCCACCTGGACCTGCGGGTCTCCGGCGGCGACTGGTGGTCGGAGGGCGGGCTGCGCCCGTCCGAGGAGCGGATCGAGCTCGACCTGCGCCGCGGGCTGCTCATCCGGTCCCTGATCCTCACCGACCTCAACGGCGACCGGGGCGAGGACGGGGCCCACGCCCGGCTGGAGGTCGTCCAGCGCCGCCTCGTGTCGCTGCGCTTCCGCCACCTGGGGGCGCAGGAGACCACGGTGACGGCCCGGGGGTTCTCGGGGCGGCTGCACCTGCGCACGGGCATCGACCCCAGCGTGCGCAACAACGGGGTCGCGGAGTACCAGGACCTCAACGACCACCACCTGGTGGACCTCGAGTCGACCTCGCTGCCCGACGACCACGAGACCCTGCTCTCGCACGTGCGCACCACCCAGTCCAAGATCGAGATCACCACGGCCCAGCGCACCACCATCGAGGGCGGCCAGAACGTCCGGGAGCGCCGCGAGATCCGGCCCGGCGGCACCGAGTTCCGCCGCCACCAGGTCAACATCGCCGACGGCCGCCCGGTGATCATCGACTCGACCACGGCCGTGGTCACGAGCCGCGACGCCGCGATCGGCTCGCCCCGCGAGGGCGCCCTCGCGGAGCTCGACCGCAACCCCAGCGGCGTCCGGGGCCTGCTGCCCTCGCACGAGATCGAGTGGTCCCTGCTGTGGGACCGCTTCGACGTGGACGTGTGCCCGGACCCGGAGGAGCGCACCGGGGAGCTGGCCATCACCCAGCTGGCGCTGCGGGTGCACCTGTTCCACGTGGCCCAGACGCTGGCGCCGCACATGTCCCTGCGCGACGCCGGGGTCCCGGCCCGCGGCCTGCACGGCGAGGGCTATCGGGGGCACATCTTCTGGGACGAGCTCTACATCCTCCCGGTCGTCAACCTGCACCAGCCGCAGGTGACGCGCGCCCTGCTCTCCTACCGGTGGCGCCGGCTGCCCATGGCCAAGCACCGGGCCACCGAGTTCGGGCTCGAGGGCGCGGCGTTCCCGTGGCAGTCCGGCTCCGACGGCCGGGAGGAGACCCCGCCGGAGCTGTTCAACCACCACTCCAACCGGTGGCTGCCGGACAACTCGTGGCGGCAGTTCCACGTGGGCCTCGCGATCGCCTACAACGCCTGGATCTACTACGAGACCACCGGTGACCTCGACTGGCTGGCGGGGCAGGGCTCGGAGCTGATCATCGGGATCACCCGGCTGTTCGCGTCGCTCACCGACTACGACCCCGCGGACGGCCGCTACCACATCGCCGGCGTCATGGGCCCGGACGAGTACCACGACGGCCCGCGCGGCCAGCACGGCGGCGGGCTGAAGGACAACGCCTACACGAACGTGCTGGCGGCCTGGCTGTTCCGGCACAGCGCGCACATCTTCCACGACATGGTGGAGCACCAGCGCGAGGAGCTCTCCGCCCGCTTCGACCTCTCGGCCGAGGAGGTCGGGACCTGGCAGCGGATGGCCGAGCGGATGTTCGTGCCGTTCAACACGGACGGCACCATCAGCCAGTTCCACGGCTACGACGACCTCGACGAGCTGGACTGGGAGTACTACCGGGCCAAGTACCGCAACATCGGCCGCCTCGACCTCCTGCTGGAGAACGAGGGCGACATGACCAACAACTACAAGCTGGCCAAGCAGGCCGACACGATCATGCTGGTCTACCTCTTCGGTCCCGACGGCCTGGTCGAGGAGCTCGGCCGGATGGGCTACGAGGTGGACCACGCCGCCATCGAGCGCACCGTCGACTTCTACATCGCGCGGTCCTCGCACGGCTCCTCCCTGTCCCGGGTGGTCAACGCCTCGGTGCTCGCGTGGCTGAACCCGGACCGTTCGTGGTCCTCGTTCCAGGACGCCCTCCTGGTGGACCTCGACGACACCCAGGGCGGGACCACGGGCGAGGGCATCCACCTGGGCGCCATGGCCGGCTCCGTCGACGTCGTGACCCGCGCCTACGCGGGGCTGCGCGTGCGCGGCGGCTGGCTCGAGTTCGACCCGGCCCTGCCGAGCCAGCTGGACGCCGTCTCGTTCACGGTGCTGTACCGCGGCCAGGTGATCCGGGTCTGCATCGACCACCACGTCCTGGAGCTCGAGGGGGCCTCCCGGCGCGCGGACGACGTCACGATCCACGTGCACGGCGCGGAGTACGTGCTCAAGGGCGGCCAGAAGATCCGCGTGGCCATCCAGCACGGGCACCAGCGCCCCCCGCGGCCGGCCGTCACGCGGCAGGGCGTCTGAGCCGCGGGCGGCGGGCCCGCCGCTAGGCTGGGCCCATGGCACACTCCACGACGCCCGGCACGGTCCTCCCGCACGGGGGGCACGAGCCCCGGATCGACTCCTCCGCCTTCGTGGCCCCGACCGCCACGGTCGTGGGCGACGCCGAGCTGGGGCCGGAGTCCGGGGTCTTCTACGGCGCCGTGGTGCGCGGCGACCGCTCCCCCGTCCGGCTGGGCGCGCGGTCCAACCTGCAGGACAACGTGGTGGTCCACTCCGACCCCGGCCACCCCTGCACGATCGGCGCGGACGTGAGCGTCGGCCACGGCGCAGTGGTGCACGGGTGCACCGTGGAGGACGAGGTCCTGATCGGGATGAACGCGACCGTCCTCAACGGCGCCGTGATCGGGACGGGCTCGCTGGTGGCCGCGGGCGCCGTCGTCCTCGAGGGCACCGTGGTGCCGCCCCGCTCCCTCGTGGCGGGGGTGCCGGGCAGGGTCCGGCGCGAGCTCACGGACGAGGAGCAGGAGAAGGTCCGTGCCAACGCGCGCACCTACGTCCGGCTCTCCGCCGAGCACCGCCGGCTCACCGCCTGAGCCGGGCCCGGCGGCCCGTCACTGCGCCGCGAGGGTGCGCGCGTAGTCCAGGTACGCGCCGTGGTCGAAGCCGGGCAGCAGGCAGGACTGCACCACCCAGCCCTGCAGCACCGAGAGGATGGCCTGGGCGAACATGCCGGCCCACTCGCGGGCCGCGTCGTCGTCGAGGCCCAGCTCCTCGACCGCCCACCGCCCGTAGCGCTCCTCCACCCGGTCCCGCACCCGCCCCAGGTGCTCCCCGGCCAGCGCGGCCAGACCGGGGTCGCTCACCGCCCCGCCCCACGTGATGAGCAGCAGGCGGGTGGTGGCGGGATCCGCGGCCAGCCGCTCCAGCAGTCCCACGACCCACGCCGCGGGGTCGGTGCCGGGCTCGTCCTCCGCGGCCGCGAGGACCCGGTCCAGGGCCGCGCGGGCGGCCGCGGCCACGAGCTCCTGCTTGCTCGGGAAGTGGTTGTAGAGCGCCCCCGCGGACAGCCCCGTGGCGGCGATGATGCGGTGCATCGACGCCCCCTCGTAGCCGTGCTCGAGGAAGCACTCGCTGGCGGCCGCCACGATCTCGCGGCGGCGCTCGTCCTTGTACTGCTGGCTCACCCGGGGCACGCCCTCAGCCTACGCCACGAACGGTCGTTCGATCGGAGTCGGCGGACGGGGACCCGGCGCCGGGCGGCGTGGCAGAATGCGCCCATGCCTGCCCAGACCCTCAGCCCGTTCGTCGACGCCTCCCTCGACGCCGCCCACCTGGACGACCCCGGCACCGCGACCGGCCGCACGCTCGGATGGGGCGTGGTCAGCACCGCCGACATCGCGGAGAAGGTGGTCCCGGACATCGCGGCGCTGCCCGACGCCCGGCTCGTGGCCGTGAGCTCGCGGGACCAGGACCGCGCCGAGGACTTCGCCCGCCGGCACGGGGTGGAGCGGGCCTACGGCGGCACCGCCACGAGCACGGGACTGGACCGGCTCGCGGCCGACCCGGACGTGGAGATCGTCTACGTGGCCACCCCGCACGGCTACCACCACCGGGACGTCTCGGCGCTGCTGCGGGCCGGCAAGCACGTGGTGTGCGAGAAGGCCCTCGCCATGACCGCGATGGAGGTCCGCGACCTGTTCCGCCTGGCCCGCGAGCACGGCGTCTTCCTCATGGAGGCCGTCTGGACCCGCATGACCCCCGGCTTCCGCACCGCGATGCGCTGGGTCCGGGAGGGCCGGCTCGGCCGGGTCCGCTCGGTCGAAGGGTCCATCGGCACGCACCGGGCCCTGGACCCGGCCCACCGCCTGTTCCGCCGGGCCGACGGCGGCGGGGTGCTGCTGGACATGATGGTCTACCCCCTGACGTGGACCTCCGCGGTCCTGGGGGCCCCGGAGCGCTGGAGCGCCCGCGCGGAGCTCGGCGCCACGGACGTGGACCTGGACACCGCCCTGACCCTGGACTTCGGGCACGGCCGGGCGCACGTGAGCGGCACCCTGTCCGCCACGGTCCCCCACCAGGTGACGATCAGCGGCACGGACGGCTGGCTGCGGGTGGACGGACGGATCAACTGCCCGACCACCCTGGTGCTGCAGACCGCCGAGGGCGCCCGCACGGGCGCCGCCCCCCTCGTGGAGCGCGTGGACGTGGCGGGCGCCGGATACGTGTTCGAGATGCGCGAGGCCACCCGCTGCGTGCAGCAGGGCCTGCTCGAGTCCCCCGTGATGCCGTGGGCCGACTCCCTCGAGCTCGTGGAGCTCTTCGACCGGGTGCGGGCGCAGATCGGCGTGCAGTATCCCCACGACGCCCGCTGAGGGCGGTTCGCCCTGGGCGATGGGGGCCGGGACCCGTTGAAGACCGCGGGGAGCGGGATTATCATGGTCAACAGTTGAGTTGATCGGACTCAACTAAATGTCGAAGACATTGCTCATATGGTTGAGGAGATGATTGACGTGGCCACGATGTTCACCCCGTTCAACGATTTCGACCGGCTCGCCGCCTCGCTGTTCGCCCGGCAGGGCCTGCGCGAGATGCCCATGGACCTGTACCGGGACGGCGACCAGTACATCCTCCGGGCGGACCTGCCCGGCATCGACCCGGAGAGCGTCGACGTCGACGTCGACGGCCAGCTGCTGACGATCCGCGCGGAGCGGGAGCTGCCCGAGGTGCAGGACGTCCAGTGGATCACCCGGGAGCGGCAGAGCTCCTCGTTCGTCCGCCAGCTCAACCTGGGCCAGGGCATCGACATCCAGAACATCGCCGCGAACTACGACAACGGCGTGCTCACGGTCACGATCCCCGTCTCGGCGCAGGCCAAGCCGCGCAAGATCCAGGTGGTCTCCGGACAGGGCGAGCAGCAGGCCCTGGGCGAGGGCCGGGACGAGTCCGGCGACCGCGTGATCGGCGAGGGCGAGCTCGTCAACGGCGCCGGGTCCACCCAGTCCACGGAGGGCTGAGCCCGGCCCCCGGCACCGGCACGCCCCCGGGCGGGGCCCCACGGCCACGGGCCCGTTCCCCGCGGGGAACGGGCCCGCCGCCGTGCCCGGGCCGCCCGCGGCCTCCGGCCGGACGGCGGGCCCGGCCAGCGGGCGGGGCGCCGCCTCGGGTATCTTGGCACCAGGAAGCACCACCACCGATCCGACGACATCCTGGGAGACAGCCCGCACATGGCCAAGATCATCTACACCCGCACCGACGAGGCGCCCCTGCTCGCCACCTACTCCTTCAAGCCGATCATCGAGGCCTACGCCTCGACCGCCGGCGTCGAGGTGGAGACCCGCGACATCTCCCTGGCCGGGCGCATCATCGCCGCGTTCGGCGACCGCCTCCCCCCGGAGCAGCGGGTGGACGACGCCCTCGCCGAGCTGGGCGAGCTGGCCAAGAAGCCCGAGGCCAACATCATCAAGCTGCCCAACATCTCCGCCTCCGTCCCGCAGCTGAAGGCCGCGGTCAAGGAGCTGCAGGAGCAGGGCGTCGCCCTCCCCGACTACCCGGACGAGCCCCGCACCGAGGAGGAGAAGGAGACCCGGGCCCGCTACGACAAGATCAAGGGCTCCGCCGTCAACCCGGTGCTGCGCGAGGGCAACTCGGACCGCCGCGCCCCCGCCTCGGTCAAGAACTACGTCCGCAAGAACCCGCACCGCATGGGCGAGTGGACGGCGGAGTCGAGGACGAACGTCGCCACGATGGGCGCCGACGACTTCCGGGACAACGAGAAGTCCGTGGTCATGGACGGCGACGACACCCTGACGATCCGCCTGGTGGCCGAGGACGGCAGCACCACGGTGCTCAAGGAGTCCGTCCCCGTGCTGGCCGGCGAGGTCGTCGACGGCACCGTGATGCGGGCCGCCGCCCTGGACGCGTTCCTCGCGGAGCAGGTCGAGCGCGCCAAGCGGGAGGACGTCCTGCTCTCGGTGCACCTGAAGGCCACCATGATGAAGGTCTCCGACCCGATCATCTTCGGCCACGTCATCGAGGCGTTCTTCCCGGAGCTCTTCGCCGCCCACGGCGCGGCCCTGGAGAAGGCGGGCCTCTCCCCCGCCAACGGGCTCGCGGCGATCCTCAACGGCCTCGACGCCCTGCCCGCCGACGTGCGCGACGACGTGCGGGCCGCGATCGACAAGGGCCTCGCCGAGGGCCCGAAGCTCGCCATGGTGAACTCCGACAAGGGCATCACGAACCTGCACGTGCCCTCCGACGTCATCGTCGACGCGTCGATGCCCGCCATGATCCGCACCTCCGGGCACATGTGGGGTCCCGAGGGCGAGGAGGCGGACACCCTCGCGGTGCTGCCGGACAGCTCCTACGCCGGGGTCTACCAGGTGGTCATCGACGACTGCCGCGCCCACGGCGCGTTCGACCCGACCACCATGGGCTCCGTGCCCAACGTCGGCCTCATGGCGATGAAGGCGGAGGAGTACGGCTCCCACGACAAGACCTTCGAGATCCCCGTGCAGGGCACCGTCCAGGTCGTCGACTCCTCCGGCGCCGTGCTCATCGAGCACGAGGTCTCCCCCGGGGACATCTGGCGGGCGTGCCAGACGAAGGACGTCGCGATCCGCGACTGGGTCAAGCTCGCCGTGACCCGCGCGCGGGCCTCCGCGACGCCGGCCGTGTTCTGGCTGGACCGCACCCGCGCCCACGACACCAACCTCATCGCGAAGGTCGAGCAGTACCTGACCGAGCACGACACCGAGGGCCTGCAGATCGAGATCATGTCCCCCGAGGAGGCCACCGCGTTCTCGATCGAGCGGATCCGCCGCGGCGAGGACACCATCTCGGTCACCGGCAACGTGCTGCGCGACTACCTGACGGACCTGTTCCCGATCCTCGAGCTGGGCACCTCCGCGAAGATGCTCTCGGTGGTCCCGCTCATCAACGGCGGCGGGCTCTTCGAGACCGGCGCCGGCGGGTCCGCGCCGAAGCACGTCCAGCAGCTGGTGGAGGAGAACCACCTGCGCTGGGACAGCCTCGGGGAGTTCCTCGCCCTCGCCGCGAGCCTCGACCACCTGGCGACCACGGCCGACAACGAGCGCGCCCGGATCCTCGGTGAGACCCTCGACCGGGCCACGGGCACGTTCCTCGAGGAGAACAAGTCCCCGAGCCGGAAGGCCGGCGAGATCGACAACCGCGGCAGCCACTTCTACCTGGCCCTGTACTGGGCCCAGGAGCTGGCCCGCCAGGACGAGGACGCCGAGCTGGCGCAGGCCTTCGCCTCCGTGGCGGAGCAGCTGGCGGCCAACGAGGACGCGATCAACGAGGAGCTGCTCTCCGTGCAGGGCCGTCCCGCCGACATCGGCGGCTACTACCGCCCGGACGACGCCAAGACGTTCTCGGTGATGCGCCCCTCGGAGACCTTCAACCGGGTCCTCTCCTCGCTCAGCGCGTGAGCTGAGCGCCTGAGCGGTGCGCGCGGGCCGACCGCGCGCACCGGCACGGGCAGCACGCACGGCAGCGGCCGCACTCCCCGCGGGGAGTGCGGCCGCTGCCGTGCTCGGGGCATGCCGTCCGGGGGCGCCTGCCGGATGACGGCCCCGGGAGATAGCTCAGTGGAAGAAGTGCCGCGCCCCGGTGAAGTACATCGTCACGCCGGCGGCCTCGGCCGCGGCCACGACCTCCTCGTCCCGGATCGAGCCGCCCGGCTGGACCACGGCGCGCACGCCGGCGTCGAGGAGCACCTGGAGGCCGTCCGCGAACGGGAAGAACGCGTCCGAGGCCGCCACGGCGCCGCGCGCGCGCTCGGCGCCGTCCTCGCCCAGGGCGTTGGCCCGCTCCACGGAGAGCTTGCAGGAGTCCACCCGGTTGACCTGGCCCATGCCGATGCCCACGGACGCGCCGCGGTCGGCGAGCAGGATCGCGTTGGACTTCACCGCCCGCAGCGACGTCCACGCGAAGGCGAGGTCGGCGAGCGTCCGCTCGTCCGCCGGCTCCCCCGCGGCCAGCGTCCAGCCGGCGGGGTCGTCGCCCGCGGCGTCGAGCCGGTCCGAGACCTGCAGCAGCGCGCCGCCGGAGATCTGCCGGTACTCGAGGACGTCCCGCTCGAAGCCCTCGGGCAGCTCGAGCAGGCGGATGTTCTTCTTGGCCTGCAGGATCTCCAGGGCCGCCGGCTCGAAGCCGGGGGCCACGACGACCTCGGTGAAGATGTCCTGCACGGTCTCGGCCATCGCCCGGGTCACGGTCCGGTTCGCGGCGATGACCCCGCCGTAGGCGGAGAGCGGGTCGCACGCGTGGGCCTTGCGGTGGGCGTCGGCGATCGGGTCCTCGGCGCCGGGGGTGGCCACGGCCAGCCCGCAGGGGTTGTTGTGCTTGACCACGGCCACGGCCGGCTCGTCGAAGTCGTAGGCGGCGCGCAGCGCGGCGTCGGCGTCCACGTAGTTGTTGTAGGACATCTCCTTGCCGTGCAGCTGGTCGGCCTGGGCGATGCCGGGGGACACGGCCTCGTCCACGTAGAGCGCCCCCTTCTGGTGGGGGTTCTCGCCGTAGCGCAGGGAGGCCGAGCGCTGCAGGGCCAGGCCGGCGTAGGGCGGCCAGAAGTTGGCGTCCTCGTCCTGCTCGAACTGCTGGGCCGTCCAGGTGGCCACCGCGGTGTCGTAGGCGGCGGTGTGCGCGAACGCCGCGGCGGCCAGCCGGCGGCGTGCCCGCAGGTCGAAGCCGCCCGAGGCCGCCGCCTCCACGACCGCGTCGTAGGAGGACGGGTCCACGACCACGGACACGGCCGCGTGGTTCTTCGCAGCGGCCCGGACCATGGAGGGGCCGCCGATGTCGATCTGCTCGACGACCTCGTCCTGGCCCGCGCCGGAGCGCACGGTGTCCACGAACGGGTAGAGGTTCACGACCACGAGGTCGAACGGCTCGATCTCCAGCTCGGCGAGCTGGTCCATGTGGTCCTGCTTCCGGCGGTCCGCGAGGATGCCCGCGTGCACCCGCGGGTGCAGGGTCTTGACCCGCCCCTCCAGGCACTCCTGGAACCCGGTGACCTCCGCGACCTCCGTCACCGGCACGCCCAGGTCGGCGATGCGCCGTGCGGTCGAACCGGTGGACACGATCGCGACGCCGGCCCGGTGCAGCCCCGTGGCGAGACCCTCCAGCCCGGTCTTGTCGTAGACGGACACCAGCGCCCTCTTGAGGGGCACGCGGTCAAGCTGGGTGGGGCTCACAGGTTCTCCAAGCGTTCGAGGTCTGGGGTTGCCGGCGGGATCCGCCGGGAACCATTTTACGGACCCTCGCCGGGCCTGCTCACCGGGCGTCGTGCAGGGCTCCCTGCCGGGCCGCCGCGCCGAGCGTGCGCACGAGCAGCTCGCGCTCGGCGGCCTTGATCCGCTCGTGCAGCTGCGCCTCGGTGTCCCCCTCCTCCACGGGCACCGCCGCCTGCGCCAGGATCGGACCGGCGTCGACGTCGGCCACGACCTCGTGGACGGTGACGCCGGTGACCTTCACCCCGTGCGCGAGGGCGTCCCGCACCGCGTGCGCCCCCGGGAAGGACGGCAGCAGCGAGGGGTGGGTGTTGACGATGCGTCCCGCGAACGCCTCGACGAACTCGGCGTCCACGATCCGCATGAACCCCGCGAAGACGATCCGGTCGGGCTCCCGGGCGGCCACCGCCTCCTGCAGGGCACGGTTCCACCGCGTCCGGTCGGGGTGGTCGCCGGGCCGGACGAGGAACGTCTCGACGCCGGCCTCCCGGGCCCGCTCCAGGCCGGTGCAGGGCTTGTCCGCGCCCACGGCGGCGATCTCGACGTCGATCCGGCCCTCCCGGACGGCGTCGAGGACCGCCTGCAGATTGGTGCCGGAGCCGGAGACCATGACCACGATGCGCATGCCCCCGAGTCTAGTCGGGCGGGCGGGGAGGGGCCCCCGGGGTGCCCTAGAGTGAAGGGCATGACCCCTCCCCGCCCGACCCCCGAGGCAGCCCCCGCGGACGCACGACGCGCCGCCGCGACCCGCACGGCAGGGGGCGCGCTGGTGTGCGCGGCGGTCGCCCTGGTGCTCGTCGGCTCCGCCCTGTGGCCGACCGTGGCCGGGGTCGCGCTGGCCGTCCTCGGGATCGGGCTGGGCGTCGCGGCGCTGGTGCGCTCCCGCGGGACCGGCAAGCGCCGGCTGCTGGTGCTGAGCGCGGTCGCCGCGATCGTGCTGGGCGCGCTGAGCCTGCTCACCGGCGGGGCCCGTCTGGCCCTGTGGCCGGTGGCCGAGGCCTACCAGGAGTGCGTCGCCGGCACCCTCACCCTCTCCGGGGCGGCGCAGTGCCAGCAGGAGCTCGAGGACGGGATCTGGAGCTATCTCTCCGGCGGCCCGGCGGCGCCGGCGTCGGAGGACGCCGCGGGTGCCTCGGCCGCGTCCACGTCGAACGCCTCCGCGGACCCGGTCTCCGCCACGGCCGGCCCCTGAGCCGCCCACGGGCCCGCGTCCCGGTGCCCGTCCGCGGTGCTGCGGCCGGTCCTGGGCCCGTCCGCGCCGTGCCCCTCGGTCCCGTGCTGGTCGGCCCCGTGCCCGCGTGCGGGCCGCGGCCTCCGCCGGCCGGCCG
>NZ_NSKF01000050.1:0-11593 GCF_002287015.1 Kocuria sp. WN036
GATGGCTGCGCCTCGGCTCTTCTGGCCGGAGCCAGTCCGCCGAGCTCGGCCCGCCACCGGTACCCGGTCTTACGCCCGATCCCGACCATCCGGCACGCCTCGACCGTGCCCACCCCGGTAAGGATTAGCGCCCAGTACTCATCTTCCAGGACCAACCGCCGCTTGCGTCCTCTGATGCCCATCTCCATCCCCTTCATCTACAGGGATGTTGCGACGACCGCTAGAACCCACCGTTGAATCCGCCCGGCGATAGGGGGTCAATTTTCGTTCGGCGTTGACACCACGCGGTGCCGGATCAGGAGCAGTGCCATAGTGGTCTCCCCGAGGACTGGATTGACGGGCGCGCCCGACCCAATGGTGGGAGGGCGCTGGTGACTACGTGCCACGCTACGCCCCGCTCGGTCGCCCCGGAAGGGGCGACCGAGCCGGGTCCGGGGCAGGACGCGGATGACGCGTCGACACCTGCCGATTCATCAGTCTCTTATGAGCGATTCTCGGTCAGTGGTGCCGCTCGACGCCGCCAAGTGTCGCTTTCAGGAGCCGACCGCACTCTCGGGCCAGTTATCACGTGGATAGTGCGGTCGACCTGTGCTACTGAGACGAAGGATTTTGCTACAAACTCGCCGACCGGCCCAAACCGTCCATTCGGGTGTGAGCCGCGGCGACAAGTGGTGGTGTTGTGACAGAGCTATACGGCGGCATCGAGGTCTTGCCTCTCGATCGGAGTCGTCGGACCGGCCGAGCTCGAGGTAATCAACGGGTTGACCGGCCGCGGGCGACCGTCCCACTTCCTTGGTAGTGGGACGGTTGGTCGCAAGAGCGTCAGATCGAGGTTGGCATCGGCGATTCCTGTTCCATAAGTTGGGTCAAAAGTACAGTTCCGTTTCAGCTGTACGGATCCGACCTTCGGTACGCTGTCGTCGTGGATTTGGGTTATGCGCGGGTCTCGACGGCCAAACAAGACCTCGATCGGCAGATCGATGCCCTCCGACAGGTGGGGATCGCGGCGGAGCGGATCTATGTGGACAAGAAGTCCGGGGCCACGACTGACCGCCCCGGGCTGACCGCGGCGCTGGCTTATGCCCGGGAGGGTGATGTGATCGTGGTGCATACCTTGGACCGGCTGGGGCGCACCGTGCGCGACACTCTGAACCTGATCCATGATCTGGCCGAGCGGGGGGTGGGGGTGCGCAACCTGGCGGATCCGATCAAGGTGGACTCCACCAACCCCAATGATCCGATGGCGCAGTTGGCGGTGGTGCTGCTGGCTTTGTTCGGTCAGATGGAACGCACCTACACCCTGGAGCGGGCCGCCCACGCGAGGGCGGTGGCCACGGCCAAGGGGCGGCGGATCGGGCGGCCCTCCGTGGTGGATGCGGACAAGCTGGCCTACGCGGTGCACCTGCGCGAGACCGGGCACACCATGGCGCAGATCGTGGCGAAGACCGGGATCACCCGCACCACGCTCTACCGGCACCTGCCGCCCCGGCCGGTCGAGTCGGTCACGGTCGAGTCGGTCACTGCTGCCGAGGCCGAGCGGGGTGCCGCGGGCTGATCAGGTTACGGCGGTGGCTGGGGGTGGGCAGGGTCCGGTGTGGAGGTTGCGCTCCGGCCACGGGGTCAGCCACAGCTTCAGGTGGATCTCGTTCCACCTCGGGGTTGGTGGCCGGTCGATAGGTGATCGGGGTGGTTTCAGCAGTCCAGGTGCTGGAGATCGTCGAGCAGCCATTCCGTCAGCTGTGCGGCCGGCACCACGGTCGTGGCCGCACGCAGCTGCCGGGTTTCCTCGGGCGAAAGAGTCGCACCGGTGGTGTTCGCGGTTTCGGTGGTGTGCACGACTCGCGCGGTGGCATAGCCGGCGGCCAGGGCCGCACTCCAGAGCGGGTGGCGGTCGTATCCCGGGTGCGCCGGATCGGAGCTGCCGAGCTCCAACCACCGTGTCGAGGTCAAGGGGTAACGGGCGAGGGGCATCAGACACTGGTGCAGCACCCAGGTGACATCGGCCCAGCGGCCCGCGGGAGTGGCCACCATGGGGTAGTAGGTGGCGACCCAGTGGGTGGGGGAGTGCGGGTACAGCTCAACGGCGAGAGTCCCGGAGGCGGAGGCGTCCATGCCGGCTTCCTGGTTGCTGGTGAAGAATCACGTCGCGAAAGCGGCCAGGGATGAACCCCACTGCGGACGAAGACGAAACCCGATGGTGATGGTCCACGGTAGACACCACACGGACACCGAGGGAAGCACGCTGATCCTTGTGACCTGCGGCATCTTTCAACTGAGGGGATGCTTGACGTCTCATCCACGGTGGGTCGGCTGTTCGACTCGTGTGGGAGTGATGCCGGCCATAGGTCATGTCGCGGGATCCCCATGGGTGGTGCGATCGGGAGCCAATGCGACCCTCACGGCCAGCGTCACAGGATGTTGCGCGGCGCCGGCTGCCCGGTGTTCCCGCCCCACACCATTCCGGTGCGGTGGAGCGCCGCTGTGGTTGGTTGTGGCTTAGCACTCCCAGATCGGATCCCTTGCGCCTGAGGTTTCGCTCCCTCGGGGCCGAGTCGCTCATAGGGTCGAGGCGCTCATGGGGTCGAGGTGCTCACCAGGGCGAGGTAGTGACGACTGCTGTCCGGGTCTGGCTTGACGGGTGTCACCTCGTCCGGAGGACAGGAACGGGGGGCCTGCCCCGGGGTAGGGACAGGCCCCCGTCAAGGATGGGTTTGAACTCAGGAGCGCTGTTTGAGGGAGTCGCGGATCTCGGTGAGCAGCTGCACCTGCGGGTCGACCTCCTCCTCGGCCGGGGTGATGCCCAGGCGCCGGTTGCGGGCCTCGATCAGCTTGTTCATGGGCATGATGATCGCGAAGTACACGGCGGCGGCCACGAGCAGGAAGTTCACCAGCGCCGTGAGCAGCACCCCGAACTTGATGTCGTTGCCGTTGAGAGTGACCATCGCGAACGAGTCGAAGTTGGGTGAGCCCACCAGTGCGGAGATGGCGGGCATAAGCACGGACTCGACCAGGGCGTTGACGACCTGGGCGAAGGCGGCGCCGATGATCACGGCGACGGCGAGGTCCAGGACGTTGCCCTTCATGATGAATTCTCT
Organism: Kocuria sp. WN036; assembly: GCF_002287015.1. Classification (NCBI taxonomy): domain Bacteria; kingdom Bacillati; phylum Actinomycetota; class Actinomycetes; order Micrococcales; family Micrococcaceae; genus Kocuria; species Kocuria sp. WN036. The sequence continues at coordinate 3,096 of NZ_NSKF01000050.1, forward strand.
GAATCCTTTAAGCATGCGCTCAGACTACCGGTGTTGAGCTCCCCCGGAGCCGCTCCCATCCACCTTTAGAGACGCTTTCGAGAACTTGCGATGCGCCGGTGGCGGCATATCGGTCTGAGCGGCCACTACTGTCGGCACCCACGGGTTCTGTATGCCCGTCTCCTGCGGGTGGACAGGGGGGTGGCACCGGGTGCAGGGGGCGGGTCTTGACGGGGAGAGCGGTAGTAGCCGGCTCGGAGTGCGCAGCAGCGGGTCGGCCCGATGTCGGGGGATCCGCCTCCCGTGCCCGGGTCGGGGCGCCGGTTCTTCGAGCTCAAGGGGGCGGGCACGGCGCGGGCCTCGGTCCCCCCAGGGGGGGCCGAGGCCCGTGATACCCCGTCTGGATCAGCCTTGCTGGTCCTCAGGGTTCTGCCCGCCGAGCAGGCCGCCGGCGTGTTCCTGAGCCTGGTCCACCTGGTCCTGGAACTTGTTGCCGGTGTGGTCATCGACCATGTCGCCGCCGCGCTGGATGCCCTGCTCCACCTTGTCCGGGTTCTCGCCGGCGAAATTCTTAGCCTTGTCCGCAAAGCCTCCGATATCCACCATGCTGACTCCTTCCTCGATCGGTCAGGGCGAATCCTCTCCGCCCGGGAACTCCCCAGCCTGGAGCACCGCTTCGATTCATGTCAATCGATCGCCGAAAAGACCCAGGGTGTGGAAGTGCGCACGGTAAGGGGTGCGCGATGACTCGTCCGGGAAAAGGGATCAGCCCCTCCAGCCGGGCAAATGAGGTGGCTGCTCCTGGCTGTCCTGTTCCGGAAAAGGGAACGTCTGAACCTCTACACGCCCTCAGCGATGGCGCGCAGAGCCTCGAGGTGACCGGTGTAGGCGGTGCGCCCGGTGGGAGTGAGCGAGAGCCAGGTGCGGGGGCGTTTGCCGACGTAGCCCTTGCGGATCTTCACGTAGCCGGCGGCCTCGAGCTGGGCCGCCTGTTTGGAGAGCACCGAGTCGGAGACCTCCACGGTGTCGCGCACCCGGGCGAACTCGGCCTCGTCGACCTGGGCCAGGGCCGCGACGATGCTCAGGCGCACCGGGGCGTGAATGAGCTCGTCCAGCCGGTGCCGGGCGTGGCGTCCTGCCCTGGTGCTCATCTTGCCCCCCAGCGGATCACGACCGCAGCCACCAGAGCGGGAACGGCGGCCACGGTCGCCCCGGCGGCGACCATGGGCCAGGTATTGGGGGAATTCTGGGCGGAGAGGTTCAGCCACGGCAGCACCACGGTCAGCGTCAGCACGAAAGAGGCTGCGATCCCGCCCCGCGACCACGCCTTGGCCCGGCGCGGCACGGTCCGCGCCACCCGCTCGATCCAGCACACCGCTACCACCCAGGCAACTACGAACACCGCGGTGGCCACGGTATAGCTCACCCGGTCGGAGCGCATGTTCTGGGCGGCCATGTAGAGGACCGTGATCACCCCGAACACCGCCGTCGCCCCGGCATGCACCGCACGGTCTCGGGAGGTGACCAGGGGACGGCTCCGGATAGCGTCCAGCCGCTGCCGGGCTTGGTCGGGGGTGAGGTGATGGCCCACGGGGTCCTCCTGCAGAAAAGACATGATGTCACGATCAAAGCAAATACTTTCCACTCTCACAAGTATGTGCCTTGGACCAATTGCTGCTCATCAGCCCACCGCCCCTCCCAACTCATGGGATGCGAGACGTCTCGTCCGAGAAATTTTCGCCCGCATGTTTCCGCGGTTCGGTATGTCTCGCATCCTTGTGCTTTATCACTGCCCCTAGAATCGGATACTCAACGTTAGTTGCGAGACAAATGAGGTGGACATGGGGAAGATGATCGGCTATGCACGCGTGTCTACGCGTCAGCAGGACGCAGACCGTCAAATGTCTGACCTGCTGACCGCTGGCGTGCGACGCGATGACGTTTACACGGACCATGGAGTGTCTGGAGGGCGCGCGTCCCGTCCCGCCTTCGACAAGGCAGTGGCCGCCCTCGAGGAGGGTGACACGCTGGTCATCACTACGCTGGACCGACTGGGTCGGTCGACGCAGAACATGCTGGCCTTCGCAGAAGCGCTGCGGGGGAGAGGGGCCGGGCTGCGGGTACCCAACCTCGGTGGGGGAGACGTTGATACGGCCACCCCGATGGGGTCGATGGTTTTCACCGTCATGGCGGCGCTGGCCCAGATGGAGCTGGAGATCAAGCGGGAGCGGATCACCGACTCGGTGGCCAAACGTAGGGCGGCCGGCAAGGACCTCGGCGGCCGGCGCCAGACCTTCACAGACTCCCAGATCCGCAACGCCCTGCGCCTGATCGAGTCCGGGGAGCCAGCCACCCAGGTCGCCCGCGATCTCAGCATGTCCCGCGCGACCTTGTACCGGCGGATCCAGGAGCTCCCGCAAGCGACCATCATTTGAGGCCGTCGTTACCTGTGGACACCGTGGTGCGTATGACGCAGCTGTGCGGGCTTTTCATCGCGCGGGGTAAACGGGCATGACAACCACGCCTGGTCAAGCCCCGAGAAGTGGTGTAGCGATCTTTCGTAGGGGTCAGGCAGTGAGGGCGGTCAGGGGGTCGGGGATCACCTCGCTTCCGGTGCGGGCCACGGGGGTGAGCCGGCAACGGGTGAGGACCTCGAGTCCGAGGTAGCGGCGGCCCTCGGCCCACTCATCGGTCTGCTCGGCCAGCACCGCGCCCACGAGGCGAACGATGGCGGCTCGGTTGGGGAAGATCCCGACCGCGTCGGTGCGCCGGCGGATCTCCTTGTTCAGCCTCTCGGCGGGGTTGTTGGACCAGATCTGCATCCACACGTCTTTCGGGAAGCCGGTGAAGGCCAGCAGGTCCTCCCGGGCGTCGGCCAGGTGCTCAGCCACCTCGGGCAGCTTCTCGGCGACGTAGTCGATCAGCCGGTCGAACTGGGCGTTCACCGCGGCGGCATCGGGCTGGTCATAGACCGAGTGCAGCATCGCCTTCACGGCCGGCCACATGCTCTTCGGGCAGATCGACATGAGATTGGCCGCGTAGTGGGTGCGGCACCGCTGCCACCCGGCCCCGGGCAGGTTCGCCGCGATCGCGTCCTTGAGCCCGGCGTGGGCATCCGAGGTGACCAGGCGGACCGCGCCCAGGCCCCGGGCCACCAGATCGGCGAAGAACTCGTTCCACGCCGCCCCGGTCTCGGCCGTGGCCACCCGCATGCCCAGGACCTCCCGGTGGCCGTCGCCGTTGACCCCGGTGGCCAGCAGCACGACCGCGTTCACCACCCGCCCGCCCTCGCGGACCTTCATGGTCAGCGCGTCGGCGGCCACGAACGTGAACGGCCCGGCCTCGTCCAGGGGCCGGTGGCGGAAGGACTCCACGTGCTCGTCGAGGTCACCGGCCATCCGCGAGACCTGGGACTTCGACAGGGAGTTGATGCCCAGGGTCTTCACCAGCTTGTCCATCCGGCGGGTCGAGACCCCGGCGAGGTAGCAGTCCGCGACCACGGTGATCAGGGCGGACTCGGCCCGCTTGCGCCGCTCCAGCAACCACTCGGGGAAGTAGGTGCCGGTGCGCAGTTTCGGCACGGCGACGTCGATCGTGCCGATGCGGGTGTCGAGGTCGCGGTGGCGGTAGCCGTTGCGCTGCGCAGACCGGGTCGGGGTGGGCTTGCCCCATTCGGCGCCGACCACCGCCTCGGCATCAGCAGACAAGAGAGCGTTGATCACCGTCTGCAACAAGCTGCGCATCAGATCCGGGGACGCGTCGGACAGGGCTTCGCCGAGCAGGCCAGCAGGGTCGACAATATGAGGAGCGGTCATCGTGATGATGTCCTTTCGAGGGTGCTGTGAGAGGTGAACTCGAAAGATCTCACGGTGGCCGCGCTCTCGTCGGCAACGACGAGCAGGGCCACCGCGCTACACCACTATCGGGGGCTCAACTCCACGCCTGGTTGCGGGCCCTCCACACGGGCGCATCCGGGCCCGCTTGGGGTCCCCGTTGCGCACTACTTATTCAAAGTCTTGGGGACCTCATGCGATGAAGAACCCGATGATCCCCCTGCCGGGGCTGGCGGCTCAGGTGTCGTGGGACGACCCTAAAGGTCTCTCTTCGGCTCTGCGCTGGGCGGCAGGTCTGCATATCGCCAGGACGACCTTCACAGCCCACAGTCGATCGGTGAATCGAGGCTTAGGGCTGAAGGAGTATTACCAGGCTGACTTCCACGACGGCTCCGTCGGGGAGGCTCGTCACGCCAACGGCGGCCCGTGACGGACGACCGCTCTCTCCGAAGGCGGCCAGCAGCTCGTCGGAGGCTCCGTCGAGCACGGCAGGGTGGGCGGTGAACTCCGGCACTGCCGCCACGTATCCGGTCATGGACACCACGCGCTCGACACGGTCGAGGCCGCCCAGGTGGTGGGCGAGACTGGCAAGGCAGTTGCGCACGGCCAGCCGCGCACAGCCGCGGGCGTCTTCAGGGGTAGGTCCCTTCGGTATGCCAATCATTCCTCGATGAACAAGAGTTCCCTGCACCGCGTGGGTGTGACCGGCGGTGAACACCAGGAGCCCGGCCTCTGTGACTGGCACGTAGGCGCCGGCGGGTGTGGGCGTGGGTGGGAGCGTCCGAAGGTAGGCATCAAGGTCGGTGCGGGCGCGGCCCTGGGTGGGTGGCTGAGTGGGTGGAAGATCAGGAATCACGCGATTCTCCTTATCATCAAATTATTGTCGACGATCAGACACTATGGGAAGATGAGACATGCCTAACATCCAAAGGTTCGTTCCCGAAGGCCCCGAGCCCGATCGCGTCATCGGCGTGGTCAATCCCTATGACATGGCGTTGGACCGGGAGCTGTGGCGCTGGATGCCCGACAACGTCTCTCTGGCTGTTGCCCGGACCCCCCACCACCCCATGGTGGTGGACGAAATCATGGCAAGTGCTCTCGGCGACGACGCCGAGATCCGCTCCACCGCCCGATGCCTCACCGCAGTCGAGCCGGAGGCTGTGGTCTTCGCCTGCACCTCCGGGAGCTTCGTCAATGGGATCGAGGGGGCGCGGAAGATTTCCGCGGCCATCAGGGAGGAGACTCGTGCCCCCGCGGTGACCACGTCCGAGGCCCTGCTCGAAGCGTTGGACGTCCTAGGGATCACCCGGCTGGCCATCGCCACGCCCTACGTCCCCAAGTTGACGGAGCGGCTCGAGGACTTTCTGGCCGCCGACGGGCGCACCGTCGTGGGGACTGCGGGCCTGGGCCTGGACCGCCTGATCTGGCACGTGCCCTACAACGTCACTGCCGATCTCGTGCGCCAGGCCGACCACCCGGATGCGGAGGCCGTGTTCGTCTCCTGCACCAACCTGCCCACCTTCCACATCATCGCGGCCCTCGAGGAGGAGCTCGGTAAGCCCGTGCTGACCGCGAACCAGGTCACCGCGTGGGCGGGCCTGCGACGGCTCGGGCTGCCCTTGGTGACAGAGGACCAGCGCCTGGGTGAGGTGGGGCGCGCCGCCTGAGGCGGAGTGGCCCGCCCAACGATGACGGATGAAAGGCGACGACGGCGCCCCTGAGGTGGGGCGTCGTCGTCGGCGGAACCGCTCGGCGACTCGGCGACCTGCTCAGCGTCCCGCTTAGTGACTGAACAGGGCCCCGAGCCCCTCGGTGCGGGCCGGGTGGCCGGCTAAGCGGAGCCCCTGCCAGGCGGTGACCTGGTTGGCGGTCAGCACGGGCACGCCGAGGATTTCCTCGAGCCGGGGCAGCGCGGCGACCGTATGCAGCGCCGTGTCCGGGATGAGCAGGCACTCCGCGCCGGTCAGGTCAGCGGCGCGGGCGGTCTCCAGCACCCATTCCTCGTCCAGCAGGCCCGCGTCTTCGCCGCTGGGAACGTCGTAGGTGGACAGGGCGGTGACCGTGATCCCGTCCTGCTCGAGGAGCCGTGCGAAGTGTGAGGCGACGTCCTCCGGGTAGGTCGCGGCCACCGCGACTCTGCTCAACCCCAAGTGATGCACCGCCTGGACGAAGGCCAGGGAGGTGGAGGAGGACGGGACGCCGGCGGCTTCCTGGATCCACCCCGCCTGTTCGCGGCACCCCTCCGAGCCGTAGACGAAACTGCCCGAGGTGCACGCCCACATCGCCGCGTCGGGAGAGAGGCTCCGGGCCTTTTCGGCCGACGGCACCAGGTTGGCTCGGGAGCCTAGAGCCAGCAACGCCTCGACGTCGTGGTCGGTGCTGCCCTCCCAAGTGTGGATCACGGGGAAGGAGGTGTTCGGGATGAGCTCTTCAAGGGCGGGGAACTCGTCCTCCGCGCTGTGGCCAGGATAGAGGATGGCGACGGTGTGCATGGTGGTAGAGATCCTTTCGTGGTGTGTTGCGTGCCTCACAAAAAAGCTTACAGTTGGATTGTAGACAATCATAGGGTGCCGTTTCGTGGCGCCTCTGCCTTCGACCGAACGGGGACGATCCATGAGCCGATACATCACCATCACCTTGGAGAAGCGGGGCGTCACCGCCCGGGCGCGCCTGCTCGACGATGAGGCGCCGCGCACCGCCGAGGCTGTGTGGCAGGCCCTGCCCCAGTCGGGGCAGGTGTTCCACGGCAAGTTCGCGCGCAACGAGATCTACGCGCTCGTTCCCGCCTTCGCCGCGGAAGAGCCCGGTCCGGAGAATCAGACGATCACTCCAATCACTGGGGACCTGTGTTACTTCACGTTCGAGGGTGTACTCGACAATCCCGCCTACGGATACGAGGCCTCGGCGGGGACCTCTGAGAACCGCCTGCTTATCGACCTGGCCGTCTTCTACGGGCGCAACAACCTTTTGGTGAATGGCGACGTGGGATGGGTGCCGGGCAACGTCTTCGCGACGATCGAGGAGGGGATGGAGGAGTTCGCCGCCGCGTGCCAGGACGTCTGGATGGGCGGTGCGCGCGGGGAGACGCTCAGCTTCGCCCGCGCCGAGACGGTCTGACTCGAAGCCCCACGTCGGCGGGACGGGGTGTCCTCGGAGGATTCAATAACGTAGGATTGTAAACAATCAGGCACGTGCCTGGTTGGTTCCGAATCCCAGGACACGAGGTCAATGACGACGACAACCGCACTTTCTGTCCCCGCCGAGCTCTCGGCCAACCCGCTTGACGACGCCCTCAGCCAGCTGAAGGCCGCCGTCGAGACCCTCCTCCTACGGGCCGGGCCAGCACCAGATGCTGGCCCGGGCCCGCCGTGAGATGTCGGTGAGCATCCCGCTGCGGCGTGATGACGGCACCGTGGAGGTGTTCACAGGGCACCGGGTGCAGCACAACTTCTCCCGCGGGCCGGCGAAAGGAGGGGTGCGGTTCAGCCCCCACGTGACGCTGGACGAGGTGCGCGCGCTTGCCATGTGGATGACCTGGAAGTGCGCCCTGCTGGACGTCCCGTACGGCGGGGCCAAGGGTGGAGTCACCATCGACCCCCGTAACTACTCCCCGGCGGAGCTGGAGCGGGTCACCCGTCGGTACACGAGTGAGATCCTGCCGATCATCGGTCCGGAACGAGACATCCCCGCCCCGGACATCGGCACGGACGAGCGCACGATGGCGTGGATGATGGACACCTATTCCACCAGTGTGGGCTTCACCGTGCCCTCTGTCGTCACGGGCAAGCCGGTCAGCCTGGGTGGGTCGCTGGGCCGCTCTTCGGCCACGTCCAAAGGAGTGGTGCACATCGCCCTCGCAGCCCTGGCCCACCGCGGCCTGCGGCCACACGGGAGCACTGCCGCGGTCCAGGGCTTCGGCAAGGTCGGGGCGGGCGCGGCCGAGTTCCTCGCCGAGGCCGGGGTGAGGGTGGTGGCCGTGGGGGACCAGTACGGATCGGTCCACGCGGCCAGCGGGCTGGACGTCCCGCGCCTGCTGGCGCATGCGGAGCGGACGGGGTCGGTCATCGGTTTCGAGGGAGCTGATGCGATCGGCTCCGATGAGCTGTTGGAGCTCGACGTCGATCTGCTGATCCCTGCCGCGGTGGAGGGCGTGCTGCACGTGGGCAACGCGCACCGTGTGCGTGCAGGAATCGTCGTGGAGGGAGCCAACGGTCCGACGACGGCCGCAGCCGACCGGCAGCTGCACACCCAGGGCGTCCTGGTAGTCCCGGACATCCTCGCCAACGCGGGAGGCGTCATCGTCTCCTACTTCGAGTGGGTCCAGGGCAACCAGGCGTACTGGTGGACGGCTGATGAGGTGGACGAAAGGCTCGAGCGCCGGATGCTCCAGGGGTGGACGAGCGTCCTCGAGACCGCCCGCCGCCGTGAGGTCACGCTGGGGACTGATGCACCGATAGGTGACAGGTTGGGTCAGGCAGCCTGAAGGGCTGGTGTGGTCATGATGGTCTCGTACTCGATGGGGGTCAATCTCCCGAGCGCGGCTTGGCGTCGCCTCCGGTGATAGGTGCGTTCGATCCAGACCACGATCGCCATCCGCAGCTCCTGGCGAGTGGCCCAGCGACGGCGGTCCAGGACGTTCTTCTGCAGTAGTGCGAAGAAGCTCTCCATGGCCGCGTTGTCGCCGGC
>NZ_NSKF01000051.1:0-10391 GCF_002287015.1 Kocuria sp. WN036
GATACCCACGACGGTGACCATGGCTACCTCCGTGTGCTCCTCGTGCCTGATCGAAGGGCAGGACGAGCCCCCGGCGGGCACGCCTCAATCGGACGCCGAACAGCGCACGCTCCTATCAGGCCACACCCGGACCTCGCCCGGCCGGACCGGCGGGGCGGCACATCGCGGACAAGCCCACCAAGATCGAGGGCAGCGAATAAACGAGCCAACCCCGCCGGCACTTCCTACGATGACATTGACGCGAAGAAAATCGAGGCCTTGCGCAGGATCTCGTTGGCCTCGCGCAACCGTTTGTTCTCGGCCTTGAGCCGCTTGATCTCTTCGGCCTCGGCCGTGGTGACTCCATCCCGGTCCCCGGAGTCGATCTCGGCCTGACGGACCCAGTTGCGCAGCGTCTCCCGCCCCAGATCCAGCTGCTGACCGATCTGCTGACAGGCCACCGTCAGCGACGGATAGTCCTGCTGGTGCTCGCGCACCATGCGCACCGCTCGGGCCTTGAACTCGGCGTCGTACTTCTTGGGCATGTCCTCATCCTTCATCGAAAGGAAGCGGCATCAAACCCGTGACGGTTCACGGCCGCCTACTGCACGCCCGACCTGCAGCAACGCCAACGCACATGATTTAGCGTTGCTCGTGGCACCTGCCGATGACACCGGCCCGCGCCAGCTGTCCTACCGTGATCCTGGCGCAGCGCCCTTTCAGGTGCGTGTTCGGGCAGTGAGCCGAGCCTGACCGGAGCCTCAGAGTAGGAACGATCAGCAGCTACGAACAAGGCAACTTCTGCGCCAGCCGGTTCTTTGCAGTACTGGTTACGGGACCGACCAGATCAAGGGGGCGACCAAATCCTGGTGGGGAGTATCCGTCGGCGGCCCCGCATACGGTGCCTCAGCGCGGTCGCCGTCCTGCGGCCGTGGCCGCCGCATTATGGTGGGGTCGCCGGGAAGAGGATTCGTGCCCCTGTGATCGGCGGGGCCGAAGCCGGCAGGATCACGGGATGTTGCTGCGGGTGGCTGACCGGTTCGAGGCGGCGGAGGACAAGAATGGATGTGTGGACGGGCAGCCCCTATCCGTTGGGGGCGACCTACGACGGCAACGGCACGAACTTCGCCGTGTTCAGTGAGACGGCCACGGCCGTGCACCTGTGCTTGTTCGACGCCGAGGGCTCCGAGCACCGGATCCCGCTGGAGGCCGTGGACGCCTTCGTGTGGCACTGCTATTTGCCGCACGTGATCCCCGGTCAGAAGTACGGGTACCGCGTGGAGGGCCCCTATGACCCCACCCGCGGTGTGCGGTGCAACCCGGCCAAACTGCTGCTGGACCCCTATGCCAAGGCCATCAGCGGAGACGTGCGCTGGAGTCCGGCGGTGTTCTCCCACTACCCCGGGGATCCCGGATCATTCAATGCCGAGGACTCGGCCGCCTCCACGATGAGGTCGGTGGTGATCAGCCCGTTTTTCGACTGGCAGGGCGACCGGCCCCTGCGGATCCCGTACCACGACTCGGTGATCTACGAGGCCCACGTCAAGGGTATGACCATGCGCCACCCCGAGGTCCCGGCCGCAGAGCGAGGGACCTACGCCGGGCTCGCCCACCCGGCGGTGATCGCCCACCTCACGAAGCTCGGGGTGACGGCGATCGAGCTGATGCCGGTGCACCAGTTCGTCCACGACGGGGGCCTGCTGGAGAAGGGCCTGTCCAACTACTGGGGCTACAACACCATCGGGTTCTTCGCCCCGCACAACGCCTACAGCTCCACCGCCGAACCGGGCCAGCAGGTCCAGGAGTTCAAGGCCATGGTCCGGTCCCTGCACCAGGCCGGGATCGAGGTGATCCTCGACGTGGTGTACAACCACACCGCCGAGGGCAACCACCTGGGCCCCACCCTGGCGTTCAAGGGCCTCGACAACTCCGCCTACTACCGGCTGGTCGAAGACGAGAAGCAGTACTACATGGACTACACCGGCACCGGCAACACCCTCAACGTCCGCCACCCGCACTCCCTGCAGCTGATCATGGACTCCCTGCGCTACTGGGTGACGCAGATGCACGTGGACGGCTTCCGCTTCGACCTGGCCGCGACCTTGGCCCGGGAGTTCTACGACGTGGACCGGCTGGCCAGTTTCTTCGACCTGGTCCAGCAGGACCCGGTGGTCTCCCAGGTCAAGCTGATCGCCGAGCCCTGGGACATCGGCCCCGGGGGCTATCAGGTGGGGAACTTCCCGCCGCAGTGGACGGAGTGGAACGGCAGGTACCGCGACGCGGTGCGCGACTTCTGGCGTGGGGCCCCTGCGACGCTCGGGGAGTTCGCCTCACGGCTGGCCGGTTCGGCGGATCTCTACGAGTCCTCCGGGCGCCGCCCGTTCGCCTCGATCAACTTCGTCACCGCCCACGACGGCTTCACCCTGCGCGACCTGGTCTCCTACAACGACAAGCACAACGAGGCCAACGGTGAGAGCAACAACGACGGGGAGTCCCACAACCGCTCCTGGAACTGCGGGGTGGAAGGCCCCACCAACGACCCGCAGGTCCTCGCCTTACGTGCCCAGCAACAACGCAACTTCCTGGCCACCCTGCTGCTCTCCCAAGGAGTGCCGATGCTGGTGCACGGGGACGAGCTGGGCCGCACCCAGGGCGGGAACAACAACGCCTACTGCCAGGATAACGAGCTGACCTGGATCGACTGGGAAACCATGGACGGCCCCCTGGCCGAGTTCGTCGCCGCCGTGGCCCGGCTGCGCCGTCAGCACCCCACGTTCCGGCGCAACCGGTTCTTCAGCGGCCGGCCCGTGGACCGCGAGCAGGGCCAACCCTTGCCCGACATCGTGTGGCTGAACCCCGATGCCTCCCCCATGGTGCCCGCTGACTGGGGCCAGCCGCTGGCGCGCGCCCTGGGCGTCTTCTACAACGGGGCGGCCATCGGCAAGGACTGGCGCGGACGCACCATCACGGACGTGAACTTCCTGCTGTGTTTCAACTCCCACGACGGGCCCGTGACCTTCATCCTTCCACCGGCCGAATACGCCGTGGAGTGGGAGATCGTCCTGGACACCGCCGGCAAGAGCGCCAGCACCAGCCTCGTGGCCGCCGACGCACCCCTGGAAGTGGCCGGCAAGTCCGTGCTCATCCTGCGCGCCTACACCGCCCCACCGGCAGAACCCGATCACTCCGTGGCCGCGTCCTTGGCCATCCTCACCGCTGGCACCGACGCAGCCGCCCCGTCCACCAGCTGAAGATTCTTGCGCGGAAGCATCACCCCTCCACCGAGACACTCGTTCCTCACCCCCGGCCTATGACCAGGCACCTGAACCAGGTCGTACCGAGCCACACGCCGGGACCCACCCGGGGAGCACTGCCACCCCGCAGTGGACCTCGGGTCCTCGAATCAGCCCCGACCCAGCACGGACACCGGAGCCTGGGAATGGGCGCACCCCGATCCCACGTTGAAATCCTCGCCCACCCTGTGGGCGGTGCCTGCTAGCACAACTGGTAGTTGCACCGGTTTCTGGCACCGGGGGTTCCAGGTTCGAATCCTGGGCAGGCAGCACAGCCCAGCCACCGCACAACGTGCAGCCAGGGATCTGATCGGCAAGCCGCCCCGGTCCCCGACCGGTGGTCGAGGACCGGGCGAGCCCCACAGCCGGCCGTTGCGCCGACGACTTCCCCTATGAACGTGGAACCACGGCCGGCGCGGATGACGTTTCACCGGCGCCGGAAACAGACCTTTTGCGCCCCGCCTCCGGTGCTTATCCTGGAAACGTCCCTGTGAGAGCACCTCCGGCCCCCGTTCGACGGGTCCACGGCCTCCGGTTGACGGGCCGCCCCGACGACGCCGGGGCCGGGCCCGAGGAGCAGGGAAGCTCTCGACATGCTGGAGCCTTTCCGCCGACTGCTGGAAGGCGACGTGCCGTCGGACCTGCAGGTGTCCTGGCCCAAGGTCGAGGAGTTCCAGGACGGCGAGGCCATGGTGATCCGAGCGGAGCTGCCCGACATCGACCCGCAGCAGGACGTGGAGCTCACCGTGGTCAACGACATGCTGCGGTTGCGGGCCGAGCGCCGCCAGAAGTCCGAGCACAAGGACAAGGCCACCTACCGTTCGGAGTTCCGCTACGGCTCCTTCGTGCGCACCCTGCCGTTGCCGGCCGGGACCAAGGAGGAGGACATCACCGCGACCTACAAGGACGGGGTGCTCGAGGTCCGGGCCCCGGTGACCGCACCCGACCAGCTGCCCGGGACCAAGAAGATCCCCGTCACCCGCGGCTGACCACCACCGATACCCACCCGAAGGTCGGTGGCTCGAGCGCCTCGCTCGGGCCACCGACCCTCTTCCGGCATGCACCACGCGTCGCGGACATCCGCTGATTCCCGGCCTCGGCAAGGACCGGCACGCAGGGGACCGGGCATCCTCCGCGATCCACCGTCGCGATCGCCCACCTGTGTCACCGTTCTCCGGGGCGCTCACCGCGCTGTCAAAGACCGGATCCGACGGACAAGCTCGTGCCTGCCCCCCTCCGCACGAGAACCGTCGGACCGACGACCGGCCATATGTGAAGCGGCTTCTGGCCCGTTCCACAGGTGGGATCAGGGGGTGAGGATGGGGTTGGTGCGGTCACAGGAAAGGAAGCCGCGGACGAGTTGTTGCTCAACGCCAGGGCCCTACAGCTGAGCCAGCCGTTCCCGTAGCTGCGCGACCTCCCGGTCCATCGGCGGCTCAGCGAGGTTGCGCTCGGCCCAGGCGAAGAACCGCTGCGCCTCATCGAGCAACGAGTCGAGGAACGGGGCGGGCTCCACCATCACCCGGGTCTCGTCGGTGGAGAAGAACACCTTGCCCTTGACCGTCTCCAGCACCACCGGCAGCGGCTGGTCCGGGTAGGAGGTCTCCCCGCGGCCGGTGTCCAGGAACTCCTCGACCACATGGAGCAGGTAGCACCACAGCGCCGAGACGTGATCCACCACCCCCAACGGCAACAGCTCGACCCCCTGGTAGCGCAGCCGGATCTCGTCCTCGCTCCAGTCCCGGTCCCAACGCCGACGGGACTACCACAACGCGGCTACCTCGGCCTCGTGCTCGAAAATGTCCAGCAGGTAGTCCTGAGGATTGGCGGCCACCTTGACGGGGTCAAAAATCGGTCCGCCCTTGAGGATCAGCGTGGTGCTGCTCAGCCGCGCGGTGCGCTGGTACTGCGCCCACGCCGAGTCACCCGTGGTGGCAGCCCATGGCTTGCTCACGAGGCGGGCGCCTCGTCGAGGCGGTGCAGCTCGCTCCACAGCGGCGGCCGGCTGCGCAGGAGGAGGAACTGCTCGATGGTCGTCAGGGGCGGGCCCGGCAGCTCATCGGTGGCCTCCCACACGCCGTCGCACTCATCGCACACGCGGATGGTCTCGTTCGTGGCGTTCACCTGCCAGGTGGCAAGGACGCCGGTGTCACAGGCCGGGCACTCATCGGGGTTCATCGCAGCTCCTTCCTTCGGATCTCTCCCGGCCAGGTACCGGGATCGTGATGCGGATCGGCTGAGGACCCCGCCGCGCTGGGGCGACAGCGCTCATGAGGTCCTCGAGTGATCAGATTCTGCCCCGGATCACCCCGGCGGCGGAAGACCGCGCCTCTCGCCCGTCCGGCAACGCCCATCCCGGGCCGCGGGTGCGCACCGGGCGCCCCGCGCCCACCTGATCGGCCAGGGCGCACCGGCCTTCACCGTGTCGCGGGGTTGGTCCGCCCTGGTTCAGAGGTGAGTGGCGAGAATGGCGCGGCCACGGATGAAGACATCTCGGATGAGCCGTTGTTCCTCGACCGTGAAGCAGGGCCGGTAGTCCTCCCCGGCAGGGGTGACGCTGGGGGAGGTTGTTGCCGAAGAACAGCTTGTCGTAGCACTGCTGCCACGCCTCTCCGGTGTCATCGAGGGTGGCCGAGACGCTGCGGGCGATGTCGGCGAACAGATTCCACGCATCCAACACCTGCGCGCGGATCTCTTCGGAGGCGAGAAGCTCCAGCAGCTCCTCGACGTCGTCGAGAACCTGCACGGCCCCATCGCTGTCCTTCAGCTCGAGGCCGTGCCGGGCGGCCACGGTGGTGAGGTCCTCGGTGGTGAAAGCGGTGACGATTCTCCCGTCCAAGACGAGGACCGCGTCGATGTCCTCCTCAGTGACCTGGGTGCCGTCATCGGTCTGCCAAATCAGTGCACGGTCGCAACCGTTGAACCGGACCCACACCGGATACGAAAGCCTCATTCCCGCACCCTACCCAGCAGGCGCCGACAGAACGGGCAACCGACTGCGTTGGGTGGGCCTCAAGCATCCTCGATGCGCAACTCCGCCAGAGGTGGGTGGTGATCGGCGTTGGCCCAGGTGATCTCCACCCCGCCGGCGTGGCCCTGCTCGTGCCACAGATACACGCCCAAGGCCTCAACGGGGGTGGCGTCGCTGACAGCGTGGAACCACAGCGGACACTCGGTGTTCTCCGGAAGCCGGGGCGTGTTCGGGTCCACGGTGAAGTCGAAGCAACCGCAGTCCTGGGCCTCGGTGATCCTCAAGGAATCGAACTGTTCTTTCAGCACCGGTGCCAGCGGGCCGCTGTGGAGCAAGATCTGGGACAACAGCCGCCGCTGAGAACCGGTCGGCGGTGTCTCATCCATCCGGACAGCCTATGCACTGCCTGGCCAGCCATCGCCCGGCACGCCACACGTGGCCCAGCAAGGCCAGCACAGTCGGGAACGCCTCCGGGCGTCCTCGGCCTCCTGCCGGGCGGAGACCAGTCGCGCTTCACGCTTGGTGACTTCCTCCGGCAGTGCCCGCACCTGATTCCCAACCACTGGAGCCCGGTAATGACGAGGGTGAGCGATGCTGTACCTAGAGCGCCGACGAAGAGGCCTCGGAACAGCACCCTGGTGAGGCTTCGGAGCGGGATGGCCGGCGATCCGCCGGTAGTTGGAAACCCCGGACCAGATTCGTTCTGGGGGTCCGGTCTGTGACCGGTCCGATAGTTGTATCGGTCAGGGGCATGCCGATGCTCGGGTGGGCGCGAGATGCGGCCCCGACGGTGCGGTGCCGCCCCGAAGCGGACACCGTCAGTCCGTTTCGGCTATGGTCAGGTCATGACGAACACGACGACATCTCCGGCCTGGTCGCTGGCCGACATCCCCTCTCTGGCCGGGCGCACGGCCGTGGTCACCGGCGCGAACAGCGGCATCGGGTTGCGCACCGCGATCGAGCTGGACCGTCGGGGCGCGGTGGTGACCCTGGCCTGCCGCGATCCGCGGCGTGGTGAGCGGGCTCTGGCCGAGCTGGTCGAGGAGACGGGGTCGAGCACTGCCAGGCTCGGACAGCTGGACCTGGCCGACCTCTCCTCGGTGCGTGCGTTCGCCTCGGCGTGGGACGGCCCGTTGGACCTGCTGGTGGCCAATGCCGGCATCATGGCCGTCCCCCAGGGTCGGACGGCTGACGGCTTCGAGCGCCAGCTGGGCACCAACCACCTCGGCCATTTCGCCCTCACCGGGTTGCTGTTGCCGGCCCTGCGCCAAGCGGAGGCGGGCAGGGTCGTGGTCGTCTCCAGCAACGCGCACTGGTTTGGGCGCATCGACTTCGACGACCTGCAGGGGGTGGGCAGCTACCGGCGGTGGGCGCGGTACGGGCAAAGCAAGCTCGCGAACCTGCTGTTCGTCCACGAGCTGGATCAGCGGCTGCGGGCGGCGGGCGATACTGTGACCGTCGTCGCGGCGCACCCAGGTTTTGCGAGCACCAACCTCACCAGCGGGTTCACTGGTCCTGCGGGCCCGTTGCGCACGGTGGTGCGTGCCCTGGAGTCGGGCATTGCGCAGCCCGCCGCCGCCGCGGCCCTGCCGTCCCTGCGCGCTGCGACGATGCCCGAGGTCCGCGGCGGCGAGTACTACGGGCCTGGCGGCCTCGGCCAGGGGCGCGGGGCCCCGGTGCTCGTCAGCCGCTCCCGTGCTGCAGGCGACGACGCCGTTGCCGCCCGGCTCTGGCAGGTCAGTGAGGACCTGACGGGAGTGACCTACCCGGACCTGCCGGCCCCTGGCGAGGCCCATTGATGGCCGTCGAGCCCAACCCAGCGCCTCCTGTGACGGGGGCACGAGGACGGTCGGACGCGGCACGCAACACTGAAGCCGTCCTGCTCTCCGCGCGTGCGGTGTTCGCCGACCGGGGTGCGAGGGCCACCATTCCCGAGATAGCCCAACGGGCGGGAGTCGGGAACGCCACCGTCTACCGGGCTTTCGGCTCCAAGTCGGGCCTGCTCACCGCGGTGGGTCAGGATCTGCTCAGCTGGGTTTCCCAGCGGGTCGCCGAGGCCGTGGCGGACGCGGCCCAGCACGGCGCCGCGGCGTGGCCGGCTTTCCTGGAGGACCTCTTCGAGCGGCTCCGGACGGACCGCATGACCCTGAGCCTTTTGTGCGGAGAGCTCATTCCAGGTCTGGGCTCGGCCGAGGCCGAGGTTCGCGCAGCGATGGGCGCTCTCGTATCTCGGATGCAGGACGTCGGAGCGCTGCGCCCCGACGTCAACGTGGAGGACGTGACCATCCTCGTCACCGGCTGCGCCACCGGCCTCGACCACGCACGGCAACAAGACCCCGCCCAGTGGCGGCGCTTCGCCGATCATGTGCAACGAGCCCTGGCACCGTCGACGCCGAGTCGGGGGACGACGCCTGCTCCGTCAGGTTGAACCGGGCAGCCCGCGACGTCGCCGGACTCGCCAACTGTTGCAGCTGGTGGGGTGTCCTCGCGTCGAGGGGTATCCAGCCGCCAAGCCCGCGTCGACCGGGCGACCTCAGCGGGGCCGGACCCGCCAGCAACCACCCGTAGCACTGACGCCGGGCACCACCGATTCCCACGTCACAACACCACCCCTAACAACTTCCGTGGTGGCGAGGCTGCCGGTGGCCGGTGATTAACACGGTCCTCCGGGGCGCCTCAGGCGGGGTTAGCATCGCTGCTATGTCGATGATGTCCTTTCCCGCCCCGGCTGGCCCCTTGCCGGGTTATCTGGCCGTTCCCGCCGGGGAGGGGCCCTGGCCGGGGGTGGTCGTGGTCCACGACGCCTTCGGTCTGACCGAGGACATCAAGTCCATCACCGACCGTTTCGCGGCTAACGGCTACCTGGCCCTCTCCCCGGCCCTGTACCGGCGCGGGCGCAGGCCGGCCTGCGTCGTGAGCACCTTCCGATCGCTGTCCAGCGGCAAGGGGAGAGCTGTCGAAGACATCCTCGCCGCCCGCGACCACCTCGTGGCCGATAATCGTTGCTCCGGGAAGGTGGGATCGGTCGGGTTCTGCATGGGTGGCGGCTTCTGCCTCCTGCTGGCACCACGAGGGGTGTTCAACGCGACCGCCCCCAACTACGGGTCGATGCCCACAGACAAGGCGTCACTGACCCGGTCATGCCCTGTCGTGGCCAGCTACGGCGCCGAGGACCGCGCCTTGCCCGGGGCGGCCGATGAGCTGGAGAGGTTCCTGGCCGAGGGTGGGGTGGCACGAGACGTGAAGGAGTACCCGGCCGTGGGTCATTCCTTTATGAATGACTGGAAGACGCCCAGGCCTCTGCGTTTTGTTGAACGCACCGCCGGGCTGGCCTACTCGCAGCCGGAGGCCGAGGACGCCTGGCAACGCATCCTCGACTTCTTCGGCGAGCACCTCCACTAACAAGCAACCACGGCCTCACACATCCCACCCCGTATCCGCCATGACCCTGAAGACCGTCCATCCCCTGACATCGACGGTCTTCACGTTCCCTGCACAGAATCAAAACACCGGACTGGAGACTCTGGAGCCCTTGGAGCGGATCAGCGAAACGTGGGGCAGTCCCTGTCATCGCAGACAGTTGGTGGGCGCGCTTGCCCTTCTGGCGGCGTCGCCCCCTACCCGCCGTTGAAAGCCTTCTGAATCCCACCGGCATCACCCCTCCACCGTGAAGGACCAGTTCCGTCCGCACCAGGCACGGGCCAGGCCGAAAACGGCGGCATGGGTCCCTCCGTCGCAGAGCGACCCCAACCCGATGCGTCCCTCTCAGTGGCGAAGGCGGCAAGTGCCGGCCAGGCCTATCTCACACCCGGTTCGTTGGTTTCGGGGGACTATCGCAGTAACGGTGTAAGAGGCCTAATCGCCCCGTTCGGGGTTGGAGGGTCGACATGAGCGAGAAGATCGAGACACTGGTGGACGTGAGCCCACCGACACCCGGTGACGAGCCGGAAGAGAACGCGCAGCTGAGCGCGGTCGAACAAGACACCGTCCGGGAACTGGTCCGTGCCGCCCGCGCCAGCGGGGCGGCGTTGACCGGTCCCGGCGGGCTGCTGAAGCAGCTGACCAAGATGGTCGTCGAGGCCGCCCTGGACGAGGAGATGAACGAACACCTCGGCTACCAGCCCGGCGAACCCGAGGGGCGGAACCGG
>NZ_NSKF01000052.1:0-8055 GCF_002287015.1 Kocuria sp. WN036
TCAGTTCGGCTTCCAGGGCGGTTTCCAGCACGTTCTTCGTCAGCTGGTTCAGCAGCCCGCCCGGGCCGACCAGGCTCACTCCTTGCTCCTTCGCCTGGGCAAGCAGCCGCTCGGCGAGGTCCTTCTGATCGATGATCTCTCCCGTCACGGGATCGATCATCGTGCCTGTCATCTCGGTCGTGGACTCTGACACGGCCGTCTCCTTTCGGATCAGGCCGGACCCTCACACACCGTTTTTCTTACAGTCCCGCGGTCGCAACAGTTCCGACACCGGGGCACAGGGATCGCTGCGGGCCCCCGACGTCGTAGCACCCTGCCCGCAACGGGAGGTGGGGCTGTGCGCGGGTTTCGACGGCCGGGCATGTGCCGTTGAGCGCGCGGACGACGGCAGCCACGCTGTGGCGGTGTCCGGGATGGATAGACTTGGGGAGTGCTTCAGGAGTGAGGCGTAGAGAATCCAGGGTGCGTGGTCGCCACCGGATGTTTTTTTGGGGGTAGTCATGGCTTCTTCGGACCGGACGTCGCAGGCCGACCCCGTCGGACTGACCGAGATCGCCGATGCGCTGGTGGGCCTGGGGGAACAGCTGCGCAATGCGTCGGCCGACACCCTCGTGGAAGCGGTGATCGAGTACGCAGTGCAGACCCTGCCGGGGGTGCGATGGGCGAGCATCACCACGCTGCGCCAGGGAAAGTTCCGCACCCTGGCCACCACCGGAGAGACGGCGTGCGCGGCGGACGCGCTGCAGTACGAGCTGGGGGGCGGCCCGTGCGTGGACACCGTGCTGGAGGACAGCGTGCACTGCTCGCCGGATCTGGCCCACGACCCCCGGTGGCCGGTGTACGGGGCCCGGGCCGCCGCGGAGTTCGGGGTGCGCAGCGCCCTGGCCTACCGTTTGACCCTGGTGTCGGATCCGGAGCTGATCGCGGGACTGAACCTCTACTCCGACGTCACCGACGCCTTCGATGCGCACACCCAGTGGGCGGGCACGCTGCTGGCCACCCACGCCGGGTGGGCGGTGTCCATGGAGTTGAGCCGGCAGCGGGCCGAGAACCTGGAGGCCGCGCTGCGGTCCAATCGGGAGATCGGCACCGCGATCGGGGTGCTGATGGCCCAGCACAAGCTCACGCGGGACCAGGCCCACGAGCTGCTGCGGGTGGCCAGTCAGGACAGCAACCGGAAGCTGGCCGAGCTCGCCACCGAGGTCGTCGAGACCGGGGAACTCTCGCTGCCGCGCCGGCCCGCCCGTTCTGCACCGCGGTCCCGGGACCGCTGAGGTCACCTGCTCGTGCAGGGGCGCGTCAGGACTCCTCTGCGCTGTCCTGGTCCCGAGTGCTGTGCTCGTCCTGCCCGGTGCCGTCCTGGTCGTCGTGGTCGAGCAGGTCAGAGGTCTGCGGGATCCGCTGGGGCCGCTGCTCGTCCAGGAGCTCGTTGGTGGCATGTGCCAGCAGATCGCGCTGCAGGACCGGCAGGGTCAGGGAGTGGTGGAGAAAGGCATCGACCTCCATCTCCCCGGCGTCACCGCCGATGCTGAAGTAGTGCATCCACAGCTGCCCCACCTCGATCCCGGCGGCCTCGAGGGCCTGGCGCACCAGGTGGGCCTGCTGGCGGCCTGCAGCACTGTCGTCCATCGCCACCGCACTCCTCAGCTGGTCGTGTCCACGGCTCGTTCCACGACCCGGCGCGCGATCTGCGCCAACGGCCGGCCCTGAGCCTGGGAAGCGCCGATCAGCATCCGCCGGGCGGTCTCTTGATCGGTGGCGTGGCGCTCCATCAGCATCCCGGTGGCGGTCTCCACCGCGGTGCGGTTGGTGATGGCCTGTTGCAGCGAGGCGCTGAGCCGGTGCGGGGTGTCACTGCCCTGGGCCGCTCCGAGCAGGGTGCCGGCGGCGGAGGCCAGCAGCACCAGCTGCTGCTCCGCCCGGGCGCTGAACGCGTTCCCGGCGGTGGCGTAGATCTTCATCGCCCCCAGGCAGTTGTCCCGGTAGAGCACCGGGGCGCTGAGCACCGAAGCGATCCCAGCCCCGGCCGCCGTGCGGGACCACTCCGGCCACCGAGTATCCGCGGCGGTGTCCTCAAGGCGCTGGACGGACTCGGTGGCCCAGGCGCTCAAGCACGGGCCGAGCCCGAGCTCGTACTGGGCTGTGTCGGCGGTCTGCACCAGGGTGTCGGTGGCCGCGGTGGAGGTCCGGCGTCCGGTCTCGTCGATCAGCGAGACCCCGGCCCCGGCCGCGGAGTCGATCAGATCCCGGGCCGCCAGGGCGAGCTGGGCGGCAGCGGCCTGAGCTGATTCCTGGCTCAGCAGCATCCCCTGGATCCGGGCGAAGACCGCGCTCAGATCGGTGGCGTCTGCTGCAGCAGCGGTAGTGGGTTCCATTGGGGGCTCCCCGGTCGGTCGGGCAATTCCGGGCCCACGCAGGACGCGCGAGCCTGGGCGTCACCCCGTGCAGGGGACCAACAGTGCTCGGCCGTCCCTCGTCCTCAACGATACGCCAGCAAGGATCCGCCGGAGCAACACCCGGACCGGCACGGCGTCCCCGATCACTGGTGCCGGGGAGATGTCCGGGCAGATCCATTCCCCGGCTGTCGCGTCGGGAATGGTCTAGGCTGTGACGTGGTCGAACAGCCGGCCCCACCCTCCCTCTTCCCGGGGGACCGCCGTGAAAGATCTGCTGTGTCCGACCCCAAACTCTCTGTGCTGGTGCGCGTGGACCTCGACGGCCGGCACCTGCGCCTGATCGTCACCGGGTGCCTGAGCGCCGCCAACCAACAGGCCCTGCACCCGGTCATCGAGCGGGCTCGCACCCTCACCCCCGCCGCGGAGGTCCTCGTCGAACTCACCGCGGGCGGTCCCCCAGGACCGGCGGCCGTGGCGCTGTTGCGCGCCGGCATCGACCAGCAGTGCCGCGATCGTCCCGGGGGGCGGGTGAAGCTCGTGCTGCCGGAACCAGGGGCAATCACCGACCGGCGGCCGCGGGCCGAGGGCGGTCTGCTCAGCGGGACCGGTCGGGCGGCACGTGCCGGGTGGGACGCTCGGTGAAGGTCGTGGTGTTCGGGGCGGACACGGACGTCGGCCGTGAGACCGTCACGGACCTCGTCTTCCGGGGACACCGGGTCAGCGCCGTGCTCACTGATCCGGCCCAGGCACCGGCGGAGTGGGCCGACCGGGTGCACCTGCGCGTCGGGGACCCGTTGGACGCGGCCGTGATCGACGCGGCTGTGGCGGACAACGAGGTGGTGATCGACGTGCTGTGCGCCGCACGCAGCCGGCGGCGGCCGAACCTCACCGTGGACGCGACCCGCGCCATCGTGGACAGCATGGCCGGCCACGGGCGCACCCGGTACATCGGTCTGCAGCCGGCGACCCTGGTCGACCACACCCGCTACCCGGACACCTGGCGGCGGACCGCCCGGCTGCTATGGCAGGGGTGGTGCCCCCAGCTGTGCCGGGAGGCGGCCGCCGACTTCCATGCCATCGCCTCCTCCGCACTGAGCTGGACGCTCGTGCGCCACGCGCCGCTGACGGACGGACCGGTACGCGGGGTCCGCCACGTCGGGATGACCCACCGGGACGTGGTGGGGCCCTCGATCACCCGCGCCGACACCGCCCGGTTCCTGGCCGCCCAGGCGCTGGAGACCACCTACATCTGCGCCGCCCCGGCCATCAGCAATTGACCCCCCAGGACCCCACGGGATTCGTGGTGGTGCTGAACCGCAGGCGGCGGCCGGGTCGTTCCGAGCGCCTGCCTCGTGTGGCGAGCACCACGACCGGACGCCTCCTCTCCTTCCCGCCAGGGGAGGGTGGTGAGCCGGCCGCAGCACCACGGACCTGACAGGGGGCAGCGCGTGGCTCGGAACGCTCCGGGCCCTGCGTCCGGGACGGCGGTGGAACCACCGTCCCCTGCTTCAAGCCGGCACCACTACGACCTCGGGCGCGACGGCGGGGAGGTGGAGATGCAGGCCTACCTGCACGAGGCCCTGCACCTGTCCCGCCTCCAGCGCAATGTCCTCGACCGCGCCGCCCACGAACTCATCACCTACTGACCCGCCGCACAGGCTTGCTCATCACGGGGTGGTGGTAGCACCGCTCCCACAGGGCGCACCCAAACCTGTCGACCGGTGCAGGGCCGGTGCAGGAAAGCGGCGGTGATGACGGGGTGGCCAACGGCAGGGTCACCTGGGAATCTGCATGGTCTCCTCGTCGAGGTCCTCGAGCACCCACTCCGAGAGCTGTCCGGCCGGGACGACGACCGTACCGGCTCGAGGCTGCTGGTCCTGCTGGGTCGGTGCGGGAACGTCATCGGCCTCGGCGATGTAGACGGCCAGCGCTGCCGCGTAGCCGCTCGCCAGGGCCGCCCTGCACGCAGGGTGGTTGGCGTAACCGTGGTGACCCGGATCGGGGCTGCGCAGCTCCAGCCATTGCGCCCGAGGCAGTGCAACAGAAGCGGGAGGGGGTATCCGGCATTGATGCAGGATCCAGGTGACGTCGGCCCAGCGGCCGGCGGGAGTCTCCACCATGGGGTAGTAGGTGGCGATCCAGTGGGCGGGGGAATGGGGGCGCAGTTCGACTGCCAGAGCCCCGGAGACAGAGGATGTCATGCCTTTTTCCTGTTCACAGGTCAAGGATCGAGACGGCCGGGGCTGGACCGCGACGCCGGGTCGGGAGGGAACCCCGTCGGCGATATTCCAGAGTAACCACTGAGCTGATCACTCAGGAAGCAAACTGAACAAGATGACAGCGACTCGTTTCTCAAGCCATGGGTTATGAGGCATATCGGTTGCAAGACATCCAGTGGATTTGCTCGATCGGGGTGTTGCTGTGTCTTCGCACGGGGCTGACAACGATCGCCCCCGTCGTGAGGGCATCCGGGCGGGCTTGACTCCCTTCGGGGTCGGTTGGTGCCGTTTCCTAGGTCATCAGGTGTGTCGCGGGCAGTCTGGTTGCACCCGCGCAGGAGGTTGGTAGCGGGGTATCGAGGTGCGGAAAGCCTCCGGGTGAGGTGATGGCTTGGAGTAGTCTCAGCACTTCTTGTATCAAGGGCCCCTTGTCCGCGCGGCGGTACACCGCATAGATCTGGGTGACCGGCACCTCGTGCAGCGTGATCGTCTGCAACCCGGCGCCTGCCTCCAGGCCCAGGGGTAGAGGCATGACCGCCACCCCCTGGCCACGGAGGATCTCCTGGCGGAGCGCGGAGACGCTTTGGGCGTCGCAGGGTACCAGGCGGGCTTGTGCCAGAGGGCGAACGTCTGCCAACCAACCAGCCGACATCAACGACAGAGGCACGGCCCCATGGTGCAGCAGAGGCAGCCCTGCGAAGTCCTCGACGTTGACGGCTCCGGCCTCCGCGAGAGGGTGCCGGTCGGGCACGACGCCGACCCGCATGACGGTGCCGAGGGGCCGGGACTCCAGGGCTGGATGTGCAATCTCCGTTGGGCTCCAGAGGATGTCGACCATGTCGTTGAGCAGACAATCGAGAGTGCTCCCGTAAGGGACTCCGATGCAGTGGATCTCGACCCCGGGAATGCGCCTCCGCAGCGCTTGGATCGGACCGGTCAACGACCGTGTCATGGGTTGAGCGCTGATGATGCCGGGGACGCCGATGCGCACTACTGCCCGGATCGGGGTGTGGGCGGCTGCTCGGGCGGCTGCCTGGGCGGCTCGGGCCTGGTCCATCACTGCAGTGGCGTGACCGGCGAATTGCCATCCTGCGGCGGTGAGTGCGGTGGTGCCGGTGGGACCGCGGTCGATGAGGCGGGCGCCGATCTGATGCTCCAGACGCTGGAGACGTTTGGACAGCGCGGGCGAGGTCAGATGCAATCGTGTCGCGGCTCGCCCGAAATGCTCTTCCTCGCACAGGATTAGAAAACTGGCCACACACTCCAGGTCCAGTTCCACGCCTGCCCCGTTTCTCCGCAGTGTTATTCACCGCATGCACTTGTCTGGCTCGGTCCGCGGACATCGCGACCGTCGCGCCACCCCATCGTCACTGGTCAAGGGGTGGTTCCAACCCGGACTTGCCAGCTCCGTGGCGCCTCGAGCCGCCGTATCGTGGGCTTATAGGAGCCCCCGTGCGGGCAGGAGCGAAATTCCGTTTCGCGCATTCCTCCAAAGGCGTCATCTGAATTCATGGCTGTGAATTCGTTGGCCCCTTTACGAGCAAAGTTAGTCTCGATCTCTGACGAGGTCCATGAAAATTCAGCGAGTGTCCTTGCAAGACACCCGAATGCAATGCATGTGCAAACAATGGAGTGACATCATGCGCGGCACAAAAAACTTACCCGTTCTTTCACCCGCTCACGGTGCAGAGAACATGGCCGGACATAGGGGAGCAGCCGGAACCAGAAGGCGGTGCGCAACGGGGGTGCTCTCCGTAGGGCTGCTGGCCGGCGTCTGTCTTTTCGTCGGGACCGCACCGGCTCAGGCGGCGACCGGGGTCTCGACCACGGGAGGGATCCTGCGGGTGCAGGCCGCCTCAGGGAAGGCCAACAACATCACGGTCTCCGTGGTCAACGTCCCGCTCCAAGGTCAGCGCTACAAGGTCCGGGACACCGGAGACAGCCTCACCGCAGGCGCCGGATGTGACCAGATCACCTCGAGCACCGTGTACTGCTCCCCGAACAACGTCACCCTGGCCCGTGTGAACGCCGGGGACGGCAACGACACCGTCACCCTTACCGCGAACGTGCCAGTTCCAGCTGAGGTGAACGGCGGCTCCGACAACGACACGGTCACGGGTGGGTCCGCCACTGATGATCTCCGCGGCGACGACGGCAGAGACGTCCTCAACGGTGGGGGCGGCAACGATGACCTATTCGGCGGGGGTGGTAACGACCGCCTGATCGGCAATGCTGGTAACGACCGTCTGTGGGGCGGCGTTGACCATGATCTCCTCTACGGCGAAGCCGGCAACGACACCATGAACGGCGAAGCTGGCAACGACCGCCTGTGGGGCAACGAGGGCATCGAC
Source organism: Kocuria sp. WN036 (assembly GCF_002287015.1). NCBI lineage: Bacteria > Bacillati > Actinomycetota > Actinomycetes > Micrococcales > Micrococcaceae > Kocuria > Kocuria sp. WN036. The sequence goes on from NZ_NSKF01000052.1 coordinate 6,967, forward strand.
ACCCTCAATGGCGGGGCAGGTAACGACGACGCCCTCGACGGGGGGCCGGACAACGATGCCGTCTACGGGGCAGCGGGTAACGACGTTCTCAACGGCCGAGGCGGCAACGACACCTTGGACGGCGGCGACGGCAATGACGCCTTGGGAGGGTGGTCTGGCAAAGACAATCTCTACGGTCGAGCAGGTGACGACAGCCTGAACGGCGACGAGGGTGACGACTACCTGAATGGCGGTGACGGTGACGACACCTTGAGGGGCGGGTTCAACTTCGATCGCCTCGAAGGAAAGGCGGGCAAGGATTCACTGCACGCAGCTGACGGGGTGCCATTCGAAACAGTGGACGGCGGAACGGGCAAGGACATCTGCCAAGCCGATCTCCTTGATGTGGTGATTAGCTGCTGACCCTAGCTCTCGCCCAGAATCGCTTCCCGGAGTGAATACGGAGGCCTCATCAAGTGCGATGGCACCCTGCCATAAGTCCGACTCGCGGGGTGCTGTCGCCCTTCACCTCGAGGCCCAACATCCACCAAAAGTATCCGGGTTGTAACCAAGTGAAATGCCACCGATGGTCAAACATCCGAGGCTGCGGTCGTTGCCGGCCAATTCAGGCGTTACTTTGCGGCCGCTCCACCGTCACTGACACCAGGACCTAGCCTTCTCTAAGATTGCATCCTTCTCCCGCTGGGCAACTAGGAAAAGACTCCAACGAGAGGGCTCGCATCCCAGGGGATGCGAGCCCTCTCGTCGCAACTTTTCCGTCTGAAATCGGGACTATCGCAGTAACGGTGTAAGAGGCCCAATCACCCCGTTCGGGGTTGGAGGGTCGACATGAGCGAGAACATCGAGACACTGGTGGACGTGAGCCCACCGACACCCGGTGACGAGCCGGAAGAGAACGCGCAGCTGAGCGCGGTCGAACAAGACACCGTCCGGGAACTGGTCCGTGCCGCCCGCGCCAGCGGGGCGGCGTTGACCGGTCCCGGCGGGCTGCTGAAGCAGCTGACCAAGATGGTCGTCGAGGCCGCCCTGGACGAGGAGATGAACGAACACCTCGGCTACCAGCCCGGCGAACCCGAGGGGCGGAACCGG